>JBMFHI010000008.1:0-55023 GCA_049976905.1 Syntrophobacteraceae bacterium | reverse complement strand
TGAGCTGGTCATATTTACCCGAGATGAAATAGCCACGGCGAGCGAGTACGGGCTTGCGAATCTCATTTACGAGGGCCGATTTCCCTATGCCGGGTCGCCCTCTAACCAGGATGGTTTCCCGTTTGCCGTCAACAAACCGGTCAAAGGCGCTAAGGAGGGTATCGAGTTCACTCTGACGTCCTATGAGCACCTGGGGGATATTAAAATGTGCAGAGATATCCATCAAGGCGAGCGGAAAGGGCTCCATGGGCTTTTGAGCATCGTGAGCCTTCAGGCACAGCTTTAGGTCATGCATTACGCCGAAACCACTCTGATAGCGCTCTTCCGGGGTCTTGCACAGGAGCTTGTCGATGATCTCAGAGAGAACTTCGGGAATAGAAATGTCCATTTCCATGGCCGGCAAGGGTTTTCTGGCGATATGGGCGTGGATTATTTCCATCGGGTCATCTGAGATAAATGGTAGAGAGCCCGTAAGGGCCTCATAAAAAGTCACACCCATGGAATAGAGGTCTGTGCGGTAATCGAGATCTCGGTTCGTCCGACCCGTTTTCTCCGGAGACATATACACAAGAGTCTCCTCGATTACATCGCGCCGGAAAATTTCTTCGTCATGGCTGAAAAGGATGGATGAGATGCCCCAACCCGTGATTTTTGCCGTTTCCATTGCCGGGTCGACCAGGATGTTGGCGGGTTTTAGATCCTTATGAATGATATTTTTGCTGTGAAGCTCTCCCATTGTTTGAGACACGCTGATTGCAACGCGAAGGAATTCGCCTGGATCCAGCTTTTTCTTTTTTTTAATAACATCCTTTAGCGATTGCAGACCGGCATAATCTTTCTCGAGGATGGCAATCCCTTCTCCTGATTCAATAATGTCAATGGGGCAAACAATGCCCTCTATTTTTAGCCCCTTTAGAATAGTGTATTCCTGTTTGAAACGGGCAAGCTCGGTAACGGAGGGGTTTCCTGTACGCAGAACCTTAAGGACTGCTGTCCCCCCATCATTTTCGACCCTGTAGACGTTAGCATTGGGGGTTTTAGCCAGAACTTGCCTTAAGATGAAATTAAATATCTTATCACTCATGATTATCTCTATTGGAGCCTGTGGCAATAGATTATCGTGATGGTATTTAAGCCTGTTTGCTCAAAAAGTTGCACTATTTTTTTGCCATCCGAGCCCAATCCGCCCCATAAACCAGAGTGGGTGAGGTCAAGGGTAATGAGGCTTCTCTTGCAAACCCTGGCCCATTTGGATACAAAAACCTAAACCTCAAGAGGCGATGGAAAGTATAGCACATATGATGGGCTTGATGTTTCCAATCTTTTTTCGCGCCTTCGCGTGAGCCAAAGCAGAACCTGGAAGTCTTCTTCGCCCCCGGCCGTGGAGCCGGGTCTTAGCGCGGTAAATCCAAAGAGTTTTACCTATATCGGAAATTTCTATTTGCCGTATTGGGTATTGCAATTTATATTGTACATTGATCCTAAAACCCCTGTCGTGACGGCGGCGGGGTGGATAGTTGCACTCCTTTTTCCTCAGGTGAGGGTCCGGGATTCGTTTGACGATCCGCACCGGGCAGCTCCGATTGTTTTTGCGATGGTTTGGCTGCTTTGACTTTCAAGACCAACTGGGAGATATTTTCATGCCGAATTCCTATGACCAAATGTGGGAGAAATTAAATCTTGACCTGGATGCTCATAACGGCCTGCTCGAAGTGCTTGGCAAGTTCTACGGCGACATCTATCAAAGCCAGCAGGGGCGCCTTCGGGGCATGGAATACCTTGACTTTGTGCTCTCCGAAGTTCACGGCCTTAGAATAAAGGAGCTTCAGGACGCCAAGGCCGTGGGGAAAAAAGTGATCGGGACCTTCTGTGTTTTTGTTCCCGAAGAGATAGTGCTCGCAGCCGGAGGTATTCAGGTTGGATTGTGCGCCGGGGCGGAAATCGGAAATGAAGAAGCCGAAAAAATTCTTCCCAGAAACACCTGCGCTCTTATCAAGTCCTTTGTAGGTTTTAAGCTTTCAAGACTTTGCCCCTACATCGAATCCTGCGATCTTATCGTGGGGGAAACCACCTGCGACGGCAAAAAGAAGGCCTACGAGATTTTTGCCGACTATTCGCCCGTCTACGTGATGGAAATCCCCCAGATGAAAAAGGCTTGCGACCGAGACTTGTGGAAAAGCGAGGTTTTACGCTTTAAGGGCGCGGTCGAGGAGATAACGGGAAACAAGATCACGGCTTCCAATTTAAAGGATGCCATCCATCTGGTAAATGAGCGCCGCCGGGTGCTCCAGCGCCTAAACCGCCTTCGCGCCGCAAGTCCCGTACCGATTTCGGGCAGAGACGTTCTTCTTGCCAACCAGATATCTTTCTACGACGATCCCGCGCGCTTTACCGCCAAGATCGGGCAGTTGTGCGATGAGTTGGAAGAGCGGGTCAAAAGGGGCGAAGGGGTCGTTCCCGAAGGGACCGTGAGGCTCATGCTCTCGGGATGCCCCATGGCGGTTCCCAACTGGAAGCTGCCCTATATCGTCGAGTCTTCCGGAGCGGTTATCGTTGGGGAAGAATCGTGCATAGGCACCCGCAATACGCGCGATCTGGTCGCGGAAACCGGCTCGGGCGTCGATGAGATGCTCGAAAACCTTGTGGACCGCTATATGCGAATCGACTGCGCCTGCTTTACCCCCAATACCGAGCGGATGGACAATATCGCCCACATGGCGCGCGAGCTAAAGGTTAACGGCGTAATCCACTACGGGCTTTCCTTCTGCCAGCCCTATGCGATTGAAGCCTACAAGGTGGAAAAGGCCCTTGAGAAAGCAGGCATTCCTATGCTTTCCATCGAAACCGATTACAGCATGGAAGATATGGAACAGCTAAAGACCCGCGTCGAAGCTTTCGTCGAGATGACGCGCTAAGGGGATATTCCGTCTCATGGCAGCTTGTCAAAATCACACCGTCGCAGGTATCGACATAGGGTCGAGGTCCATAGAGCTGGTTTTGCTTAACTCCGCAGGGATCCTCCACCATGAAAAGCGCGCTACCACCTTCGATCCGCTGGGGCAGTGCCGCAAACTCGTGGATGGAATAAACGGCGGCAGGGTAATCGCCACCGGATATGGCCGCAAATTGTTCGCCGAATCATTTTCAGGTCTCGATGTCGCAACGATAACGGAAATCCAGGCCTACGCGCTGGGCGTTCGCTACTTGTACCCGCAAGCCAGAACGGTTTTGGACATTGGCGGCCAGGACACCAAGGTCATCTCTTTAGCCGAAAACGGCAAGGTGTTAAAATTTGAGATGAACGACCGGTGCGCGGCCGGAACGGGAAAATTTCTCGAATTCATGGCCGTGGCCCTCCAGGTGCCCCTTGAGAGCTTCGGAGATTTTGCCCTGCGATCGGATCGCCGCATACAGATAAGCAGCATGTGCACCGTTTTTGCCGAAAGCGAGGCCACCTCTCTTATGGCAAGGGGGGAGAGGCCTGAAAACATAGCGATGGGACTGCACACGGCGATCATTTCGCGAACCAGCGCCATGTTAAAGCGCGTGGGAGCTTCTTTCCCGCTGGTATTTGCGGGCGGGGTCGCCCACAACCCTTGTGCTGTAAGGCTTCTTGAAGAGCAACTGGGCCACCCCGTGATAGTTCCCCAAAATCCGGACCTGGTGGGGGCCATCGGTGCGGCGCTTCATGCCAGAAACACCGCTGCCCAAATTTGATTGTCAAACTTCAGACAAAGGAGAAAAAAATGCTGCAACTAAAAGAAGTCGAAAAAAGATCGGCGATCGCAAATGGTGGAGCAAACACTTCCTGTCATTCTCCTTCGTGCCATGCCCCTTGCTGTCATGCTCCCGCCTGCCACGGACCGGCTGAAAGAGGGGATTTGCTCTCGGGAGAGGCCAAAAGATGAGACGCGGCTAACTAACCCGGGATCACGGTAGTTATCCCCCCCCTTGCGGCTTAGACCCGCGCGACCGGCGTTGCGAAGTGAAATGTGGCCTTCGCCGGTCGCCTGCGGATCTTTCTGCGCTTATCTTCTGCTCCCTTTAAAAGCTAGTCGTTTTTTGCATTACCATGTGCCCATCCTGTCTCTTTGTCCAAGCCGGCCACCCGCCAGGCGATTTGTAAAAAAGAGCGCAGGGCAGGCGAGGGGTCGTTTTTGCGCCACAGCACGGCAAGCTCGATTGTCGGGGCGGGGGGCTCAAAGGACCTGTAGGTTACGCCCTGGCGGTGAAGATTTCGAAGGGATGCGGGCACAATGGAGATGCCTATGCCCGCGGCAACGAGGTTTACGATCGTTGGGGTAGAGCGCGCCTGCTGGACTATCCTTGGAGAAAATCCCGCCAGGGCGCAGATGCGCACCAGTTGATCGTGGAAGCCCGGAGCGTCGACCAGGAGAAAAGATTCATCGGCAAGCTCGCGCGCGGCGATTGTCCTTTGTCCTGCCAGACGATGGCGCCGGGGAAGGGCAACGATCAGCGGCTCCCGCCAGATTACCCGCATTTCGTGCAACTCGCCCGTTTCAACCGGAGGCCGCACAAGGCCCACGTCCAGCCTGTAAGCTTTTATGGCCTCGACCTGCTCGAGGCTGCTCAGGTCCTGGAGCAGAAGCGAAATATCAGGGTATTCCTCCTGCATGATCCTGAAAATGGAGGTGGCCTTGCCGTAGACCGTCGAGCTTACAAAGCCTACGACAAGCTTGCCCACTTCCCCCCTGGCCGCGCGCCTTGCGGCAAGCACCGCCCGGTCGGCCAGGGCGAGAATCTTTCGAGCTTCCCGCAAAAATATTTCTCCCGCCGCGGTAAGCTCCACCCGCCTTTTTGTGCGCTCAAGCAGCGTCACCCCGGTTTCGCTTTCCAGGGCCTTTATCTGCTGGCTCAAAGGCGGTTGCGCCAATCCCAGCCGCGCGGCCGCCCGTCCGAAATGAAGCTCTTCGGCCACGGCGACAAAATACCTAAGGTGCCTTAGCTCCATGGTCTCGCCTCACATTAATACTTCATATATATCAGATGATCATAAAATATATATTGGAAATCTTAATCCCGCGGGACTACCTTCTCAAGGTGTTTAGCGAAATCGCAAGTGGGTCGGAGGGTCGATTTTTCCGGCTCTTTTCGTAAATAGGATACTGTTGAGCACGGAAAGCGACATGATGCAAATTTCCAAGACCTTGGACAATGGGGAGCAAAGACTGGCGGCGGCCTTGCCCGGCAGGGCCGTTGCCTTTAACCGGGCTGCCACCCTCGCGGGAATATTTATCGCCGGTTTTGCAACCTTTATGAACCTTTATGCCACCCAGCCTCTTTTGCCTTACTTCCGCCATCTTTTCGGCGCTACCGAACTTTTGGTAAGCCTTACGGTAAGCGCGCCCGTGCTCGCGGTAGCCCTTGCGGCCCCCCTGCTGGGGGTGGCGGCCGATTCGGTTGGCCGAAAGCAGGTGATAGTGGCCGCGATCGGCTGCCTCTCTTTTGCCACCATTCTTGCCGCAAGCGCTACAAGCCTCTGGCGGCTTATCCTCTACCGTTTCCTCCAGGGCCTTTTCATTCCCGGCATGATCGCCGTCGTTATGGCCTATATCAGCGAGGAATCTCCCATCGACTCCGTCGGGCAAACGATGGCGGTCTATGTCACGGGCACTGTGGCCGGAGGGTTTGCCGGCCGCCTTTTCGCCGGCCTTGGAACCGCCCATTGGGGATGGAATCGCTGTTTTGTATTCCTTGGCGGCCTCACCTTGCTTGGGGCCTTGATTACGCAGTGGATTCTTCCGCGGGAAAGAGTCTTTGTGGGCGGGAAAAAAGCTTCCCTGTCCTTTGGCCCGCTTTGGGCTCATTTGAAAAATCCGCAGCTTCTGGCAACCTATAGCGCGGGTTTTAACATTTTGTTTTGCATGGTCGCCACATTTACCTACGTTAACTTTTACCTTGCCGAAAAGCCTTTTTGCCTGGGGCCGGGCGAACTTGGCGAGATCTTTATCGTCTATCTGGCCGGAGGGGTGATCACAACCTTTGCCGGGCCTTTTATGGACCGGATCGGCTATCGAAAGGCCCTGCTAAGGGCCCTTAGCCTGGAGTCCCTTGGGATTTTGCTCACACTTTCGCACTATTTGCCCGTGGTTATCCTCGGGTTGGTGCTGGTTGCAACGGGGGTCTTTATCTGCCAGACCTGTGCTTCAAGCAACGTTGGCAAGGCTGCGCGAGGAGCGCGCTCCTCGGCCGCCGGCCTCTATGTGTGTCTTTACTATTTGGGAGGCTTCGCAGGTTCCATAATTCCGGGTTTTTTTTGGACCAAGGCCGGATGGCCGGCGTGCGTGGCGGTGATCCTGTGCGCCCAGGCGATCACCGCCCTGATTGCTTTACGGCTCTGGAAGGGCTAACGAAAGTTTTCCCTTATCAAGGACGCGAGCTGTTCGGGTGGATAGACGATTATTTCGTCTTTTAGCAGCTTTTGAAGGTAGAAATCGTCTGTGCGGTAATGCGGGTGCATGTTCTGTCGGTTGATAAGCCGCAGAAAGCTTCGAAACTCGGGCAGATCCTTTCCAAGAGGGCCGCTAAAACACGAAAAGTTAAAAGTCGAAAATTTCAGGCCGTGATAGGCGGCAAGGGTGCGGCTCAACCCCTCGGCCAGCGTTTGGACATCGGAGTCTTCCCATTGCAGGAAGTTTGAGCTGTTTGGCCAAACCGCGTTCACCTCGTTTACCCCCAGGGGGGAAAAGGCTGTGAACCAGCCGCTGTGGGCAATTTCTCCCAGCCATCTTTGCCCCGATTGCCTCTCGGTTTCGACTAGGTCGGTAAAGTAGCAGGAGCCGTTTTCCCGGTGGTAGGCGAGGCTGTTTTCAAGCAGCACCCGCAGGTGGCTCGAGGGCAAGGGGGAGCCGATTATCTGCAGGTGCGGGTGCATGATGCTGCTGCCCGCAGGCGGCATAAAATTAGCGTTTATCGTAAAATACTCGGTCTTTGGGTCGACTTCAAAGCACCTCTTGATAAACTCCAGGGATATCGAGAGGGCATCAAAGAGAAGGGCCGGGGAAAAGTCATCGAGGGTTCGCCCGTGTTTTTCTCCGACCATGACCACGGCGTGATAGGGGGCCAGGGGAAAAAGGTTTGGAAACAAAGCGCTTTGGCCTTTTTCAAGCCTGCCCTGGGCAAGCAGCTCCCGGGGGTAGCTAGGAGAGGCCAATCGCCATTTGCCCTCGCACATGAAGCATTGCCCCATTGTATCGGCCATCCTCTGGTGCAGGTAGTCGTAATCGGTTTGAGGAAAAGCGAAGGCGATCTTGCCGCGGAAGGCCTCGTTTAAGACGCTCTGGTAGCCCGTTAGCGGATCCTGGCGAATCTCGAGGCTGTGCGTTTCCAGCTCTCCTTTTTTAAAGGGGCTGTGGAATTGGACAATGTGGTTGGATGCTTTGAAACAAATTTTTGGCATCTTTTTAACCCCGATTGCTAGAGACTTTGGCTAATTTGCTCCCCGCAGGTTTCAGGCTGCCCCGTAGAGCTTCTTTATTTGTGTCCTGTCCGCCGAACCATCGGCTAGGAGAGGAAAGTCCTCCACCAGTTCGACGTACTGAGGTTTTTTATAGCTCGCGATACGCTCGCCCACAAACTTTATTAAATCCCCGGGCAGGAGCGAAGCCCCTTTTTTCAATTTGCAGACCGCCTTTATGCCCTCTTTCCATTTGGGGTCCGGAACGCCAAAAACGACTGCGGCTTCCACCCCCGGATGCTCGAGGATGACTTTTTCGACCTCGGCGGGATAGACATTTTCGCCTCCCGGCTTGATGAGTTCCTTTTCGGCCTTGCGTCCGGCATACCAAAGATAGCCGTCCCGGTCGAAGCGTCCCAGATCTCCGGTGTGGTGCCAGCCCTCACGAAAGGTATAGCCGTTATCCTCGGGCAGGTTCCAATAGCCCTTGAAAACCATCGGACCCTTGAGGGCGATCTCTGCTGTCTCACCAGGGGCAACTTCGCGGTCGTAGTCATCGAGGAGCCGGATGCGGCCAAGATAAATAGTGCTGCCCGCCGAGCCCGGCCTTGCGTCATAGCGGCCAAGAGTGGCCAGACAGGATGTTTCGGTCTGCCCATACATGACGTAAAAAGCGCCCCCCGAAACCTTCTGGTATTTTTCTATGGTTTCACTCGAATCGATTCCCACCACCTTTTTAAGCGAGTCTATGGGCTTAGCGCTCTTTTGCTGCTCCTCAAGGATAAGGGAAAGAATGGGCGCAAAATCAAACAGCACAGAACACTTCTTTTCAACTATCAAATCGAGTGCTTTGGCACTATCGAATTTACTCATGTTCACATTGAGCGCGCCCGCATGAAAGCTTTGAAAGAGCATCGAAAGGCCGGCGATGTGAAACATGGGCAAAAGATTGAGGTGAACGTCTTCCGGGCTCATGGCAAGGGCGCAATTAAAATGCAGGCTGGAACAACTTATATTGCCATGGCTAAGCAAGGCCCCCCTTGGTCTTCCGGCAACCGCGGCGGTGTGGATTATAACAAAGCCCTCCTCTTGGGAAAAATCCACGGCAGGTTCCTTTGCGCCGGCTTCCATGAGGGAAGCAAAAGAAGCAAACCCGCCCGCATCGGCCTTTAAATTGTAGAACTCCTTTACTGATGGAAGCCTTGATCGGATTTTATCCATCAAATCCTGAAACTCTTTGTCGACGAAGGCAACTTTGGGCGTGCAATCATTTAGGTTAAAGCAAATCTCATCGGCTGAAAGCCTCCAGTTGATCGGAACCACGATTGCCCCCGTTGCGGCCGCGGCGCCGTAGAGCAAAAAAAAGTGCAGGCTGTTTTTTCCAAGAATACCGATGCGATCTCCTTTGGCAATTCCGGATTTTTGCAAGCCGAATGCAAGTCGATCCACACTTTCCTTGTATTGAGCAAAGGTCAAAGTCGTATTGTCGTCGGCCTCAAACCAGGCCGGGCGGCTGCCAAAACAGAGCGCGTTTCTGGCTATAAGATCATAGAGAGTGAAATCATGGAGTCCCATCCAAAGTGTCCTTTCCTCAAGCAGCATTAAAATCCCCATAACCAGTCTATCGAAAAGCCCTATTGCCCTTCCTTATAGCATGATCTCGTCCTGGAGGCACAGGGAGAGGAGCGGGCAAAAATTTCCCCCCGGCTGGTCAAAAAGAAATTTCCCACGTGGCGTGGTTTTGGCCAGTCACCCTGGAATTATCTTTTTTATTGCCGCTTGGGATCGGAATTCGTATGATGGGACTCTAAACGGGGAGAAAGCGGAGGCGACTGCAGAGAATGAAAAAGTGCCCCTTTTGCGCCGAACAAATTCAGGACGAGGCGATAAAGTGCAAGCACTGCGGCGAATTTCTTGTCGCCGGTGTGCGGGGTTTTACAGAAAATGAGACCCGGTGGTATTTCGGGATACCCTTTATCGTATTGGCGCTTTTGACCGTTGGACCTTTTGCCTTGCCCCTTGTCTGGTTTCGCCCCCGAACGACTCAAGGCTGGAAGATCGCCATTACCCTGGGAACCCTTGTTTTGACCTGGCTCACCTATATTGCGGTACATGACACCTTTAGCATGCTTAAGCAATATTGCCGGATGCTTAGATGATCCGGAAGGGGCGGGACGGCAGACCCTCTTCAGGGCGCAAAAATTCCTCTTTCCTGGCGAATAGATCCGCTTTGGCCGGAAAGAAAGAGCGCACAGAAAAAAAGTTTTTGGTGGAAAGGGCCGGAGGTTTTTCTCCAGCCCCCTTGTACGTGCGGTGCCGATGGGCTCTTAGAGCTTTCTAACCTTTACCGCCGCCGGACCCTTGGCGCCCTGCTCAATTTCGAAACTGACGCGATCGCCTTCCGCCAGACTCTTGAAACCCTCGCCCTCTATAGCGCTGTGATGAACGAAGACGTCCTTGCCGCCACCTTCCACCGTGATAAATCCAAAACCCTTCTGATCGTTGAACCACTTTACGGTACCTTGAGGCATAACTTTTCAAATCCTTCCGCTTAAATCGTTTTAATTTCTTCGCAGGCAAGCCCTAGCTTTGCACGCTTCAGGACTTTAATATCAAATTTTAAAGGACGCAACAAAAGAAAGGGGTTTTTAGACAATAAAATGCGTTTTAATCTCTAAAAATGGGTAAAAGACCCCATGCTTGAGGTGGCCGCGACAGAGCCAAACGCAGGTATATTCCTTTACCGGCGCGGTTCTGCCGACTTTTTGGGGCAGGAAAAGCGCTTGTCTATCCTTTTGCACATAAAGCTCCGGCCCTAAAGAGGCCAACTCCGGAGGCCAACGCCGTGAAGCAGATTTCCAGGAGGAGTGTCGATTCCATGTCAGAAGCGAATAATCTCTAGAGGATCGGGATCAAAATGCGCGGGAGAAAATGGACCGTATTATGGTTTGATGTATGCGTTTAGACCTATGGTAACCGGTTTGCCGTTCACCTCGGCCGAGGTGACCGTATTTCCGTGCGTGCTTGCCACCACCAGGGTCTTTCCTGATGAGGACGGCGTGGGTTCTTCCAAATCTATTTCGATATAGAGCTTGTTGTTTTTTATTTCCACTGTCATAGCCATACGAGATACTCTCCAAAATGTGTTGCCAGAGTGTTTTGAGTGAAATCAAGATCCACATTGGCTGAGGTGAAAAACACAGGGCCTGGGACGCAGTCTTCAGCCCTGATTTTTTGTTAAGGCTCCGCTTGGGCTAAAGCTTATTTACCCTGACCGCGGAGGGGCCTTTTGCACCCTGTTCAATTTCAAAACTGACAACGTCACCTTCGGCCAGGCTCTTAAAGCCCTGCCCTTCAATACCGCTATGGTGAACGAAAACATCCTTGCCGCCTTCAATCGAGATAAATCCGTAACCCTTTTGGTCGTTAAACCACTTCACCGTACCTTGTGCCATGATCTTAAATCCTTCCCTGTTAAGTTTATTGGTAAGCGTTGTAAACTCAAATAGGATAAGGATGCAAGGAAATAAAAGAAGAGGTTGCCCCATTTCTATTGGGACCCGGATAATTGAAAGGGCAGAAAAATCTCTGGCGGGGGCGATTGGCCTGGCAGGAGCCGCCACCAGGGCCCCGGCCTTCAAACCGAAGGCTTGCTCTGCCCTGTCTTCTTAAAGAGAAGAGCCACGGGGATACATAAGAGGGCAAGATAGGCAAGCATTCTCCAGTTATCAAGAAAGGCCCACACGGTGCTTTGAGCCACAAGAGTGCGATAAATTGCCAGGTAGGCTTTTGCCTGGGCGCCGGCGGGATATCCCCTGAAACCAATTAGTTGGGTAATCTTTTGCAAGGTCTGCTGGAAGGCCGTCGTATAGGGAGTGAGGTGCGAGACCATAAGCGCCTGGTGAAACTGAGCGTTTCTGGATAGAAAGGTGGTCAAAACCGCGATGCCGATGCTTCCTCCCATGCCGCGCATAAGGTTGTAGAGGCCTGTAGCGGTCCCTAGCATTTCATTTGGCAGGGTAGAGACCGTGAGGGTGGTAAAGACCACAAAAACCATTCCCACGGAAAATCCCATCAGCATATTGGGCCAGATGACGCTAAAGATGGAAATTTCCAAATCGATGCGGCTAAGAAAAAAAAGAGCGCTTGCCAGAAGGGTAAAGCCGACCACGAGCACAAGGCGGCCGTCTATTCTTTTTAGATACCGGCCGGCAAGGGTTACCGAAATAAGGGCGCCAATGCCTCGCGGAGTGATCGCAAGGCCGGTATTAAGGGCCGTGTAGCCCATGAGATCTTCTAAAAAAAGCGGCAGCATCACCAGGGTGCCGTAGAGAATGAAGCCGTAGACGATTGCCAGAACGAAGCCCACGGCAAAGTTTCGATCCGAAAGAACCCTCAGATCCACTATCGGAGCCTGGCAGCTCAATTCTCTTATAACAAAGCCCACAAGACAGACGGTCGAACCAATTGCGGCAAGCCACACCCAGTTTGCGGCAAACCAGTCCGCCCGCTCGCCTCTGTCAAGCATCAACTGGAGCGCGGAAAGTCCCAGGGCCATGAGGGCAAAGCCGATGTAGTCCACTGTTTTGGGGATCATGCCGCGCATATAGGGAGGGTCTTCGATAAAAAGCCTTGTGAGCATTATGGCAAACAGGCAAACCGGCAGATTTATGTAGAAAACCCATCGCCACGAGTAGCTGTCGGTAATCCATCCGCCCATTGTCGGCCCGATTACCGGGGCTACGATAACGCCCAGGGCGTAGACCGCCATGGCTTCGCCCCTTTTTTCCGGGGGAAAACTCTCGAGAAGGACGGCCTGGGAAATCGGCAGCAGCGCCCCGCCGCTTGCCCCCTGGATTACACGGGCGATTATGAGCATGCTCAGGTTTACGGCCGCTCCGCTCAAAAAAGAGGCAAAAGTGAAGATGACCATGCTGATAATGAGGAAGCGCTTGCGGCCCAGGACCTGAGAAAGCCAGCCCGAAATGGGCAATATGATGGCGTTTGCCACCAGGTAGCTCGTCAGGACCCAGGTGGCCTCGTCCACACTCGAGGAAAGACTGCCCGCGATATAGGGCAGAGCTACATTTGCCACCGATGTATCCAGTGCGACCATAAAGGTGGGCAGGATCATCGCGGCGGCAATCAGCCAGGGATTGATTTGCGGGCGCCAGGTAAGATCAGCGGAGTCGGCCATGAAAGAAAATTCCGAAGTGAAAGCGGTGTAGCGCCACCGTAAATATATCGGGTCCAAAAAACGCCGAGGGCAAAAAGCGCACCCAGGATCACACGGACCTTTTCCTTATGAGGAAGAGGCCGTCGCGGATGGAAAGAAAGAGTCTCTCAGCCCTTGGGTCCTCATTTACCAATTCATTGAACTCGGCAACCGCGCGGCTGTCATCATCTTCGGGATGAAAAATCTTGCCGTACCACAGCACGTTGTCGCTAAGCACGAGGCCGCCGGTTCGAAGGATTCTCATGGCCTGCCCGTAATATGCTCCATATTCGCTCTTGTCGCCATCCATAAACACCAGGTCCGTTTCCCCTTCGGGAAGCGAGGCAAGAATTTCGAGCGCCTCGCCGGTGCGAATGGTTATTTTTGCGCCCGCGGGGCTGCGGTCGAAAAAATCCCGGGCGATTTTAGCAAAACGCGGGTCTCTTTCGATGGTTACTACCTGTGCGTCCACGCCCGAAGCCTCCGCCATGGCAAGGGCCGAATAGCCCGTGAAGGTGCCGATGTCGACTATCCGGCGGGCTCCCAAAAGTTCTACGATCAAGTACAGAAAACGGCCCTCGACCCGTCCGGTGAGCATGCTGGGGTAAGGGGTCTCGGTAAGGGAGAAACGCTCTATTTCCTCAAGCAGTGGGGACATGGGCGAGGTGTGGTTTTTAGCGTACTCTTCGGCCTCACGGGCAACAACGTCCATAAAACAGTAAATACCCGGGGAGGGCTGCCTCTGTTTTTTCTCATCTTCGGGCCTTTCCATATGTGTCTCCTTTTATCTCAATCTACAATGTTTCCAATCGTTTTTTAAGCATTTTCACTGGAATGCCAAATCGGAGCGCTCCGCCATGCTATCTTGCAACAGCGAGGGGAGCTTAATTTTTTTGCCAGGCAGGTTCCGCGCCATGGTAAAATCGGTTCAAATCTTTAGCTGGAGGTAAGGGCATGGGACCGGTAGTTGCGATAACGATGGGAGACCCTTGCGGGGTCGGACCGGAAGTAATCGTCAAGGCTTTCGATTCACCGGGGTTTGCAGACGGCTGTCTTCCCCTGGTGGTGGGAGACAGGCTCGCTTTGGAACGGGCGATAAAGCTCCTGGGCTCCTCGGCAAGAGTGATGCCGGTTTTGGAACCTCAAAAGGAGCTTCGCTCCTTTTGGGCAAACGCTGGTTGCGCCAAAAACGGCGCAATTCCCCTCTGGATGGGGCCTTTTGGCAAAGAGGGGGTATCGCCGCTTACGGCCTCGGACATCGAGTACGCAAATCCTAGTCCCGCGGCATGCGCGGCGGTGGTTGCCTGGATACGAACCGCGGCAATGCTTGCAAGTCGGGGGGACATCGACGCCGTATGCACCTGTCCGATAAACAAGGAACAGCTGCACAGGCAGGGTTTTGCCTTTCCCGGACACACCGAATTTTTGCAGGAATTAACGGGAGCTAAATCCGTGGTGATGATGCTTGCAGGACCCGTGCTAAGGGTAGCGCTCGCAACGATTCACGTGCCTTTGGCCAAGGTTTCCAGCCTGATCACAGCCGAGCTTCTCCGCGAGGTCCTCTGCGTGTGCGCCGAGTCGGCGATGCGCGACTTCGCCCTTAAGTCGCCCCGCATTGGCGTTTGCGGCCTCAATCCCCACTGCGGGGAAGCCGGCAAGTTTGGCAAAGAGGAACTCGAAACGATCCGGCCGGTTATAGAAGAGTTTGAAGCAGGCCGTCATTTTAGCGCTACCTCGCGTCCCCTGATAAGCGGACCCTGGCCTGCGGACACGGTCTTTAACCGAGCCATGTCGGGCGAATTCGACGTGATTTTGGCCCTCTACCACGACCAGGGACTCATTCCGGTAAAACTGGCCCATTTTAACGAAGCCGTAAACGTTAGTCTTGGACTTCCCATCGTGCGCACTTCCGTCGATCATGGGACGGCCTACGACATTGCGGGCAAAGGGGTCGCAGACCCCGGAAGCCTCCTGTGCGCGGTAAGGCTCGCGGCCTCCATTGCGCGCAACAGGCACCGGGGCCCTGCTGTATAATTTAATGACCGCCCCGTCGCTAAAGCAATCGAAATTAACCCGGAGATTTCCTGACGATTTCAGAAAGGTAGTTCAAATTTCTTTTGTGTTAAGCAGATTCGTCTGTCGACTAAATTTCCGCTCTTGACGTCTTGGTATTTCAAATAAGCAAATCTGTTTTTGAATACCACTTTTTTTACAAGAAGGTGATCTTGGCTTTTGGCTCTTGTGCAAAGTCCAGGTTTTAAGATCACCCGGAGGAGGACCCAGTTGGCGAATCGCAGGGCTGCCGTAACAGTTGGGGTTGCATTGCTGATCATTGGACTTACGGGCCTTGGGCTCGTAAAGAGCGGGGTGATTTGTCCAGGGGGGGCTGTGGCGCCCCTTGGAGGCGACACCCTTGGAGGGGCGGATACCACTCAGGCAGCAAAACAACCCGAAGAAGTGATCAAACCCTCTGCAAGCGGACCCGGTGAGGCCGCCGGGCAGTCTTTGCCCCGAAGCGAGGCCGTTAAAAAGAGTGCGCCCCTGGCCTCTAATCCAAACGGTGCGCACCCTTATGAGAAAAGCTCTACGCCACCTGCCGGGACTGCAGACCACTTCGCCCGGTCCGGCCTCCTGCCGCAAAGGCCTGCCTTAAAGGGGCATCGCGGATATGTCTTGCCCAGAGCAGGCGCAAAGCATCCGGTTCGCGGCCGTTTTGCCTTATTCCCGACACGGCCTGTTGTGATCACGTTTAATTTCGATCCCGCGAGGTCGCGTTCTTTTGATGTGGCGTGGCTGCACCTGGGGGACAGGGTAAGAATTAGCGTTCAGCGGGTCGGGCAGGTGGGGCGCCGGGTCTATTTCACCTTTTCCGGAAACCTTGATTCCCGCCGGGGCGCAAGACTTACGCTAAAGACCATGTATTCTTTCGAGCGTCCCGTATATTATCGCGGCGCCGCGGGTTATTATGTCGTACGGATTCGAATTTATCCGGATAACCGGTGGCGGATTAGGCCAAGGAGTTTAGTATGATGCGGATGTTTCTAATAATTTCCTTTACCTGCGCCTCCGTGGCGGGTCTTTGCCTCATTACCTATGGCCTTCTGGCCGGCGCGCATGGTCAAGCCGGCTCCCAGGGTTGCGAAAAATTGCCCCTTGGTTTTTGCGATTCCCCCAGGGAAGCCTTCGAGATTTTCGATCTTAACATGGGACATGAAGGCCTGATGCACCGGGATAAGGAGCGTTTCCATCCCCGCAGACACCGGCCCGAGCGTATTTAAAAAGTGCAAAGGAAATCCTTAATTGGGCCGTTTTCACTGCAAAATCTCCTCCGCAAAGTGTTCTTGCCAAAAGCGGCGGCTAAGCCGCCGCAAAAAGCCGCTCTGAGGGCAAATCGCTTATTTGTGGATGGATACCAAACCCGCGTAAGCCATGGGTAGGCATTTTTTTTGCAAATAATTTTTTCTTCGCCCAGATCTTTTGCCTTCTTTACGCCTTAAGGCGCGAGCACTGGAGGCCAGCCTTGCTCCCTTGGGATAATACCGGAGCTGGAGCAAAACCGTATGCAATCGTGGACGGCAGTGTATGGCAATGCCTGCAGTCAAGTGATGTCTAGAGAACCAGGTATCGGGAGTCTTGGCCATGATGAAAAGATCCTTAGTCGCTTCACTTGTCCTTTCGGCCGCATTTTTGACCTGCCTTGCCACCGGGTGGGAATGCTTTGCCGCAAGCGTCGGGACCGCAAATCAAAACAGCCGGGTGGTCCTTTCCGGAGCAGTAAATCCCAAGGCAAGACCTGAGTTCGACCAGGGGCCTTCGGACCCCTCTACGCAGATGAACGGAATGATCCTTCTTTTGAAAATGGACCCTCAAAAGCAGGAAAAGCTCGACCAGCTCATTGCCCAGCAGCAGGACAGCTCCTCTGCAAACTTCCATAAATGGCTGACTCCGGCCGAGTTTGGCCGCAGGTTCGGCCGAAGCCCCGAAGAGATAGCCAGGGTTAAAAACTGGCTGCTCTCCCAGGGGCTTAGAATTGAGTCGGTCTCAAACAGCCACACGATGATAAATTTTTCGGGCACCGCGGCTGCCCTCAATAACGCCTTCCAGGCCCACATGCACGACTACAATGTCAATGGGCGGCTGCATCACGCCAACTCCGTAGATCCTTCCATCCCTGGCGATATCGCGGACTTGGTGGCCGGACCCACTTCCCTTAGCGATTTTCACCGAAAGCCCGCCCACACCGCAGCCCGGCCGGTCTACACCTCGGGGTCGGGCTACGCTCTTTCCCCGGGGGACTTCGCCACCGTCTACGATGTCAACAAAATCTACAACAGTCTGGGCTATAACGGCAAAGGCGTAACAATTGCCATCACGGGTCAGGCCCCCGCGGATACCCAAATGTGGCAAGAGTTTCGGACAACCTTCGGATTGCCCTCCACTACGATAAAGGTCCTGGTGGCAGGTAATCGTAATCAAACCCCTTTCGATAACGGAAACGGCGACCAGGAAGAAACCGACCTCGACGTCGAATGGGCCGGAGCGGTTGCGCCCGGGGCCACTATAGACTTTGTCACAGCCTCGGTAAATGATGGCGGAATCGATACCGCCAATCAATATGTGGTCGACCAAACGCTTGCGCCCATACTTAGCTGCAGCTACGACTCCTGCGAGTTGAACATGGGCAACCCCAACTTATATACCACTTTATGGAAGCAGGCGGCCGCGGAGGGCATAACGGTCTTTGTGGCCTCCGGTGATTCCGGGGCCTACGATTGCACTGATTCTAGTGGCAATCCGATCGAAGGGGTAAACGGCATGGCCTCCACGCCCTACAATGTGGCTGTGGGCGGAACGTCTTTGAGCGACTCCTCTCAGTACTGGAGTTCGACCAACAGCGCTACGGGCGTTTCGGCTTTGAGTTCTATTCCCGAACTTCCCGAAGTCGCATGGAACGACTTTATCGTGACTGGCTATCAGAACCAGGAGGCCTCGGGCGGTGGGGCTTCGAGCTACTATTCCAAACCCTCCTGGCAGGTGTGCCCGGGGGTCCCAAACGATGGTCGGCGCGATCTGCCCGACGTCTCCCTTAACGCCGACCCCGACGGAGTAGGCTATCTCGTCTACACCTGCGATGATGACTCTTCGGCATGCACCTCGAGATCCTACTACGGGCAGTATGTTTTGGGTGGGACTTCCTGCGCGGCACCTGCTTTCGCGGGCATCATGGCCTTGATCGAGCAAAGTCTTGGCAGCCAGTGGCAGGGAAACGCCAACACGTCCTTCTATCAGCTCGGCCAGGCCCAATATGGCGCATCCGGCTCGGCGACAACAGTTTTTAACGACATTACCTCTGGTACAAACGGCTTTGTGGGAAGCGGTACGGATCTGCCCGGGTATTCCTGTACAATCGGCTATGACCGGGTTACGGGGCTTGGTTCGGTAGACGCAACAAACTTTCTTCTGGCCTATCAGCAGGCCGCGGGCTTGTGGGCTGGAGCGGTAGATTTGGGAAACGGCTGGAGATACCTGAGCTGGTTTGGCTACTTTAATACCAGCCAATCCCCCTGGGTTTATCACAATTCCCTGGGCTGGCTCTATCCCATAGGAACTTCACCAGACAATATCTGGTTTTGGGACCCGCAAGTGAACTCCTTTCTTTGGACCAGCCAGACAGATTTCCCATTTTTATACAGCGTCGGTTACGGGGCCTGGCTCTACTATGAGGAATGGACTTCCAATCCTGGCGAGTTCTATAACTTTGGAACCAATAGCTGGATAAGCGATTAAGAATTTTTTTGGATTTGCCTAAAGAGTCCTGAAGCCCTCCAATGCGGGAGACTTAGCCCAATTTACCTCACGCGAAGACGCAAGGCCTCGAAAACAAACAGAAAAGTTTCCCGCCAAAAGGGAGCAGGGGACCGTTTTGGACTAAAGCCGATAATGATATCTATTTGGCTAAGCGTCCCGCCTTATATATTTTGTGTTTCTAATCCTTAAACAGTGATCCCGCCGGTTGATTTTTCCATCCATAAAAAAATAGCATGGGACATGATGCATTTCCATTTTGTCATGCTTAAAATAATTCCAAGCTATGGCGAGGAAAGAACACGGCCTCGCGTCACTTTATCTTCTGTTTTGTTCTAAGCCCCATGGATTTACCCGCAACTCCTAGTACCTCGCTTTTGTGCAAGCTTGTCCTCTTAAGCCGGGGGGCAAACGACCCGGGCACTCGCCCGGCGCCCGGGTCGTATTTGAGCCTTTTTGCGCATTGAGCTTCAAGGACCATTTCACTGTCGGTTCTCCAGTTCCATAAGAAAAAGTATCTAAAAAAACCTCAATGAAAGGAGGATAAAATCCATGAGGACCGGAGCCTGGCTGCTGCTTTTAGGACTTTTGCTTCTTTCTTTCTCTAAGGCCTATGCGGCCATTAGTTGGTCAAGCGACGCATTCCAATACAGTGCCGCGGATAGAGGCCTATACTATGATTCCAATCCTGGAGGCGTCTGTACCCCCCTAAGCGCCCAGCTCGTCAAATCCTCTGCAAACGGGGATGCCGAAAACGCCGGCGTTGCAACGGCGGCCGAGTCGCAAACGGGTCTAACCACGGAGTCGGCCGCCTGGGGCAATTCGTTTGAAAATTATGTGCAGGACTCCGGAGGGGCAAGCGTCTACGGCTATGCCGACACCTCCTGCGCTCTGGACAAAAACATTGGCGTTTTGGGAGAAGGACAGAGCGTAAGCTCCTATATCGACAGACCCTTTACGGTGAGCTCGACCGGCAATTATACCTTGTCGGCCTCGGCTTCCGCTCCGCTTGCCTGGAGCGGCACGACCTCCGGGACAGCCACAGCGCCCCTGCCCCAGTTAACCGGAACAGTCCAGATCTTTCAGGTAGACCCCCACTACAATGCCACCACGCTGCTCGATCCCAATACGTTTAGCCTCTCAAGCCTTATAGCTTCGCCCGGGCAGGCGACTGTGACGCTTGTTGCCGGCGACAGCTATCAGTTCGTGGTCGCCCTTTCCGGGGTAACCGGTATTGGTGGACAGACCGGCCCAAGCGGGATCGTAACGACCTTTAATAACCTTGACCCCCAAAATGAGACATGGTTGGGCGCAATCGACAACACTTTTAGCGCCGGTACCCAGGCAAGCCCCATTACCCTTACGGCTTCTCTATCACCTTCTTTGTGGCTAAGCGCGACCCCTCTTGGAGGCGGTTGGCAATGGCTTCGCTGGTTTGGCTTCTTTAATACGATGAGTTTGGGCTGGATCTACCACAGCACGCTCGGTTCGCTCTATGTCTGCGGAACCTCTACAGACAGCATCTGGTTCTATGACCCTCAATGGGACGGCAAGGGGGGGTGGTGGTGGACCGGTAGTTCGTTATTTCCCTGGGTTTACAGCGCAACGCAGCAGGCCTGGCTCTACTATGATACTGCGAGTGCCGCCCCCCGGTGGTTTTACAATTCCAAGACCGGGCACTGGGAAAATGACTGAAACAATAGGGCTGCCGCGTGCGGGTAAAACGAAGAGGAGGTAGCTCCAATGCTATTGTCGCGAGGCTCGATAAGGGTTAAAAGAAAAGTTTCAATGCAAAGAGGTCCGCCTATGCGGCCCGTTACTATAAACGAGTTAAGGAAACGATGTCAGAACCCCGTTTGGAACTATGCGGCCCGCGCCGGCTCTACGTGCGCACTTTCGGTTGCCAGATGAATGAATACGATTCCCTGCAGGTCCTGCGGCAGTTGGCGGCCCTGGGATATGAGGTAGTCGAGGACATGGAACTGGCCGATGTTATCTTTCTAAATACCTGCTCGGTGCGGGCCAAGGCGGAACAAAAGGTCCACTCTTTTCTGGGAAGTCTTAGACGGCTAAAGCAGGCAAACCCTGAGCTTAAGATCATCGCCGGGGGGTGTGTGGCCCAGCAACTCGGCCAGAAGCTGCTAAGCAGGTTCGACCACCTGGATATGGTTGTGGGCACAAGGGCGGTTAACTCCATTGGCAAACTGCTGCAGCAGATCCTGGATAAGAACGCCAGGGGGGTCTTTCTGGAAGAGGAGCCAAATAGCGGCCCCTGTTTTGATTTCGGGAGGCTATCTTCTTCTAAGGGCGTAACCGCCCCTGTTACCATAATGCAGGGGTGTAACAACCACTGCGCCTACTGCATAGTCCCAAGTGTCAGGGGAGCGGAGCGAAGCAGGCGGCCGGAAGAAATTCTTGAAGAGATAAGGCTGCTTGAGCGCTCGGGGGTGCGGGAGGTTCTTTTGCTGGGCCAAAACGTTAATTCCTACGGAAGGGGTCTGGAGGAAGAGATAGATTTCGCGGCTCTGCTTCGGCGCATAGCCGCCCAGACGGGCTTGGCCCGCATAAGGTTTACCACTTCTCATCCCAAAGACCTCACAGAAGATCTCATGGACTGCTTTGCCCAGCTGGGGCAGCTTTGCAAGTTCCTCCACCTCCCCGTACAGGCGGGCTCCAACCGCGTACTGGCCCGCATGAACAGGCGCTATACCCGCGAAGCCTACCTGGAAAAGGTCAGCCTTCTTCGCCGGATTTGTCCCGACATAGCTCTTAGCTCCGATGTCATCGTGGGGTTTCCCGGCGAAACCGAAGAGGACTTCACAAAGACCATGGAGCTTATCGAAGAAGTCCGGTTCGACAATCTTTTCTCCTTTTGCTATTCGGACCGCCCCAACACCCAGGCGGCAGGTTTTGAAGACAAGGTGGAGGCGCACGCCTCCGCGCGCAGGCTCGCGCAACTCCAGGGGCGCCAGGCTGAAATCTCTTTTGCCAAAAACCTCCTGGAAGTGGGAAAGACCCGGGAGGTGCTGGTCGAAGGGCCAAGCAAGGCCTCAAACGGCCAGATGAGCGGGCGCACCTCTCAAAACAGGATAGTAAACTTCGAGGCCCCGCAATCGTCTACGGGCAAAATTCTCCAAGTTGAAATCCGCGCGGCTTATGCTCACTCTCTTATAGGGGAACCGATCTGCGCCAAGATCTGAAAGGGGGGCAAAGGGGTTTTTTTGCCGTCCTGGCATCAGATAGTGTTGCTCTGGGCAGGTAGCGCAAATTTAGCGCGGCTTCGCCTTGCTTCAACCAGGGGTTGGGGTTATAGTATTTTCTGGTGGGACCTGTCTGTAGGCAAACCTCATGACCATCGACTCTGCCAAATCCAGACCGGGAAACTCCGGATAATGTTTGGAGGTGAGCATGTTCAAACAGATGAAAGTGACCGGGCTGGTAATGGATCCTCATTCAAATACGCCGATCCTGGTACTAAAAGACATTGCCGACGATACGACACTGCCTATCTGGATAGGTCTTCTGGAAGCTACGGCGATCGCTACGGAATTGGAAAACATCCAGTTTCCGCGCCCCATGACCCATGATTTGATTCGAACCCTTTTTGACCATCTAAATGTCAAAGTCGAACGTATTGAGGTCTGTGAGTTAAAAAACAATACCTACTACGCCCTGATCCATATCCGAAACGGCGAAGAAATAAGTTCCATCGATTCTCGTCCAAGCGATGCGATCGCTATTGCTTTGCGGACAAACGCTCCGATTTTTGTCAAAGACGAGGTGATTTCCCAATACCTGAGATCGGATGAGGCGAAGCCCTCCTTTGATGAAAAGAATAAAGAACGCTGGAGCGAAATGCTGGACAAGCTCGATCCTTCCGATTTTAGCAAGTACAAGATGTAACTATAAGTGTTTGGAAAAACCGCGGCGGGATTTTTCCGAAGGCCTCTTTGACCTGTCGGGGGGAGCAGGGGCTGCGCGGTTTAGTCTTGTCTCCCTTTCTATTATGTATGGGGGTTGGCCGTGAAGTTGGATACCGCGCGCCTGGCGGGCCTTATCGAAGTCGCCGCCGGAAGGCGTCCTGCAGATCTTTGCATCAAAGGCTGCCGTCTTGTAAATGTATTTAACGGGGAGATAGAGCAGGCGGATTTGGCCGTCTACGACGGCTTAATCGCCGGGATAGGCCGCTACCAGGCCGACAGGACCCTTGAGGGCGATGCAATGTTTGTGAGTCCGGGCTTTATCGACGGACACATCCACATTGAAAGCTCTCTTTTGAGCCCGGCTCATTTTTGCGCGGCAGTGCTTCCGTGGGGTACGAGCGCTGTTGTTGCCGATCCGCACGAGATTGCAAACGTGCTGGGTTTGGCGGGGATTCGCTACTTTCTAAGATGCGGCCAAAACCTCCCGCTCGATATTTTCATAAATCTTCCAAGCTGCGTACCGGCTTCGCCCCTTGAGACTTCCGGAGCAAACCTCAGGGGGGCGGATCTTTTGTCCCTGCTGCCGGAAGAAAATATGCCGGGTCTTGGGGAAATGATGAACTTTCCGGGCGTTATAGGCACAAACCCGGAGGTTCTGGACAAACTCCTGCTCTTTCAGGAATGGGTAATCGACGGGCACTGTCCCGGAGTATCGGGCCGTGACCTAAACGCCTATATTGCCGCCGGGATAGGCTCGGACCACGAATGCACAACGGCTGCGGAAGCGGCTGAAAAGCTCTCGCGGGGCATGACGGTCATGCTTCGCCAGGGAAGCCAGTCCAAGGATCTGGGAAAACTCATTGGAGTTGTAAACGATTCCACCTGGCATCGCTGTATGTTTGTAACCGATGACATCCACCCGGATGATCTTGTCGGCAAGGGCCACATGAATGCTATAATCAATGAGGCGATGGCTTTGGGGATAGCCCCGGCGCGCGCCATCGCCATGGCCTCCTTGAACCCGGCGGGCTATTTCCGCCTGCAAAGGCGCGGAGCGCTTGCACCGGGCTATATTGCCGATTTTAGCTTGAGCCCTACCCTTAACCCCTGGAATCCCGTGCGGGTGTTTAAAAATGGAGTCGAAGTTGCGCGTGAGGGACACCTTCTGGCAGATCCCGGAGCCTGGAGCGTGCCTGCCCCCCCGCAGCACCCCATGAATATCGGCTCCCTTGATTTGAAACATTTGCTCGTGCCGGCCATGGGCAAAAGATTGCGGGTAATCGAAGTGCTCGAGTCCACGCTTTTTACACCCAAGCTCGTAATGGATGCTAAAATTGAAAACGGCTGTGCGGTAAGCGATATCGAGCGGGATTTACTAAAAGCGGTCGTCTATAACAGGTATATCCCGGACGCAAGACCTGTGGTGGGATTTATCCACGGTATGGGGCTAAAAAAGGGCGCCATCGCCACCTCCGTTGCGCATGATTCCCATAACGTTATCGCGGTCGGGGTTTCCGATGGCGATATTTTGGCAGCGGTTCGCGCATTAAAGGAGAGCCGCGGCGCTATGGCGGCCGTATCGCAAGACTGTGTAGAGATTTTGCCTTTGCCTGTCGCAGGGCTTATGTCCGAGCTTGGAGCCCCGGAGGTTTCCGCAAAGTTAAAGATTCTCAAGGCATGCGCCAGACAGTGGGGGGCAAAACTGGACAATCCCTTCATGGCCCTTTCCTTTCTGTCTCTTTCGGTCATACCGGAGTTGAAACTCACGGACAAGGGACTTGTCGATGTCTTAAAATTCTGTCATGTGTCTTTGTTTGAGGACTAGTAAAATAGGGAGGCTTTCCAAATGAGCGTTCTTTCCTGCCAATGCGTTAGTGATGTTATAAATTTTGCCGTCGAAAAGGAAGAAAAAGCGATGCAGTTTTATCGCGAGTGCGCCGAGCGGGCCCAAAACCCCGGAATAAAGGAATTTTTCAGGGAAATGGAAGCCGAGGAGCGGGGCCACAGGAACATGCTGAAAAATCTCGATACGCTAAACCTCGATGGGGTAAAATTGCAAAAAGTTGAAAATCTCAAAATCAGCGACTACCTCGTCGACGTTGCTTTTTCCGAAACCGGCACGTATCAGGAGGCCCTGATACTGGCCATGAAAAAGGAGGAAAAAGCCATGGCCTTTTACGCGGGCTGGAAAGATAAATGCGTGGATGAAAAGGCTTCCAAGCTCTTTGAAGTTCTTGCAAACGAAGAAGAAAAGCACAAGCAAAAGCTCGAAAAGCTCTACGATGACGACGTCTTGGGCTGGGACTAAGTTTTTAGATGCGCCCTGGAGCCCGCAAGGGAGGTACCCAGGCCCATTGTGGTTCTGGGAAGTGGACTTGCCCGCGACTGGATGACTCTTTACCGGATAGAGTTTATAATAATATCTGGCAATAGATGAGAGTATTTGATCCAATCTTTCCATAGAGGGTATTCAGATGCACGGCGAACCTCCAAATTTTCCCGATCAGGAAACTCTTGAAAAAGAGCTAAGCGATTACCTGACCAAAAAGTACGGCTATAGAATCAAGGTCATTTCACCGATGATGGCTACTGAGAGTGCTCGCGAATCCGGCCAAAACGTCTCCAAAACCGGAGGAATTGCAAGCATAAGGTTTGACATGAAGCCCGAAGAGCTAGAAGCCTACCTCGACCGCTATGTGATTCGCCAGGATGAATCCAAGGCGGTCCTGGCAACAAAGGTTTGCACCCATTATAATCGGATCAGGTATCTTAATGGGATGTCAAGGTTTAAAAACGAACCGATGGTAGGAAGGATAAAAAACAACATCCTTCTGATCGGGCCTACGGGTGTTGGCAAAACGTACCTGGTCAAGCTGATTGCGCAGAAGTTGGGAGTGCCTTTCGTAAAGGGAGATGCGACAAAATTTAGCGAAACGGGCTATGTTGGCGGTGATGTCGAGGATCTCGTGCGGGAGTTGGTGATCCAGGCCAACGAAGACATCGAACTTGCCGAACATGGGATAATCTACATTGACGAGATCGATAAGATAGCGTCCTCGCAGCACTTGATGGGCCCCGACGTCTCAAGAACCGGGGTCCAGAGGGCTCTTTTAAAACCCATGGAGGAAACCGAGGTCGACCTTAAGGTTCCCCATGATCCCGTATCCCAGATGCAGGCCATCGAGCATTTTCGAAAGACCGGAAAACGTGAAAGGCGCACCGTTAATACCAAAAATATTCTTTTTATCATGAGCGGGGCTTTCAACGGCCTGGCAGAGATAATCAAAAAGCGGGTTCAAAAGCAGGAAATCGGCTTCGGCGCCCAGGTGCAGAGCCGTGAAAACGAGATGCGTTTTCTAAAAGATGTTAAAGCCGAGGACCTGATACTTTTTGGCTTTGAAAGCGAATTCGTCGGAAGGCTTCCTGTTGTCGCGGTCCTTGAACCGCTGGAAGTCGGGGATTTGTTCGATATTTTGAAAAATCCCAATAACCCGATCATCAATGCAAAAAAGGAAGATTTCCGCAGCTACGGCATTGATATACGCTTTGAGGAGCAATCCCTTGGCATAATTGCCGAGAGGGCATTTCTTGAAAAGACCGGCGCGCGGGGGCTGGTATCCGTGCTCGAAAAGGTCGTTTTGCCTTTTGAAAAAAAGCTCCCTTCCTCCGAGATCCGTCATCTTGCCTTTACCGCCGATATCGTACGCAATCCCGAAGCGGAGTTGCAAGGCCTTCTCAATGGCTCGGCGGATGCCAATTTTGAGATTTATCGCAATCTGGTCGAACAGGAAAAAGCGGCTGTAAGAGAAAACGTACTGAAGGCAAGGACGGAATTTGCCGAGAATTATCCGCTTATTTTTAATCCCGACAGGACCGAGCTGGTGATAAACCACCACGTCAAAACCGGCATAGCCGCGGAGGCGGTTTTTGCGGAGGTGCAGTCGCTCTACGAGCAGGTGAGGACGTTTGAGTCCGAATTTTATGAAAAACACGGCTTCAAGATTCATTTCAACGAGCAGGCCATAAACGAGATCATCTCCGAGGCGCTGGAGGAAAATGAAAGCTCCGTCGACATATGCAAAAGGATTTCGGTTGACTACGACTACGGCTTCAGGTTGATATCGGACCGAAGCGGGCGTACCCAGTTCGTAATACCCCGGGAAGCGGTGGTCGACCATCAGAAGTACCTCGATGAACTGATCCGCGAAAGCTACAAGCAATATCCCCTGAGACCGGGTGAACTCACCAAGGAGAGGTAGCTCCAGGACAAGATAAGAGGTCTGGCCGGTTTCACTTCTAAACTAGCGTCCACTGGAAAATCTTAGAGGACATTCCATGCCCGAAGTGGGTAAGTCGGGACAAGGTGTATCGGGGAGCAAATGATAGGTATATCCAAACTTTACTGCGGTACTGTCGAACCCTCGGACGCCCTGCGCTACGGGCGCCACAGCGGGAAGCTGCCTTCTCATCTCCTGCAGTTTTCATCGGATAAAACACCAGTGGTCGTCTGGAATGTGACCAAACGGTGCAATCTCAAGTGTATTCACTGCTATGCGCATGCTACAGAGCAGGAGGCGAGCGACGAGCTTTCCACGAGCGAGGGCAAAGCGCTAATCGACGACCTGGCCGCCTTTGGTTCGCCGGTGGTCCTTTTTTCGGGCGGTGAACCCCTGGTGCGGCCCGATTTGATCGAACTGGCCCGCTATGCGGTTAAAAAAGGTATGCGGGCGGTGATTTCCACCAACGGAACGCTCATAGATGCCAAAGTTGCCGCTGAACTCAAAGAGGTCGGTCTTTCCTATGTCGGGGTAAGCCTCGATGGGCTGGGCGAGGTTAACGACAGGTTTAGAGGAGTCAAGGGGGCCTTTGAGCGGGCGCTAAGCGGCATTGTCGCCTGCCGGGAGGCAGGGATCAAGGTGGGCCTTCGCTTTACGATGAACAGGCTAAACGTGGGCGAGATTCCAAGGATTTTCGATCTGCTCGAAGAATACGACATTCCAAGGGTCTGCTTCTATCATCTCGTATATGCGGGGCGTGGAAGCGAGTTGATAAAAGAGGATCTATCCCACGAGCAAACCCGCGAGGCGCTCGATCTTATAATCGACAGGACAGCGGAGCTGCATCGCCGGGGCAAGCCAAAGGAAGTTCTTACGGTGGACAATCATGCCGATGGTCCCTACCTCTACCTGAGGATGGTGCGGGAGAATTCGCCCAGAGCCGGGGAGGTTCTCGAACTGCTCGAGATGAACGAGGGCAACAGTTCCGGGCGCGGCATAGGGTGTGTGAGCTGGGACGGCAGTGTCTATGCCGATCAGTTTTGGAGGCATTACTGCTTCGGAAATGTAAGGGAGAAAAGATTTAGCGAAATTTGGACCGACCTTTCCAATCCGCTCATGATGCGGTTAAAGGATAAGAAGCTCTATGTGAAGGGGCGCTGCGCCCGATGCAGGTGGCTATCCATTTGCGGGGGAAACTTCCGGGTTCGTGCCGAGGCCGCCCTGGGCGACCTTTGGGCGTGTGATCCGGCTTGTTATCTAAGCGATCAGGAAACAAATGGAACGGTTGATGGTGATTAGAGACCAGGCTTTTATCGTGTGACTAAACCGGCAACTGATCGCTATTCCTTATAAAAAAGGCGGGGGGAAAAATCGTGGATGCAGTGTTTAATGCCCAATCGGTTGTCGTGGCTGGGGTTTCCGAGGCAGCCGACAACCTGGGCAAAAATGTAGTGGCCAATCTTGTCAATTTCGGCTACCAGGGCAAGATCTACCCGGTGGGCCCCCGAGGTGGAACGGTTTTCGGCCTGCCGATCTATCGCTCGATTTCCGAATTGCCCGAAAAAGCCGATCTGGCTGTAATCCTTACTCCCGCGCGCCTGGTAAACGAAATGCTCCTTCAATGCGGCGAAAAAGGGACACGGGCCGCCGTGATCGAAACGGCCGGTTTTCAGGAAAGCGGACTAAAAGAAGGCGAGCTGCTCGAACAGGAAATAATGAAAACATGCCAAAGGTTTGGCATCCATTTTGTGGGCCCCAATTGCGTAGGGATCGTAAACACGGCAAACAACCTCTACACTCCCTTCATGCCTTTTTCGACTCCTTACCGGAAGGGTAAAATCGGCGTATTCGCTCAAAGCGGCGGCGTAGGCCTGAGCATGGCCGAAAGGATCTGCCGCTGCGGGGTCGGTATAAGCAAATTTGTAAGCATGGGCAATAAGCTCGAGCGCAATGAAGCGGACTATCTCGCCTATCTTATCGACGATCCGGAAACGGAAATCATTTATTTTTACCTGGAAGGTTTCAAAAATGGACGGGCCTTCGCGGAACTGGCGAAGCGCTGCAAAAAGCCCATCGTTTTGCACAAGTCAAACACCAGTCCCGAGAGCCTGACAATTGCTCAGTCCCATACGGCGGTCCTTGCCGCCGACGATTCGGTCGTGGAAGCGGTTTGCCGTGAAACCGGCATAATGAGGGTCTATTCCATCTCGGAAGCCCTGGCGGTGCTAAGGGGCTTGGCTCTACCGCCGTTAAAGGGTAAAAACCTCGCCGTTATATCCCGCTCGGGCGGCCATGCCGTGGTAATTACCGACGCCTGTTCCCAGTGCGGTTTTCATCTGCCGCCCCTGGACAGCCATATTATAGAATATGCTCAAAAATATACCCGCGCGGGCGTCATTCGGCTGGGAAATCCGCTCGACCTGGGCGATGTCTACGATCTGTCCTTCTATGCCAAAGCCGTGGAAATGGCTCTTGAGCAGGATAACATCGACGGGGTCGTGTTCATGCATGTCTCCCAGATGGCCCAGGAAGGGCAGGCCTCCAGGGATTTGCTGGAAAACCTGGCGCTGCTTTCCGCTAAATACGGAAAACCGGTTGCAACCGTGGTGGAAATTCCGTTCCAGGAGCGTGTGCGTCTTGAACAAAACTCAAACACGCCCTTTTTCCTCGACCCGGCCGAAGCCGTGAAGGCCCTTGCGATCCAGTTAGAAGGCTATAAAAGGAGGGGAAAGCTTGCCAAATTGTCCTCTGAACCCTTAACGGATTTTGATACCGCAAAAATTGAGAAATGGTTTTCCAGGATGCTTAGTCAGGATCGTCAGCCTGTTCTTGACGAAGCGCTCCAATTGATTGAGCTTGCCGGGATACCCACGGTGCCGTGGCGCATGAGTCGCGAGGTCGAAAGCGGTTTGGAATTTTGCGAGGACGTCGGTTTTCCCGTGGTGTTAAAAGCCGTTGCCCCCTCCCTGCTGCACAAAAGCGACAAGGGCGCGATTGCCCTGGGCATTGGCGATGCTGAGGGATTCAGGAAAGAATGGCGCCGTTTGCAATGCCTGTCCGAGGATCTCACCGGCATTCTTGTGCAAAAGATGGTTCCGTCTGCAAGAGAAATCGTGGTCGGAGGCAAGAAGGACTTCTCCTTTGGACCTGTCGTTGTCACCGGTCTTGGTGGGATAATGGTCGAGGTCCTAAAGGACGTTAGCATGCGCCTTGCTCCCGTTGATGCCGATACAGCGGCGCAGATGCTGGGCGAGCTTTCGGGAAGCCGGATACTTGGCCGATTTAGAGGCATGAAAGAAGCCGATATCAAAGCCGCCGCCCGGATTCTTTCGCAGGTTTCCATGCTGATAAGTCGTTTCCCGCAGATACGTGAGATCGACTTAAACCCGGTAAGCCTTGGCGATGAGGGCGAAGGCGCCCTGGCCCTGGATGCACGGGTTCTTATAGACAGGCCGTGATTTTTTCGGTCGGGAATGTGTTGCAAAAGAGCCAATCTTATGAACCATCTCCAAGGTGAAGGCTTAGGAAAATGTATTGACTTATACGGTCAATTTGCTATTGAATTTTACCGCATGCGGTGATGGAGTCCACCTTAACCGCCCATGACCGGCTGATGACTCCTACCTTGCCAACTCTATCGAGCGGACCTGGTAGGTGCTGTTTGTCTTGTATAAAAACAAGCTCTTGCCAGGCAAAAAACCGGCAAGGGCTTTTTTGTGGCCTGCCATGGGGAATGCCGGAGCCGAATCGTTAACGGAATGGTTTTTTTTAAGAATGCGCAATTACATGATTAATGTACTTCTTGTCCTCGTTGGTGGCGGTCTGGGGGCTATTACCAGATACGGCGTCGCACTTCTTGCCGTTAAGCTCTTTGGCACGAGATTTCCCTACGGCACTCTTATCGTTAACCTTTCGGGCTGTTTTTTGATTGGGGTGTCTTTTGCCCTGGCCGAGCGGGGATTAAATATTATGAACCCGACGGTTCGCCTTTTTTTCATTACAGGCTTTCTGGGCGGGCTGACAACATTTTCGAGCTACGCCGTGGAGACGGTCAACACCATGCGCGTGGGTAGCTATCTTATAGCCGCGGCAAATTTTTTATCCAATAATTTCATCGGCGCAATCCTTGTCTTTCTTGGACTCTGGGTTGGCCGGGTGCTGTAAGAGAAAAAACATGCTTGAGTACAAAGTAATCGAGATATTTACAAACGAGGCGCAACGTTGGGCGGGCGGCCCTCTTTACAGTGCCGTGGTGCAAACCGTGCGGGATCTCAAAATTCCCGGCAGGTGCATCGTCACAAGGGGCATAGAGGGCTGTTACGAAACCGGTGAAATAGCCACCGACAGGCTTGAAATCGTTTCCTATCACATGCCTGTGCGCATTGAAATCATAGTTCCGGCAGCCGATTGCGAAAGCGTTCTCTCAAAAGTAAGCGAGATGGTCTCAGACGGGATCATAGCCGTTCGCGACGTTGCGGTGGTCTCGCACAAGACCTTCGGGTTGCTTATGCCAAGAAATACGCGGGTCCGTGAGATTATGACCCTGGAGCCCAAACGGGTGGGAATGGATACCGCGGTAAGCGAGGTTGCCCGTCTTTTGCTCTCTTCGGACTTCACCGGACTTCCGGTGGTAGATGAACAAAACCGGCCCGTTGGGATTATCTCCCAGGAAGATCTGATCAATAAGGCCAGGTTGCCGGTCCGTTTTGGTCTTTTGGCCTCCGCGGACAAGGAAAAGATCGAGCGGATATTCGAGGAACTCGACCCAAAGCGGGCACAAGAGATTATGACATCTCCCGCCATCGTTATCGGAGTGGAGCGATTGGTTACCGAGGCTGTCGATTTGATGCTGGCAAAAAAAGTAAAGCGTCTTCCGGTTGTCGATAAGTCGGGCAGGCTTGTTGGAAATATTTCGCGTCTAGATATTTTTCGAACCATCACCAGTGTGTGCCCGGACTGGTCGGTATTTCGGGGTAAAAGCATTTCGGTTGAAGGCCTTAGCCGCGTCTCCGATATTATGCGCTGTGATGTCCATACGGTTCTACCCGATACGCCTGTGGAGAAAGTGCTCGCTATTATTGGCTGCAGCGATATCCAGCGGGTCTGTGTGGTTGACAACCAGGGGGTTTTTAGAGGACTCATTTCGGATCGTGACCTTCTTTTTGCTTTCGCCGACCTGCACCCTGGAATGTGGGATTTTTTTGCGGGAAAGCTGCCCTTTGGCGAGCACGGTAGAAGACACAGGCAATTGCAAGAGCATCTGAAGAGGAAGACCGCCGGTGAGGTGATGAACACCGACATCGTTTCTGTTGAAGAAGATACCTCCATCGAGGAGGCCATTCGCTTAATGCTCGAAAAGGCCTTCAAGAGGCTTCCGGTACTCGATTCCATGGGCAGATTCAAGGGAATGGTAAGCAGGGAGACACTGCTAAGGACTATATTCCGTACTGATAAGGGATGAGGCCCGGCTCATCCCTTATCAGGACAAGCGCATGAAGTTTCCACAATTCCGGCAGGAGGAACAGGAGCGAACCACAGGGCGGATTCTTTGATTCCTTGCGGGGTCGTTTCCGATGGTATCGGCCTTCGAACAAAGGCGACTCGGTTATAAAAGCAATTTGAAAAGCGTCTAGAGGATGAACTCGATTCCATCCGACACCCACGGGGATGCCCACGATACTTGCTCCGGTTGCTCCCGAGGAACTGAGGTCCTCTCACAAGGCGGTTCCAAGCGCGGTGCAAAGAGGCAAGGCCCTTGAAAAATGGTCTATCTCGAAGAAGGCGTACCTGTTGCCATCACATCAATCAGACAATGGCGTTTGAGCATTTCCTTGAAGTCTACTGAAGTGGGGCATCACGCAGAATCGTTTCAGGCCTGACAATTGCCGTCTCATTTCCGGCCAGCCACTTAATAATTTTCTCGGCTGCATCCACTGGTACGGCTGGCTTGAACTTCCTTGTCAGAACGGCAAACATCTCCTGGAGCACTTGAGTCGATACTACCATGGCGCCTGAGCGCATGCAGGACGAGACCACACCCTTCGCCAGATCCCTTTTGGTTGGATTCCCCTGTCGAAAATGTAAGCAATAAGAGGCAGGCGATATCGATCTTGCCCGTGAGGTCGTTGAACAGGTCCTCACCAACCTGGGAGAGCACGCCGAGATCGCCTTACTGGCCGTTGATCGTGGATTTATGGGCGGGGCCTCCCTTTGGTGGCTATTCGGATCACCTCTAAAAAAGCTTGACTTTTGAGGCCGTCGAAACGATTTTGCTTATAAGGTACCCGCCACGCCTCTTAGCGATGCGCACCACGGCGGGTATTTTTTATGATTAGCTCTTCTGTGAAATAATTGTCGTTGATCAATAAAACTGGAATCTTGTAGAACCAGCAACAGGGGTACTGAAAATCCTCGTGTCGAGAGTTCGATTCTCCCCCTCGCCACCATAAAATTCAAGGGGTTACGGCTTCAACACCCTAGCCCCTTTTTCTGTCCTGTGTGATCGTGTCAAAAATCGTTGGCTCTACGATATCGCCCTTCGAGCTTGCCCCCTGGATGCGTGCCCCATTCTGATGAGCGTTCCGCTCGACCATGCTCCCGGTCTTATGACCGGAGATTCTTTTCGCTGTGGATTAGAAGAAGGCGACCCGCAAAAGGTTCTCGCAATCAACCCAGGACATTGATGCATGGGGAACAGCTGCCACTACATCCACGGCTGGAACTGCGACGAGAACCGTTGCCGGATATCCATATCGGTACGAACAGTTATGGCGGCGCGGGCATGGTTTTCCGCAAACCGTCACAGCAGAATTGAATTGCGCGCATAACGCTATGGATTCCAATCCTCACTTGGCCTGGTTCTCCGGCGTCGGGGAAGGTTTATTCAAAAGAGCGACAAGATCGATCCCCGGCAAGAGCTTGGTCAACATGCCCATCAGGCCGTCGGTGGCGTTTCCGCCACCCGTGACAAGAACATCAGGCACAATCTTGATGTTTCCGTTTTCGATAGCGGCTGCAATAAGTTCCACGATTCTGATCTGCTTGATGGCCTCTTCGCCGATAGCCTCCTGCTGCTTGTTATATGCCTGGGCGGTCGCCTCACCGATAGCTGCGATCTTGGAAGCCTCGCCGTCTCCTATGGCCTTGAGCCGTTTGCCCTCACCTGTACCTTCAAGCGCTTTAGCCTCTGCCGTGCCTTCGGCAAGGGTGATCATTTCGGTCTTCTTCTGGGTTGCCACCTTCACTGCGATCTCGGATGCCACAAGTGTGGGCTGCTGGTCGGCAGTGGCCCGCATCTTCTCCATTTCAGTACGTTCAGCCTGAGACTTCTGTTCCATCTTGTACATCTCCTGCTGCTGCTCGGCAATGATCCGTTTGGTCTGGGTCTGCATCAAATCATCAGGAAGACGAATCTGGCAGATCAAAACAGACACGCACTCCACATGATATTTCCCAAGATCTGCCCGAGCGCGAGTTTCCGCCTTTGACTGTTCGTCGGAGCGGCTCTGGAGAAAGCTCATGGCCGAAGCCGTGGAAGCTTGATTCCTGAAGGAAGAATCGATCATCGGATGGATGACATGCTGGATCAAATTATCGATCGAGCCGACTTTGGCCACCATGTAGGGCGCCTGGTCCGGACGAACACGGATAACGACCTTGACGCAAACCTGGATCGGAAAGCCGTCTTTGGATATCACCGTAAGCTGGTCGAAACGGGTATCTTTATTATCATCCCAGTCAATGGTTATGTTGGTCGTGTCGATCACATACAGCATGAATGCCCGACGATTGAGGTAGTAACGGCCCGGCCCGGCAACCTCCTCCTGTATGCCCCGGAAGCCTTTGGGTACTACGTATGTCTCCTTGCCCTCTTCCTCGGAAGCCCCGACCTGGGTCGAGCCGAGACGTTTTTTCATCTCTTCGGTGGGGTCGTCGCCGACGTTGGAGACAACGACTCCGACCTGACCGCGCTCAATAACGGCAACATCATCGTTTTCCACACTGAACATGAAGGGGTTGATATAGTAGGTTCCAGGTCGCAGGACGTCAAGCTGCGGCCCGCGTTGCCCCTGTTTGGTTAGAAACGCGGAGCCATCCTGGTAATCGTTGTGACCGGTTATCGGACATGCGACGTATTCTCGTTCCGGCAGGGGGATACCGTCCAAAGCACTTACCAAACCGACCTTATTAGCTTCAATGACGACAGCAGGCGCAATCTGAATCTGAAATAGATTCAAATTGATACGATAGGTTCCCGGCAGGAGCACATCGATCTGAGGCCCCTTCTGGCCGCCGTTTTTCAAAAAACCCTCGCCGTTCTCATAATTCGAATGCCCCTGTACGCTCTGCGCCAGGAGCCGTCCCATCGGGATAGGAGCCCCGTCCTGTGCTGTGACCATGCCGACCTGCCCTTTGGCGATCACTACGGCTGCAGCTTTGGTAATCTTGAAAAGGTTTGGATGAATACGGTAAACACCCGGTGGCAAGATCTCGGTCTGTGGCCCCTTTTGCCCCCCATTCTTGATGAAATCCTCGCCCGACTGGAATGAATTGTGACCGGAAACCACATTGGCAAATATGCGTCCGGCTGGAATAGCCAGGCCGTCGGCAGACTCGACCAGGCCGATTTCCCCTTCACTGATCTTTGTCGCTGTGCTTTTGGTAACCTTGAACAAATAGGGATTGATACGGTAGTTGCCCGGAGGGATAATTTCGATTTGTGGTCCCTTTTGCCCGCCATTTTTTATAAATGCCTCACCGTCTTGAAAGGAAGAGTGCCCCTTCACCGCCTGGGCAAATATTTTGCCTTCCGGAATGGCAGTACCATCAACCGACTCCACAATGCCGATTTCAAAATCCTTGATTTCGGTAACATTGCCCTTGGTCAGCTTGAAAAGATAGGGGTTAATCCGATATTTACCAGGTGGAAGCACCTCGATCTGGGGTCCTTTCTGCCCCCCGTTTCTGATAAATGCCTCACCATCCTGAAAGGAATTATGTCCCGCCACAACTCCAGCAAAGATATTTCCAGCCGGAATAGACGATCCGTCTACCGACTCAATCAAACCGATTTCGTTTTCCAAAATTTCGGTAAAGACACTTTTGATCGCCTTATAGATAAATGGAATCAGGAAGTGCAAGCCTGGACCAAGCGTGCGCGCCTGGATACCCACCTCATTGCCAAGGGCCACGACCCGTCCTTGAGGCATCTTCCTGCCAAACCATCTGCGCTCGATCAAGGCAATCTCATTTCCCCCAACCACGATTACCGACTCGTACAACAAGATACCAGCGGGAACCAGCAGGATGAGATAGATAAGGTACCTCCAATTTGCCAACACAAAATCAAGAAACATTCCTGCCCCTTTCGTGGTTTGTCAGAACACACATCTATGAGAGGTAAGCCCAAACTGGGAAAAAAGTATTTCTACACATATACCATAATGTAATTAGAAAACTAATAAGTTTTCTACATGGTTGCGGCTACCCTCTCTTTACGGCGCTCTCCGGTTGTTCCCTGCGCACAAAAGTACCGCGATAGGTTCTAAGCGCTCGGGAAAACGCATCTTCTCAGGACTAAATTATTGTGGCAGGCGGCGTGGCAATCTACTGGAGGGTGTCGGGTGATCAGGCTCCATAAACGCTAAACTGGACATGAATCGGGAGAGTATCTCAGACGTCAAGTTCTGGGGCATTAGAGCCCTGTAATCATCCTCGGTCCTTGCGGCGTCTTAAATTAACCCCTTTTCCTATTGATAGAAGAAACATTGTTCGGGAGGCAGTAGGCCCTATTCTTATTGGAGTTCCGCACCCGTTTGAAAACATTCATGACAAAAAGTGGAAGCTTAAGTAAGTGCTGGCTTTGCCAAGGCCCGAGTTTGGCTCAGCGATTTTTTCTTGTGAGTTTCCGGCAAGTCTGCATGAAGTGAGGTAGGCAAGGGTTTATGATCGGCTGAAAATTCCATGAGGAAGGAAAATGGACGATGAAACCCGAGAAAATTTCCCAATCACAGACTAAGATGCAGGAGGTCGCCGTCTTATGTGATCAATGAAAAGATGCTCGCAAGAAAAGGGACCGCATTACGGAAATGCTTATGGGAAGCCGTGTCAGACCTGACTCATCTTATTCCACCTGTGAGATTTCAAAAGCGCTCCGGTTGGATTTTAATAAACTCAAGCACCGGATCCGTGGCCGTTCGCAGCGAACTGCTTCTCGGGAGTTTGTGGAGTTGCAAGTGGAGCGACTGTTTTCCATGGGTCAATGCCTCATCGAGGTCAGCTCCCTGCAAAGGGGATAAAAACACCACACCAAAGAAGAAGGGGCTACAGCGCAATGACCGTAACCCCTTGATTTTCTTCATGCCCCCGGGGTGATTCGAACACCCGGCACCGAGATTAGGAATCTCGTGCTCTATCCACCTGAGCTACGGGGGCGAAGAATTTCCCTTATATAATCTCCGGACGCGTTTGGCAACCCCTCTTAAGAAAAGTTTAAGCAATGGGCCCGGTTTCCCCCTAAGAAAAGTCGCGCTTCCATTGCCTTGTTCAATTCTAAGATGTGAACTTTTCTCAAAAGTATTATATTGCCGTTGTTGCTGATCGCTTTGTCCACTAACTCATCCGATTAAAAAAGGAGATTCTCATGGTCGAACGGAAAAGCGGCGCCAGGTTTGGCGCACTGGTGATTGCGATGGTTACGGTTCTGGCCCTAAGCGGTTGCCAAAAACGGATAAAAGGCACAATCGAGGTCAAGGGCGAAAAGCAGATCGCATTTGCCGAGATGGCCAAAATCTCCCTTGTCGACGCCGTCAACAGCGCAATCCAAAGCTACCCCGGAAAAGCGATCCACGCCGGACTAAAAAACCTGGACGGCTACCTGGTCTATGAAATAGCAATCGTCACCACGGACAACAACGTGCTGGACGTAACTGTTGACGCAGGAAGCGGAACTATTCTCAAAACCTTACCGGGAAAGGACCTAAGCGACTAAGCGCGCTCTCTACAGACCCAGTTCCTGGTTTATCAAGACTATTTTGATCCTGCCCTTCGGATAAGACTTTTCCGTAATCGTCCAGGTGTTGCAAATCCGGTCCGGACTGCGGCATTCCTCGCATACCGAGGTTTTGACGCAAGGGGTTTTTTTATCCAGACGCATGGCGTTGGCCGGAGCGGCGAAGTTTTTAACCCTTAGCATCGCGTCTTCGACATCGGGCACGATCTTATTGCGTCCGGCAAGAATAACGACGTTACGGGGACCGAAAGTGATGCCGGCCACCCTGTTGCCGGTCATGTCGAGATTGACCAGCTTTCCGGTCTCCGTAACACCGTTTGCGCCGGTAAGGAAAAGATCGGCCAGAAGCGAGCGCCTCCTGAGCTCAAACATTTCCTCGGGCGCAACTGTTTTTTGATAGCTGTCCAGGACCTCATAGTGGGCACTGCTCTTTAGTTCATCGTAGAGGCCGGTTTGCAGAAATGTCAAAGAGCCGCCCCAGGCAAGGCTCTTTGCTCCCGTGCGCACAACTATTTCTTTTACGATTTTTTTTGCCTCATCGGTGTCCGCGGCGATGTGGACCTCGAAATTGTTGGCCTCAAGGCTCGTTTTAAGTTCCTCAAGCCTTAGCAACCAGTAATTTTCGATCGGCTTTTCCATTTTCACTGCTCCATTTCGGCTCTTTAAGCCGTTGCTTTTTGAATTTCAGAGATCTTGTCCAACAGGACCCTTTTGTGATTGTGTTCTTCAGTCTTGATCTTTTCGAGCAAACCGCACACAGCGCGATTGGAGACCAAAGGGGAAATGAAGTCGAAGAAAAGCAGGGTGTCTTCTTCAAAACCCAGGGCCGCGCGCAGGATGTCCTCCTCGTTTTCTTCGGAGCCGACTTCAAGTTCTTCCAAAGAGAAGGCGTGGCGGCCCATGGCGCTTCGCAAGACGTCCCTTCCAAGGGCTAGAAGAGCGGGGTCCTGCTGCGTTTCCGCGGCAATCGCTTCCCTGATTTGGGAAAACGTGTTCCTGTGCTCCACTTCCTGATCGGCAAGCCAGCTCAAAAGCTCTTTAACCGTTTCACTTTTGGCTCTTTTAAGGGCGCTCCGGTAAAACCTCTCGCCGTTTTCCTCGACCCGTACGGCAAGATCGAAAAGTTCAGAAGCCGTAAACATAATCCTTTACTCCACCCAAATTTCTTGACAAAAATAGATAAAAAAGAAGTTATGCAATTATCAACGGCAAACACACTTGGAAAAGCGCAAAAGTCCATGGACGAAAAACTAAGGCAAACTTTCCATTCCAGAGTCCCGCAAGAACCGTTCGCGGCAAAATTTGGCCTGCAACTGCTCGAAATAGAGGACGGCTACTCAAAGGTTCAAATGCAATTTCGCCCGGATATGGAAAACCTGTTCGGAGCCGCCCACGGGGGGGCAATGTTCGCCCTTATAGACGAGGCCTTCGAAACGGCTTCCAACTCCCACGGAACCCTGGCGGTTGCGCTCAACATGAATATTACTTACATCGCCTCCCCACGGCCGGGAAGCACTCTTACGGCCGAGGCCCGCGAGGTGAGCCTCACCCGGAAAACGGCCTCCTACGACATTAAGGTCCACGACGATAAGGGAAGTCTTATAGCCACCTGCATGGCGCTGGTCTACCGCAAGGGACAACCGCTTCCCTTTGACTGAAATCAGCCTCCCTTGCCGGTGGGCAGGCCGCCATCGCGCCACAGCGTCCACCCGTTTACGAGCACCGCGACATGCGAATAACCACCAGCCAGCAACTGCATGGCAACTTCGCGGCCAAGAGAGCAATGCTCGCCGTCACAGTAGGCAATGACAAAGGAATCGGGGGAAACCTTGGACTTGACTGCGGGAAACTGCTTATCGAAACCCTGCGCGGGAAGGTTGAGCGCGCCCTGGATATGGCCCAGGCGATAGACCTGCGCGGATCTGGCGTCTATAAAAACGGCCCCGTGGGCAAAGAAGAGCGCTCGAGCCTCGTCGAGAGAAACCAGAAGCGGGCCGAGGTTTTGCGAACCGCTCGAAGCTTTTTTTGAGGTCCGGGGCGGGACAAGAGGCAATCCGTTTGGCCTGAAATGATTTACCAACAAGGAAACAGCCGTGGCGATCAAAACAATCAGAAGCGACTGTTTTAGCGCCTCTACCGGAAAACTTTTTCCCCGGAGGGTTTTCATCGGATGTTTTCCCCCGCTTTGTCCCGGCCGCGCTATTTTTTCGCCAGGCTATGAGGCTCATAGAGGCAAAGAGGTTCTTCGGCCATGTAGTTGCCCGTCAATTCATAGGCCCTTGCGCGGCAGCCGCCGCAGACCCTTATGTAGCGGCATTTTCCACATTTGCCCTCATAACAGCTAAGGTCTCTTAAGTTTTTAAAAACAGGCGAATTTTGCCAAATCTCCCGAAAAGATTTCTCCCGCACGTTCCCGCAGTCAACCTCGAGATAGCCGCAGGGCTGCACCTGGCCCATGTGGGATATAAAAGCAAAACCGGTCCCGCCCAGGCAGCCGCGGGTCAGCGCATCCAGACCGAAAGTCTCGAAGTTTACCTGAGCCCCCTCGGTTTTGGCTCTCTGGCGCATTATGCGGTAATAGTGCGGGGCGCAGGTCGCCTTGAGCTGGAGCGGCGCCTTATCCCTGCGCTCATAGAACCAGTGGAGCGTTTTTTCATATTCTTGCGCGCTTATGGATTCCCCGGCAAGGTCTTTTCCCCTTCCCATCGGGACCAGCATAAAAATGTGGTGGGCAACCGCGCCAAGGGAAACCGCAAGATCGTGGATTTTGGGAAACTCCTCTATATTGGCCCGCGTTATAGTGGTATTTATCTGAAAATCCAGGTTTGCCTTCCTGGCAAAAGCGATACCTCGCAAGGCCCCTTCGAAGGCCCCCTGGACCTTTCTAAACGCATCGTGGGTGTGGGCGGAAGCCCCGTCAATACTTACGCTTATGCGCTGAATTCCGGAAGCGAGCATCTTTTCGACGATCTGGGGCGTTAGCAGGGTGCCGTTGGTAGCCATGGTCATCCGAAACCCCAACTTGTCGCCGTAGCGGGCAAGCTCGAAGATATCGGTTCGCAGCAGGGGCTCTCCACCGGTCAGGATGATTATGGGCTTTGCAACTTCAGAGATCTCATCCATCACCTTCCTGCATTCGGAAAGAGACAGTTCGCCTTCGTAGGGGCAGTCCCGGGCGGCCGCGCGGCAGTGAACGCAGGCAAGATTGCAGGAGCGCGTGAGCTCCCAGGCCACAAGCCGCAAGTTAGAAGAAAGATTGGAGCCCTCGGGCTCGGAAATCGGGTGGTCTTTCATTTTGGCATGATCCGTACTTACAGGCAGTAAAGAATCAATCGTTTTTTTCCGCCCGGCGATTTTGCAGCAACGCCGCGGCTTCCTTGGCAAAATAGGTCAAGATCAGATCGGCGCCGGCTCGCGCCATCGAAGTGAGAACTTCCATCATGACGCGGTCGCCGTCAATCCAACCATTGGCGGCGGCGGCTTTTATCATCGAATATTCTCCGCTCACGTTGTATGCGGCAACCGGCCGGTCGCATTCCTGCCTTACCCGCCTGATAATGTCCAAATAGGCCAGGGCGGGTTTAACCATCACCATGTCCGCGCCCTCCTCTATATCGAGGTCCACTTCCCGCAGGGCTTCATTGGAGTTTGCCGGATCCATCTGGTAGGAGCGCCGGTCGCCGAACTTGGGAGCCGAGTCCGCGGCATCGCGAAAGGGTCCATAGAAGCCGGAACAGTATTTGGCCGAATAGGCGAGAATGGCCGTTTGGTCGAACCCGTTTTCATCGAGTTCATCTCTTATGGCCGCAACCCGGCCGTCCATCATATCGGAGGGAGCGATAACATCGGCTCCGGCCCGGGCGTGAGACAGGGCGACCTTGGCAAGCACTTCCAGAGTCGCGTCGTTTTGGACCTCGTTTGCCTCAAGGATTCCGCAGTGGCCGTGGCTTGTGTATTCACAAAGACACACATCGGTCATAACGGTTAGCTCGGGCCATATTTTTTTGATCTCCCGCACGGCCTGCTGGACAGGCGCGTTATCATCGCAGGCCTCGGAGCCCATTTCGTCCTTTTTTTCCGGAAGTCCAAAGAGGATAATTCCCGGAATATTTAGCGCCACGACCGAAGAGACTTCTTCGACAAGCCGGTCCACCGAGAACTGAAAAACCCCGGGCATCGACTGCACCGGATTTTTCACTCCCTTTCCCGGCATAACGAACAGGGGATATACCAGATTATCAACGCTCAGCCTGGTTTCTCGAACCATACGCCTCAGGTTTTCCGTACGCCTGAATCTTCTTGGCCTGTAGACCGGAAAATACATGTAATCATCCTTTCGACCAGGGAGTAAATTACTATAATAATAGCACCCCTTAGAGTCATCGGGGTTTTTTTTGTTCCCCATCGGCTTGAGGATCTTCTTCCTGCGAACCGGGGAAAGCCACTTCGCTGCTTCGAAAATCAGGCTGGTTTTGAAAAGATTTCGTGCGATTGCGGCAGCTCAGCCGCGAACAGACCTGGCATTCGGGATCAACACAGGGCTCGACGTGAATCATAACATCCTCGGCTCCGGGAAGGCGGGCTTTTAGAAGCCTCTGGACTTCGACGATGTGGCAGTGAGCATCTTCCAGGCTCAAATCGCGGGGCAAAATGAGATGAAAGTCCATGTGGATCTTGGCGCCCGAACTCCACGCGCGCAACCGGTGAATATCTATCCATTCGGGTTTTCGGTTCTGTGCGATTATAGCGGTTATCCGGTCGAGCAGTTCGGGATCGTATGCGCGCATAAGACGCGATAAGGACAAAAAGATAAGTCTTACGCCCACATAGACAATGTTGACAGCGACCGCGCAGGCGACCGCCCCGTCGAGGAAATACCATCCGGTGAACTGCACAAGCGACAAGCCGGCAATGACCCCCACGGTAGTATAGACATCGGTCAGGATATGCTTGCCATCGGCCGATATGGCCATGGAGTTTGTCCGCCTGCCTGCTCGAATGAGGCTTAGCCCCAGCCACAGATTGACAATCGCGGTTCCAAGCAAAATCAAAAGCCCCGAATCGAGCCCGGGCAAAACGTGAGGATAAATGATTTTGGGAACAGACTCCCATACGATTACCCCGGCGGCGAGCACAATGAGCGCCCCTTCAAAACCCGCCGAGAAAAACTCGACCTCTCCATGCCCGTAAGGGTGGCCGGCATCGGGGGGTTTGGAGGCAAGAAAAACGCTCCAAAGGCCAAACCCGCCCGCTACGACGTTAATTATCGATTCGAGAGCATCCGAAAGAATCGCCGAAGAACCGGTCAGCAGGAAGGCAAGGAATTTAAGCGCCATGAGAAACAAACTGACGCCCACAGACAAGCCCATCATGGCCAATCGGCGTTTATTTTCCGCTCCGTCGCCGGATTTGATCTTTTCCATAGGGGCAACCCTACGATTTTTTTTGACGAACGGTCAAAATCGAGCAACCGGCTTTTCGAACCACCCTCTCGGCAGTACTTCCAAAGAGGACGTGGGCAAGACCTGTCAGGCCGTGCGAGCCCATGACCAGAAGATCGAGGCCCTTTTCCTCCGCAATCCGCAAAATTTCGGTAGCAGCATAGCCGGAGACAACACTCACATTGTGGAGCATGGCCTCGGGCAGACGGCTCACATATCTTTCCTCAATAGATTTCATGGCGGCCCGGGAGACCTCCTCGACAAACTCCGGATCATACTCGACGGGCATATAGGTGGCGTGCACGGGAGGGGAATGGACCAAGCTCACCGTGATATGAATGATCTCCAGGGAGGCGCCGAATTTTTCGGCCATGTCCCTGGCAACCACAAAAGCCTGGTCGGCATTTTCGGAAAAATCGGTGCAAAAGCCTATTCTTCTGAACAGTTTCGATTCCATGCTCCATTCCTTCCCGTTTTGGCCTGTCACATTTCGATAACCCAAACCGCAAAACTGCGGGCCGACTTAATGAGCGCGGTCGATACGCTGCCGCGAAAAAACTCTTTTACCAGGTTAGAGCGCCTGCGGCCGATTACAATGGTCGAACAGGCAAGCTCAACGGCTTTGACCAAAATGATCTCAGCCCTGTCACCGGATTCGACCACAAACGAGGAACGTATCGAATCGGGCCCAAAGCCGGCGGCTACAAGCTTTTGCCTGGCCTGGGCAAAACAGCTCTTCATTATGTTTTCGTCTTCGGCTTCCCAGAAATAGCCACTGAGATCGGGCCGGGCCGTGTGCACATTTTCGATCCGCTCGATTTCCTCTTTCCACAGCCTGTCCGGAGATGCCGTGGGAAGAATATGCAGCAGGTTGAACTCCGAATCCGTGGCTCCTTTTAAAACCCGGGCCATGTAGTCGATAATTACCTCGCAATCCTGCCTGCAGTCGAGCGCGATCAGGAAACGTTCCATGAGAGCACTTATCTTTCCGAAAGTTCAATGAGCACGCCAAAGGTCGATTTGGGGTGCAGAAAAGCGATCTTAGCCCCACCGGCGCCTCTTCGGGGTTTTTCGTCGATGAGCCTTACTCCCTTTGCCTTTAGCTCTTCGAGGGCCTGTTCGATATTTTCCACGCGGAAGGCTATGTGCTGGATTCCCTGGCCCTTTGACTCAATAAATTTTGCGATCGGGCCGTCTGGGGCCGTCGATTCCAAAAGCTCGACTTCGGCTTCCCCCACCGGGAAGAATGCCGTCGTTACCTTTTGTTCGGCCACGGTTTCATTTCCCGCGTGCGGGATGCCGAGGATATCGGTATAAAGCGCTTTTGCCTCTTCTATGTTATTTACCGCTATGCCTATATGGTCAACCTTTAGTATCTTCATCATGTCTCCTTTCGCATTGGGAGGAGGAAAGCCACTCGGTAACAGTATCTCGCATAAGAGTGTAGGGATCGAGCTTTTTGTTCATAAGTTTTTCGACAGCCGCATCAAGCCTTCCGCTTTGTTCCAACTGTTCCCGTACGACCCGGAAAAGCTCGCCGTGAATCATGCGAAGCGCTTCCCGGGAAATCTTTTCGCGCCTACTTTCGTAAAACCTGCCCGAATCGAGCAAATATTTGCGGTGAGATTCGATGGAAAGCCACAGTTCATGGATGCCAACGCCTTCGACGGCAACCGATTTATTTACCGGCACCGCCCAGCCGCGCTCCCTGAGATGGGCATCCATCTCGATTCGGGCGCAAACCTCGGCGCAGAGCATGTCCGCCCCCGGGCGGTCGGCCTTGTTGATCACAAACACATCGGCTATTTCCATTATACCAGCCTTCATGCTCTGGATCGCATCGCCAAGGCCGGGCACAAGGACAACGCAGGTCGTATCGGCAACGCCTACTATATCGACCTCGTCTTGCCCCACGCCAACGGTTTCGATCACTATCACGTCCTTGCCGAGGGCGTCGAGGACCTTTACCACATCGGAGGCCGCCTTGGCCATGCCTCCAAGAAACCCGCGCGTGGCCATGCTGCGTATGTAAATATCCGGATCATCGGCAAGGTCGCTCATCCGGACCCGGTCGCCAAGCAAAGCGCCGCCGGTAAAGGGACTCGAAGGATCTACGGCCAGGATGCCCACTTTGAGCCCGCTTTGCCGTATCTCGCGGGCCAAAGCGTTTGTGAGAGTGGATTTACCCGCCCCAGGCGAGCCGGTAATGCCCACCACGAAGGCTCTCCCGGTATGCGGGTAGATTTTTTTCATGCACTCGTAGGCCCTCTCATCTTCGTCTTCGAGCCAGGAAATGAGCCGAGCCGCAGCCCGATTGGAACCTTCAAGGATTTGGGCCGCGTAATCGTGTGCCATTGCAGTCGCGTTCTCCAATATACTAACGCTTTCTCACGTTTTCCCGGATAAAATCGACAATAGCGGCAGTCGGGGTGCCGGGACCAAAAATTGCGTTCATCCCCGACTTTTTAAGAAAGTCGTAGTCTTCTTCGGGAATGATGCCTCCGCCAACGAGCAAAACGTCGTCGAGCCCCTTTTGCTTCATAAGCTCCACGACCTTTGGGAAAAAGTAATTGTGCACGCCCGAAAGACTGCTAAGGCCAACCACATCGGCGTCTTCCTGCTCGGCGGCGGCAACTATCATTTCGGGTGTTTGCCGAAGGCCGGTGTAGACAACTTCCATCCCGGCTTCTGCGCATACTCTTGCAAGGAGTTTGGCCCCACGGTCGTGTCCGTCAAGACCCGGTTTGGCCATGATCATTTTAATTTTTTGCCCCATGGAATTTCCCTTTCCAAATTTTCATCAGCAATTCCGGCTCCAAGCCGGGGGGGGCGGCTATCGAGGCAACCCGCCCGCCGGCACGCTCTTCTAGACGAATTCCTTGGGCCGGTATTCGCCGTAGATATTTCGCCAAACATCGCAGATTTCGCCAACGGTAGCCTTGGCCGTTACGGCTTCGATAACATAGGGCATCACGTTTTCATCCGTTGCGGAAACCTCGCGAAGCTTGTCAAGAGCCGCCTTCCATTTTTCATTGTCCCTATTGGCGCGGTACTGCCTCAGTTCGGCCGCCTTCTTTTCGCCAACAGACATATCCACCTTGAGAAGGCCGGTCGGAGGCGGCTCTTCCATGGTGTACTTGTTTATGCCGACATAGACCCTTTCGTTTGTTTCTATCTCTTTTTGGAAACGGTAGGCGCTGTTTTGGATCTCCTTTTGGATGTAGCCCTGCTCGATGGCCGAAAGAGTCCCGCCCATCGCGTCGATCTTCTTTATGTATTCGTCCACCTCGGCTTCGATCCTGTCGGTCATGCTCTCGACATAATAGGAGCCCGCCAGCGGGTCGATAGTATCGGTAGCCCCGCTTTCCTCGGCAACGATCTGCTGGGTGCGCAGCGCAACGGTTACGGCCTGCTGGGTGGGCAGACAGAGCGCCTCGTCATAGGAGTTGGTGTGCAGCGACTGGCCCCCGCCAAGAGCGGTCGCGTAGGTCTGGAGGGCCACTCGAACGATATTGTTAAGGGGTTGCTGGGCGGTAAGCGTAACGCCGCCGGTTTGCACGTGGTAGCGCAGCATCATCGAGCGAGGATCTTTTGCCTTGAAACGATCCCTCATCACCTTGGCCCAGTACCTCCGGCCCGCGCGGAACTTGGCGACCTCTTCCAAAACGTTTGTAAAAGCGTTAAAGAAAAAGCTAAGGCGCGGGGCGAAACTGTCCACATCCATCCCGCGCTCGATGCACGCCTGGGTATAGGCAATGCCGTCGGCCAGGGTAAAGGCCATCTCCTGGGCCGCGGTCGAACCCGCCTCGCGGATATGATAGCCGCTTATGCTTATGGTATTCCATTTCGGAACGCTTTTCTGGCAAAATTCTATAAGATCGACCGTAAGGCGCATCGTATGCCTTGGCGGGTAAATATACTGCCCACGGCAGATGATCTCCTTTAAAACATCGTTTTGAACGGTCCCGCCGACTTTTGCCCAATCCACGCCCTGCTCCTTGGCGATTGCCAGATACATAGCCAGAAGCACGCCCGCAGGAGCGTTCATCGTCATCGAAGTGGTGACCTTATCGAGCGGGATCCTGTCGAAGAGCACCCTCATATCGTCTATGTGATCTATCGCAACCCCTACTTTTCCCACCTCGCCCATGGAAAGAGGATGGTCCGAATCGTAGCCCGCCTGCGTTGGCAGATGGAATGCCACGCTTAGCCCCGTTTGCCCCTGATCGAGCAGGTAGCGGTAGCGTTCGTTGGTGCTCTTTGCGTCGCCAAAGCCCGCGTACTGGCGCATGGTCCAGTAGCGGCCCCTGTACATCGTCGGCTGGACCCCGCGGGTGAAGGGAAAGGTTCCCGGATAGCCCAGGTCGCGCTCGTAGTCGAGGTCTTCCACATCAAGAGGCGTGTAGAGTCTTTCCACAGGAGCGCCCGAAATCGTCGTGAATACAGGTTTTGCTTCGGGCGACCTGGCCAGGGACTTCCCAAGGGGCCCCTGTTCCCACTTTTCCTTATCGTCCTTAATTTTTTTAAGCACCTTCTCTTCGAACATAACGCGACCTCCTCGCCGGTCAAGATCCGCACAAATAGGGTAGGGATTGTGAAAATATTTTCAGACTTAATCTATACCAGCAGTTCCCATGCCGGTCAATATCAATTGAGAAAAGCCTTTAGGGGCTTTTTATCCTGCTTTTTTGAACGCTATAGTATAACAATCACGCTGGACTCATTCCAGGTCAGAGCAGCAAAACCTCCCGGTTTAGCCAAGGCGCCCAATTAAAACCGATAGGCACATCAGCCCTTTTTTTCAGGGTTTAAAAAGTCGGCGTCGAGATACTCGGGATCGGGATAGGTGTAAAATCCCTTGCCTGCCTTAACGCCGAGTTCACCCTGCTCGATTTTTTCGAGCAGTCTCTGAGGGGGTTTATCCCGGGGGTCTTTTGATTTATCAAAATAGACCATCTCGATGTTGGCAACCGTATCGAGGCCAACGGTATCCATCAACCCGAAAGGCCCCCACTGGGCGCCGGTAAAGATACGAAACGCCCGGTCGATGTCTTGGAAGTCGACGAAGTCATTTGCCCACATGTGGAGGGATTGTTTCTTTATGGCGCGCCAGATGGAGTTAAAGCAAAAGCCAAGGATTTCCTTTTTTACCCTCAGGGGAACAAAGCCCATCGAACGAAGCCACTGTTCGCCTTTTTCCATTATTTCCGGCAGGGTTTGTGTTCCTCCCATGAGATCGGCCATCATGATGCCCTGGAGCGGCATGTAGAAGTGGGTGTTCAGGCACTGCCGCGGCCTCGAGCTGCTCTCTTCGAGCCTGGAGACGGGAATGGAGGAACTGTTGGTTGCAAAGATAGCTTTGGCAGGGGCCATTTCACCCATCTTTTTAAAGATCTCTCGCTTAACTTCCAGATCTTCGGTCACCGCTTCGACGACAAAATCGACATCCCTCAGGGCCTCCTTGAGATCGGTGGTACACCAGACGGCGTCCTTGCACTCCTGCCATCTGTCCCAGGGAATAACCGGATTTATTCCCTTGGCCTTAAGGTCGTCATGGAGCTTGGCATAAGTTTCTTCAAACGCTTCGTGCCTGGTGTCGTAGATTTTGACAGCATAGCCCGCGTGTGCGGCAAACATTGCTATCTGGGTTCCAAGGATACCTGAACCGACAACGGTTATACGTTCAAACGGCTTATTCATAACTGCTCCTTTCGGCTTAAACTGTAAGCATGCATACCCGAGGCCGCAGCCGGGATGCTGCAACGCATTCAGGTCTACACAATTTTTACCAGCTTTTAGAAATTCACCTGATCCATTCCCTTGAGGCCCAGAATTTTTCGGGCCTCAGCGGGTGTGGCCGGCGCGATTGCGAGCTCTTTTGCCATGCGGGCTATTTTTGCCACCTGTTCGGCGTTACTTCTGGCCATACGGCCCTTTTCCAGATAAAGATTATCTTCAAGCCCCACACGCACGTTTCCGCCAATCAGAAGCGATTGCGTGCAGAGGGGAAACTGCGCCCGGCCCGCGACGCAGACCGAAAACTCGAAATCTTCGATGAGCCTTCGCGCATAATCGACCAAAAAGAGCAGGTTTTCGCAGCTGGCCGTTATTCCGCCCAAGACTCCCATGACAAACTGGATGTAGACAGGCTTTTGCACAAGCCCCATCTTTATCAGGGTCGCCACGTTGTTAACCATTCCAGCGTCATAGATTTCGAATTCGGGCTTTGTGCCGGCTTCTTTAAATCTGGCGCAATATTGCCGCATGGATTTGAAGGTATTGGGGAATATCAGGTCTTCGGTTAAGTCCAGATACTGTTTTTCCCATTCGAATTGCCACTGCTTGAATTTGGATGCCATCGGAAAGAGGGAAAAATTCATGGAGCCGGCGTTAAAGGAAGCGAGTTCGGGCCGGTAGAGATCAACGGGGGCAACCCTTTGCTCGGTTGTCATCCCAAGTCCGCCTCCGGTAGTGATACAGATGACCATGTCGCAGCGGCTCTTTATTCGCGTGATGATGTCCTTCATAATAGCGACATCGGGCACAGGTCTGCCCGTTTGAGGGTCCCGGGCGTGGATGTGGCAGACTGCCGCCCCTGCCTCGAAGGCCATGACGGCCTCATCGGCAATATGCTCGGGCGTTATGGGAAGATAGTCGGACATGGTGGGGGTATGAATGGCCCCGGTGATTGCCGCCGTTATGACAACCTTTTCCTTCACAGGCGTTCTCCTTAAAAGAGGAATTCTTCGTCTCAAGGCAAGTAAGAAGCAAGGCTTGAAATATTTGGCCCGCCTATTTTCGTCTCAATTGCCGGCTCCGCGCAGGCCCTTTTTTCGGCCCACCTTCTGCAATTATATAGCGATCCCCGCCTGCAGGCCCCGGGAAAGTTGCTATAATGATTAAGGGAAGGCCAAAGAGGGAGGAAATCATGTTCGGGTTTAAGAAGCGGCGGCGCGAAAAGATACGAAAGAGGCCTATTGCGCCCGAATGGCTTGAAACACTTGAGAAAAACGTTCCCATCTACCGCCGTTTGTCCCAAGCCGACAAAGAGGAACTCCAGGGACACGTTTTGGTATTTTTAGCCGAAAAAAATTTCGAGGGCTGCGGAGGTCTCGAACTTACAGATGAAATAAAAGTGACCATAGCAGCACAGGCCTGTATTCTTCTTTTGCACCGCAAAACCGATTATTATCCAGGGCTCTACTCCATTCTCGTCTACCCCGGAGCCTTCCTGGCCACGGGCTACATCCAACTGACCCCGGGCTTCCATGTGGCAACAAAGCAAATCCATCTGGGGGAATCCTGGAAACACGGCTCGCTGATTCTTTCCTGGGACGATGTTTTGGCCAACGCCTCCGATATCCACGACGGCCACAACGTGGTGCTTCACGAGTTTGCCCACCAACTGGACAGCGAAGACGGCAGCACCAACGGCGCTCCACCGCTTCCTCGCCGCTCGATGTATGTCGCATGGGCGAGGATATTGAGTAGAGACTTCCTAAGACTTCGCCGCGAAGCCGAACAAGGTCTTTCAAGCGTTCTGGATCAGTACGGAGCAACCAACCCCGCCGAATTTTTCGCCGTCGCGACCGAATGTTTTTTCGAAAAGCCTTTGCAGTTGCAAAGCCAACATCCGGAACTCTATGAAAACCTCAAGCTCTATTTTGAGCAGGACCCCGCGCGGTTTGCCCCTGAGGGCGAGCAGTTGGAGTCAGGGGAAGGTAGAGACAAGATACAGACGCTTTCGACGTGTTAAGCCTCTGACACCCCAAAGGGGTTGGGGTTTATGAAGGGGGAAAGACTCCCAACCCGCTCTCCAGCCTCCCCCCCATTGGGGTCTCCAAAAGTCTTTCTTAATCCTTAAGCCTGCCGACAATACAGACCGCGCGCGAAAAACCTTTTTGGCACACCCCTTGCTCATAAGGTAATGCGCAGAAGATTTACAAGCGACTGGAACCACGCCCCGGGGCCGCTAGAAGGTTCCCAACCGGCGATTTTTTTGAGACCCCCCAACGGCGGTTCGATTACCATGAGCAAGCTCAAAGCCCTGATATGTATTCTTGCAGCCCTTCTGATAGCCGCTGCCGGCGCCCTCCCTTGCCGGGCCGCAGGAAACAACGGGTCGCAGACAAGGATCCTGCGTCTGTGGTACCGGATTAAGGGTAATAAGACCTGTCTGACTTTTGACGCCCAGGGCCCCAAACCCAAACGCATCGACACGCCCTCCGATACGGGGATTTCCGTTTTCTTTTCCAACATGTCTACGGGGCTTGCCGACAGGTCTTTTCCCGGGGCTAAGATTGCGATAAAAAAGGTCAAGTTCTGGCGTGGAGACAACTTCCTCGAGGTGCTCTTTCGTTGGCAAAACACCTCGGTAACCTACAGCGTTCGACCCGGCTGGCATGGCAGATACTCTTTAACACTGATTTTTACTCCTCCCGCCGTCAAAAAGGCGGTAACGGCAAATCCAACCGGGTCCAAGCCGACCGATTTTATTCAAAACGGCGTGGGGGCAATCCCTTCTCCGGTAGATATAAAAAAAATCCAAACCGCCGAGCTCTTTGGGACGACCGCGTCGCCGCAGGCAAAGCAGGCCCTCGACATGGGAAACAAAGCGGAGTTGAACGGCACACCTGCCCCGCCGCAGAACAAAAACCCCTCAGCCGCTCAGTTTGTTGAACCAGACCAAAAGGGACTTGTCCTCTATGCGCGGGCAAACAAGAAGTTCCAAGCGTGTGCCAATAGCCTTGTATACTGCGCCCCGGACATTATAAATGCTTACAAAGCGGCTCTAGAGGCCGGCCCAAGGTCTTCACAGGCGCCCACGGCCATTTACAGATCGGGTTTGGCCTACTACAATATGGGAAAATACGACAGAGCAGAGCAGTTCTTTAAAACAGTGACCTCCCAGTGGCCACAGAGCCCTCTTGCATCCCTGTGCTGGTTAAACATAGGCAACATAAGCATGAAAAGGGAAGCCTACATCGAGGCTATGGAGGCATACAAGTGGGCGCAAAGGGATGCGACAGGAAAAGATGACATTGCCGCGGCCGACTTTATGCTCGGGAAAACCTACTTTCTGCTCGGCGCCTACAAGCAAGCCCTCCAAACTCTAAACGACTGTCTTGCCCAGCTCCCCGGCTATTATATCAAAAACCCCGCCGTGCTTCGCTATATCGGAGAAGCTGACTTTGGCCTTGGGGATTTTGAAAATGCGAAGCTCATGCTTCTGAGATATGTAAACTACCAGGAGAGCGATCCCGACCAGGGAATGGTTTTGGCCAAAATCGGTGAGATTTTTTTAAAAGAGGGCCAGGTCGACGCGGCGAAAATGATATACAGTTTTGTGCATAAATATTATACCAATTCCGAGGGCGACGTGATCTGCCAGCTGCGCTCGGCGGAATTGATGGAAAAGGTCGATATGGCCAAAGCCACCCACATGTACGGTAATCTAATGAGCATGGATCTTACCCCCAACCTTCGCAGCGTCGTTTTGCTCAAACTTGCGGAGCTCGAACTCAAAAATAGCAATCTCGAGCAGGGTATGGCAATGATGAACAAGGCTTTTCCGGTCAAAAACGGCAGCGTTTCCCCCCCCGAGATCGTACAAGTGAGAAAAAGATTTTTCTGTGATCTCATACGACAATTTTATTATGGCAGAAATTACGACAGGGCAATCAAATTGATCGACCAATATCGGGCGGTGTTCAATTCGATTGACTCCCCGGAAACCCTGGAAGAGATAGCGGAAAGCTATGCGGCGGAAAAATCCTATTATAGCGCGCTTCAAGTCTACGACAGGCTGCTTTCGGAGCAGCAGGGCAAAAATCTGGACGGTCTTCTGCTCAGGTGCGCCGTCTATGCGCTGCGCCTAAGGGATTACGGCCGGGCTTCAAACTATGCCCAGGCGGCCAAAAGCGGGGTTCTGGAACTTAAAAAAACCGAGATCCTCGGACATATTTTCTACCATAACGAGCAATATTCGGATGCGGTCAACTGTTTTGAGAAAGTGATCCAGCAAAGAAACACGTTCTATTTAACCGACCCGAATTCTTTTGCGGCTTTGGGCTACTCGCTCTACAAAGTGAAACAATATGCCCAGGCCGTTCCCATTTTGCAGAAGGCATTGCTTGCGACTACGACGGATAAAGACCAACGCGTACCCCTGCTGGTAGCGATTTCCGATTGTCAAAAAGAACAGCAGCAATATGAAACAGCAGCGCAAACTCTGGAAACAGCCGTTCCGATCGCCGGCAGGGAGGAGCAAAATGAACTCCGGTACAAGACTGCCAAACTCTACCTTGCGGCAGGCAAAACGGACCTGGCGCTAAAGAAACTAAACCAGATGAAGTCATCCAAAGACACTTTCTGGAGCGCTGTGGCCCAGGAAGAGCTAAATACGCTAAACATGGCCGCGCAAAACAACGCGCCCCAAAAATAGAGCATACGGCCATACAACCAGCCGTGGAACATACTGATGAATGTGCTTCTCATTGAAACCGACTCCGAAGATGCCCGAAAGATTTCCTCTCTATTGAGGGAACAGGGACATTTGTGCGTGCATACCGATTCGGCCAGGTCGGCAAGAAGCTTGCTAAAGAAAGAATCTCCCGGGCTGGCGCTCATTCACATAAACGGCAATGCGGTCCATGGCCTCGAATTTCTCGAAGCCGCGCGCAACCTGGAGCCTCCTGTACCGGTGATCGTGCTCTCCAAAAAACCAAAGCTCGATGACGCTGTGGAGAGCGCAAAAAACGGTGCCTGGGATTTTTGGACCAAGCCGATCTCACCCGAGCGTCTCGCCAAGGCCATCGAACTCATTGAAGCTGGAAAACCTCAGCCCGCCGGCGCCTCCCTGGAGGGTGACCCGATAATAACCAGGGATCCAAATTTATGTTCCATGAAGGCTCTTGCCAGAAAAATAGCCGCGAGCAAGGCGGCTGTATTTATTCAGGGCGAATCCGGAACCGGCAAGGAATTGTTTGCCCGCTACATTCATCATCAAAGCGGTAGAAAAGACAACCCCTTCATAGCTCTAAACTGCGCGGCCCTGCCGGATACCCTGCTTGAAAGCGAGCTGTTTGGATACGAAAAGGGCGCTTTCACCGGCGCGATCAGAAACAGAGAGGGAAAATTCGAACTGGCCCACACCGGCACGATTTTATTGGACGAGGTAACCGAAATCCCCTCCCACCTGCAGGCAAAGCTTTTGCGGGTCCTCCAGGAAAGCGAAGTCGACCGGCTGGGTGGCAAGTACCCCGTCCCGGTAGATGTAAGGGTGATTGCCACAACCAACGTTAAGATCGAAGAACAGGTACGGGAGGGAAAATTTCGAAAAGACCTCTATTACCGGCTAAACGTCATTCCTTTAAAGATACCCCCTCTAAGAGAGCGACCAGACGACATTATCCCCCTGGCCGAGCATTTCCTGGTTCGCTACAGCGCTGAAAACGGCTTTAAAGATGCCCGCCTTGCCCCCGAAACCCTAAAGAAACTTTCCGATTACCTATGGCCGGGCAATGTGAGGGAACTTCAAAACGTGGTGCAAAGGGCTGTCTTGATTTCCAATTCTCAGGTAATTGGTCCTGAGTGCATAATGTTTGATCCGGGGTTGGAGTCCGATTGCGCCCAGCCTGCGGGGTTTTCCCTCATGCCTCTTTGCGAGATGGAAAAGCTTATGATCGAAAAGGCCCTCTACAGCGTTGAGGGCAATCGGACCCGGGCCGCGGAGCTGCTTGGCATAAGCGTAAGAACGCTTCGAAACAAGCTGGCCGAATACCGTCAAGGCCTTGACGCAGAAATGAGCGATCAATAATCGCAATACCGTCAAAAAGACACGCCTCCAAGCCTTAAATCTAAAACCGGGGCCGATAGCCGCCCCCCCCAGCCTCCAATGGCGTTGACTTAAGGTCTGTTTGTCCCACGCGAAGC
>JBMFHI010000007.1:0-61961 GCA_049976905.1 Syntrophobacteraceae bacterium | reverse complement strand
GTTTATGTTCTGCTATAGATAACTTTTTTAGAGTGCCATTTCGGGCGCATGCGCCCTTCGCGAAAGGAATACCGATTATGAGCAGAGTTTGTGACTTCTGCGGCAAGACCCCTCATGTGGGCAACAATGTAAGCCATGCCAACAATAAAACCAAGCGCATCTGGTATCCCAATCTCCAGCAGGTGCGCCATGTCCTCTCAGACGGTTCGGTAAGGCGGGTGAAGGCCTGTACGAGATGTATCCGTTCGGGCTCGGTCGTAAAGCCTTCCTGATTGTGGCTTGCGCCTTTTTTTGCGCCGGTTGTCGCTAAATTCTTGATCCTGCGGTTTCAAAATGTCCGGACCCATTACCGATCCTGAGAAGACGACCCATTTTGGATTCCTTACAGTTCCCGAGAAGGAAAAGGCCAAATGGGTGCGCCGTCACTTCGACTCCATCGCCTATAAATACGATTACATGAATACCCTGCTAAGCCTTGGCGTCCATTACCAGTGGAAGCGCATTGCGGTTAACATGATGGGACTCAGGCAGGGGCAAAGTGTCCTCGACGTTTGCGGCGGTACAGGGGATCTGAGCCGCCTGGCTGCCCAAGCTGTTGCTCCCTCGGGCCGTGTCGTTCTCTACGACATCAACTGGGAGATGATGGCTGCCGGAAGGCCCAAGACCTCCGCTCTTACCTGTGGGGGCAATGTCGGCTACGTTCAGGGTGATGCGGAAAAGATTTCTTTTCCCGACGAGACCTTCGATGGCGCCATGGTCGGCTTTGGGATAAGGAACCTCACTCACTTCGAAAAAGGCTTCGCCGAGATGCACCGCGTCCTTAAAAAGGGCGGGGTCTTTATGTGTCTGGAATTTTCCCAACCCGTTACTCCCTGGTTTAGAGCCCTCTACGATTTTTATTCTTTTTATCTTATGCCCTACATAGGCAGAGCTCTTGCCAACTGCGGGCCCGCCTACTGCTATCTTCCCGAGTCGATCCGCCTTTTTCCCGGCCCCGATAAGCTCAAAGGGATTCTCGAAAACATCGGCTTTAGCGATGTACGATACCGTAGGCTTACAAACGGAATTGCCGTCGTGCATGTGGGCAAAAAAGGAAACCCTGCCAAATGAAGCTCAACTGGGCCGAACTGCTGGTCGTAAATAACCCCTTGAGGGTTTTTGAGCAAAGACTTGAAATCGGCTGGATGAAAAGGCAAGCCCGGCTTAGCCCGGCGGGGGCCATCCTTGAGATAGGGTGCGGGCGGGGGGCTGGGGCCACGATTATCAGCGAGGAATTTTCCCCGGCTTTTCTTTGCGCCACCGATCTTGACCCCATGATGATGAAACGCGCTCTTCGCTACACCCGGGGGCGAAATGGCCAAAGCATCTCTTTTTGCGCCGCGGACGGTCTTTATCTGCCGCTTAAGGACTGCGCCTTCGACGCCGTATTTGGTTTTGGCGTGCTCCACCACATTCCCGACTGGCAGGGGGCTCTAACCGAGATTGGACGCGTGTTAAAGCCCGGCGGAATTTATTTTCTCGAAGAACTCTATCCCACGCTTTACCAAAACTTTATAACCAAACACATCCTGCTTCATCCCGAGCAAAATCGCTTCGGCTCGGTTGACCTGCAAAAGGCCCTGGAGAGCACCGGTTTTTTGGTGCGCGCCGTCCTTGAGGTAAAATTTGCCGGTATTCTCGCCGTTATCGAAAAATTGGAGTGAGACCCCTTGAGAGATCACCGTAAATCCGCCGCTTTTTTGCTCGCCGGACTTTTGGCTCTTACCGTTCTTGCCTGTTTGCCCTACGCTCCGCAGGGCCCCTTTGACGCCAGAAGTTATGCTCGCCTTGCCGGAATGACTTTGCAACAGCATCCCTGGACCGCGCTGATCGAACCCTTTTTTGCCCCCATGCGGATCATCGCGGGGGCGCCTAATTTTTTGATTGCCGCCCTTTGGGTGCTGGTATGGGTTTTTGTGGGCGCGGGAGCATGGGGAGTCATAGCCGATTGGAACAGGCGGGGGAAAAAAAACGTTTTCCGCACTATACCGGCCGGCCTTAAGAGCGCCCTGATCGCGATTTCGTCTCTAATACTTCTTCTGCTCTTGTTTGTAATCGGCCGGGTTCCAGGCTGGCGGCTGGTAGTTAACGATCCCGACGTTATCGTCGCCGATCTCCATACCCATACCGTTGTATCCCACGACGGCCTGGTATCGCTTGGAACCAACCTCGCCTGGCACGCCTCCTGTGGATACAACATGGAGGCCGTTACAGAACACGACAACCTGGTCGCCCATGTGGTCCGGGACCTTACGGTTTCCCAGCGGATGAGGTTGCCCGCGCTCGCCTCGGGTCTCGAGGTTCATTCGGTTCGCGGGGCCATGGCCCTTGGCGTTTGCCGGAACACCTCCCTAAAACTTGGGCCTGTCTCGGATACTGCTCTATTTGCCAAAAAAATTCACGAGGAGTGTGGGGGAGCCGTCTTTATTCTTCCCCTAAAAGGGCTCAAACTCGCCGATGTTGACAAGTTGGCCGATGAGGGCGTCGATGGCTTTGAAATCGCTAATAACGGCCATCCGGGTCTGCCGGAGCCTCTAAGACGCCGGCTGCTCGCCGTGTCGCGCTCCAGAGGGCTTGTCCTCCTGGCAGATACCGACTGGCACGGCTGGTCGGGGATAACCAGGACCTGGAACGTCATAAGGGTGGCCGGGGCCGGCGGCCTTTCCCTTTCCCAGAGGGCAAAAGTCGTTATAGACAAGGTTAGAGACCGTGACGGGGCCGACATCATTCCGGTCGTAGCCGGATATATGGGAGTGCCTTCGCGGGGTCGCGCCGTTTTTTCCCCCATTGTCGAAACCATACGCTACTGCATGGAGCTTTCCGCCGCCCGGGTTATTTCCTGGTGGGTCTGGGCCTGGGCAATCTTTTCGCTCTGGATGTTTATTGAAAAAAAAGGGTTTAGTCCCGCGGACATTCTGCCCGCCCTGCTCGTTTGCTCCACGGGCTTTTTGCTTATCCTTGCCGGAATCTGCCAGGCCCGACAGGGAATGGGGACGACCGGTTTTGGCTTCCATGTCGGGCTGGCTACTATCGGTGCGGGCCTGATAGCCTTTGCAATAGCCGCTTTTCGCGGTGTGGGCTTCCTCAGCCGGCGGCATCGCCGCCCCTTTAGAGGAAGATAAATTCTATTTCGCGCCGGTTGCCGAGGGCACAAGGGTCCGCAGCACATCCGATTTGCCGATGATTCCCACCAGCTTTCCGCCCTCTACAACCGGCAGGGTATGGAAACCTCGATTTACCATTATCTCGGCCACTTCGTCTATTCCGGCCTCGGGACCAATCGATACAGGGTGGGGCGTCATGGCTTCATAAGCTTTGATCGCCGCAATCTTGTGGAATTCTCTTGCCGTTTTGCCCGGCGAATGAATAGGGATGAAAGAATCGAGAATTGTAAATACCGAAGGCAGCGGGAGTTTTTTCTGTTCGGCTATAAGATCGCTTTGACAAATTATGCCGACCAGCTCTCCGTTTGGATCGATTACCAGAACGCCGTTAAAGTGCTTTTCGAGAAGCAGTTGCGCCACTTCGGTTACATCGGTCTCGGGCGTGACGCTGACCACATCCCTGGTCATTATGTCTTTGGCCTTTATCATGATAGATCTCCGCAAAAAAGCAGTGTGAATACATTATAGCCTTACGGAAGATATCCTAAACATCAAAGGCGGGATTTAAAAGAAAAAATTCTCTCTCCCATTCGTTTGGCATCGGAAAGCACCACGGATTCCTTTACCGTAAGGACCTGACGATCCTTCACCACAAGCCTGCCGTCCACCCAGACGTGCCTCACATCCCCTCCCCGGGCCGCATAGACGATATGGCTGATGGGGTCGTAGAGGGGGCTCAGGTGGGGTTGCTCAAGGTTTAGCGCAACAAGGTCCGCCTTCTTGCCCGGTTGGATGCTGCCGATTTCCTCCTGAAGGCCAAGGGCCCAGGCCCCCCCTGTTGTGGCCATCCGCAGGGCCTCCCTCGCCGGGCATGCCAGGGCGTCATTTTTAAAAACCTTGTGCAGCCTGGCCGCAAAGCCGGTTTCGGAAATAAGGTCCAGGTCGTTATTGCTTGCGCAGCCATCGGTTCCAAGCCCCACCTTCACGCCCAAAGATGCCATGGCGATCACGGGGGCAACCCCTGAGCCCAGCTTCATTGCCGACTCCGGACAGTGGGCCACCGAGGCGCCTTTGTCGGCAAAAAGCCCCATTTCCTGCTCCGACATCCAGATCGCGTGAGCGCAAAGCGTAAGATCGTCTAAAAGCCCCAGATCGTTAAGATGAATCCCTGGCCTTACGCCGTACCTTTGCTCTATGACTGCAACCTCTTCTCGGGTTTCGGCAAGGTGGGTCTGAAAGAGGATCTTGTTGCTTTTGCAAAGTTGCTTGATGCGCTTGAGGGTCTGCGGGCTGCACGTATAGGGGGAATGGCAAAAAAGCGATGGGCGGATTCGGCTGTTTCGCGAGGGAAACTCGCGAAGGAACGCCTCGGCGCGCGCCTGGGAGGCCTCCGGATTGGGAGCATCCGGAGTTGGGAAATCGAGAAGCCCCTGGCCCAGGATCGCTCGAATGCCGGCTTTGATGCAGGCCCTGGCCGCGTGTTCCTCGAAAAAATAGCCGTCGCAAAAGCATGTCGTGCCGCTCTTTAGCATCTCTACGGCCGAAAGAAGCGTGCCCAGGTAGACGCTCTCGGGGCTCAGAAAAACATTTTCGAGCGGGAAGATATTGTCCTCGAGCCACTTTTTGAGCGGCAAATCGTCTGCCACGCCCCGAAACAGGCTCATCCCCGCGTGGGTATGGGTGTTTATCAATCCGGGCATGAGAAGGCAGCCCGAAAGGTCTATTTCTTTTTTTCCGTGGAAAAGCGGACGAAGTTCCCGGGTGCAGCCTGCGGCCACAATCCGCTTGTTTTGGATCGCAACAGCCCCAGAAGGCGTGCAGGTCATGGCCGGATCGCAGGCTACGAGCCAGTCGGCGTTAAAAAGGAGCAAGTCCACTTCGCCCACCTCACTAGCCGTGACGGAGCTGCCAGGGGGGGGAGATTCCCGTTTTTCGCCGCCCGTTACGGTGCGGGTTTTCGCTTCCTGCTTGCGGCTTCCCGCTCCCATCTTTTCAGCGAATTCCCGCACATGCCCCAGGATCTCCTCTATGTCTAGTGTAAGAAGGGTGCGATCCTTCATGACGAGCCGACCGTCAATGATGCTGTGGCGCACGTCCGCGCCTCCGGCGCAATAGACAAGGTGGCTTGCGGGACTGTAGGAGGGCGTAAGATTTGGTTTCCTGAAATCGACTACTATCAGGTCGGCCGACATGCCGGGGGAAAGAAAGCCGGTTTTGCCTTCCCAGCCCAGTGCGGCTGCCCCGGACACCGTGGCCATTCGCAGGACCTGCTGGGCCGAAAGGACCGTCGGGTCCAGTGCCGCCCCCTTATGGAGCTTGGCGCACGTATCCATTTCCCCCAACATATCCAGGTTGTTGTTGCTCGCGCAGCCATCGGTTCCCAAAGCCACTGTCACTCCGGCTTCGAGCAGCCTCGGGACCGGGGCGATTCCGGAGGCGAGCTTCATATTGCTCTCCGGGTTATGGACCACCTTTACCCGGTTTGCCGCAAGCAAATATATGTCGCCATCATCCAGGGCCACGCAATGGTCGGCTATCACGCGCCGGTCGAGTATGCCGAGCGCGGCGAGGTGCTCTACGGGGCGCTTGCCGTACAATTCCAGCACCTGTTTGACCTCGGCCTCGTTTTCCGAAAGATGGACCACGAGCGGCACATCGTGGTCGGCAGACATCCTGATGCACCTTTTGAGTAGATCCGGCGAACAGGTGTAGACCGCGTGCGGTTCCACGGCAACACCGACAAGAGGGTCGCCCTGCCATTTTTCTATCAGCATCTGCGTATGTTTTAGACCGTTTTCGATCGGCCCGTAACAGGGGGAGGGAAAATCGTAGAGGACCTCGCCCACAAGAGCGCGCATGCCCGCCTCTTTCGCGGCCTCGGCTACCTTGTGCGCAAACAGGTACATATCGCAAAAGGCTGTGGTTCCCGAAAGGATCATCTCCGCGCAGGCAAGCATTGTGCCCCAGTACACCCACTCTTCGCTCAGCTTCTTTTCAGCCGGAAATATATGGTTTTGCAACCAGTCCATGAGAGGAAGATCGTCTGCCAGTCCCCGGAAAAGGGTCATGGCCGCGTGGGTGTGGGAATTTATGAGCCCGGGCAGAGCCACGCACCCGGATATGTCAAGGGTTTCCTCTGCTTGGAAAAGTGATTGAATCTTTCCGGAAGGCCCAACCGAGACGATCTTTCCGCGGCGAATTGCAATGCCGCACGGGTCCAGGACATCCGAGGCCGGGTTCATCGTCACGACGCACCCGTTTAAAAGAAGAATGTCCACCTGTTCTTTTTTGCCCCTGCTTGCTTCTCTTTGTTGAGTCCTTTGACGCAAATTCATTGTCCAACCAATTTTGAGTGTAAAGTTAAAAACGTGTGGGCCTAAATCTTTTGCGCGTGTTTAGGGTTATTTCGGTTTTTTGCTAAAAAACTTAAATCTTAAAGCCTGTAAAAATTATCGGCGGTCCTTGCCCTGTGAAACGGTAAAGCATTGTGGAAATGAGCCCGCTTTTGTTTCCAGGGGTGTCAAAGGAGTTGTCTATGATCGGCAAAATGTTGGAAAAGAACACTTCACGTCTTGAAGAGTTTACTTGCGACTTTTTTCCTGTGGTCCGGCAGCCTGAAGGTAAAGTAAATTGCACTTACAAAAGTGTGCGCGTCCCCCCCGGGTATTCCCCCCGCTCTCTGGCGCTCCAGAGGCCTCTGCGCAGGCTGCTCTTTTCCTCTGGTGTGATCTTTTGGAACATAATGGAGCCTATGAGACTTCCCGGAAGATATCGGCGCTTTGCAAAAAAATGGCGTGGCCGAAGCTAAAGCGCTCGCTTGGGAACTTCTCCCGCAGGGGCAGGAAGAAATCATCCGGGATCGCGCCAAGACCCGATGGCTTAAACGCATGAAAAAACTCCGGCAGCCGCCGCTAAACTGTCCTTAGGCCTCTTGCTTGCAACGGACCTTTTCCAGTTCGCTCAATCGAAGCTCCAGGGTTTCGACCCTGGCAAGAAGCTCCGAGAATTCCTTCCTGCGAATGACTTCCAGGTTTTCGGAAAATTTTTTAAAAGAGGATTGGATCTTTGCGCCTGCGTCTTCCCATTCTTTCTCGCCGCTTTTATACAGCTCTTCGGTGAGTTTTTCCGCATCCTCGCTCGATAGCTTTCCCTCATCGACGAGCTTGCGGGTGGTCTCAAGGATTTTATCCCGGGTCAGCACGGCGGCGCCCAATCCGGCAAGCATGCCCTTTTTCAGCATCTCAAGCATTTTTGCTCCTTTTAGAACTCCTAAATCGATTCCCTCTGATTGCCCTGAGGCTAAATTATCCCCCAGGACAGGGTCTGTCAATAGGCGGCCCTAAGAGGGCAAGGGCAATCCGGCTTGGCCCCGTGGCAGTCGAGAATTAACTTTTTATAAAGCATCGTCAAAGTTTTAAGCCCTGCAAATGCTTAAAAGCCTTTTGTCCTGTCTTTGCGCCAAGGGCATATCTTGATTTTTGAGGCCATTTGTTTCATGATATCAAAGCTGGCGGACCGGCGCGGTTTTTGGGGCTCGCCGGCCCTTAGCCATGGGTCCTTTGCGTCCAGCCGGTAATCGGGTCTGGGTGGAGGGGGACCGGCAGTCCTGCCCTACGGAAGCTGGAGTTTAGAATGATTCAAACCGACATAACGGTCTACGGCGCAAACTGGTGCCCCGATTGCCGGCGCAGCAAGCTCTTTTTGGGCGAGCACCGGATCCCCTACACTTGGCTGGACATTGAAGAAGACTCCGAGGCCCGCCGCTTTGTTACCGAAAAAAACGGCGGCAAGCGAATCATTCCAACCATCGTCTTCCGGGACGGCTCTTTTCTCGTAGAGCCTACAAATGCCCAATTGGCCGACAAGCTGGGTCTTAAAACCCTGGCAAGTCGAACCCACTATGACCTGATAGTGGTCGGAGGTGGCCCCGCGGGTCTTACCGCCGCTCTCTACACGGCCAGGGAGGCAATAGATACCCTGGTGATCGAGAGGTCCTCCTTTGGCGGTCAAACCGCCGGGACCGAAAGACTGGAAAATATGCCCGGTTTTCCTGAGGGCGTTGAGGGAATCGAGTTTTCAAATCGTCTAAGACGCCAGGCCGAACGCTTTGGAGTCGAACTGCTGGAGGCCCGGCAGGTGGAGTCTATTGCAAGGCATGGAAACCTCCATCTGGTCAGGATGGAAGACGGCCGTGACTACAGCGCCCGCGCCCTGCTGATCGCCACCGGAAGCCACTACAGGCGGTTAAATGTTGCGGGCGAAGCCGAGTTTCTTGGCGCAGGCGTTCATTTTTGCGCAACCTGCGACGGTCCTTTCTATAAGGGCAGGCCAGTCGCCGTTATCGGCGGAGGCAACTCGGCCGCGGAAGAAAGCCTGCTGCTTACCAAGTTCGCAAGCCATTTAACCCTTCTCGTGCGAGGCCCCGAGCTTACCGCTACCCGACTTATCCAGGAAAAAGTCCTTGCCGATCCCAAAATCGACATCCTCTGGAATACGGAAGTGAAAGAATTTATCGGCCAGGGCGGAAAGCTAAACCGGATAAAGTACCTGAATACTCTTACGGGGGGTGAGGAAGAACTGCCCGTCGAAGGCGCTTTCATTTTTATCGGGATGATGCCCAATACCGGATTTTTGGCCAAAAGCGGAGTGCTTTTGGACCGGTGGGGGTTTATCGTAACGGGTCAAAACCTGCTCCGCGACGAGGGATCGCCCGAAGGCTATGAAAAGCGGGTTCCCTATATGTTTGAAACCAGCGTTCCAGGAGTATTCGCCGCGGGCGATGTGCGCGATGCCAGCACCAAGCAGGCGGTGAGCGCCGCCGGTGAAGGCGCCGCGGCCGCCCTGGCCCTTCGCGATTACCTTAAGCAGGTCTGAAGGCTACTTTTTATCGCCCACTATGTCGTGGACCCAGCTCAAGGCGGCCGCAACCGCGGGAAATCCTATAGTGCTGGTAAGAAGCACTACGGCGTGGCAGATTTGCTCCCGTGTGGCTCCAGCCTCCAGTGCCCTTCTTGTATGGCTGTGAACCGCACCCTCGGAGCCAATCGCCGCGGCTGCCCCCAGCTGAATCAACTGGGAAGCTTTTTCATCAAGAGGCCCCTCTTTTCTCACGGTTTTGCCAAGATGTTCCAGAGCCTCCATGTACTCCGGGTACTCCTGCCGTAACTTCTCATGCCACTCGGGATAATTTCCACCCATCGCCTTTACTCCCCTCATAAGAGCCGTTTTCTTTTTGCCCTGCAAACGCCCGTGATCGGCGCGCAGCGCGCCCCCCGTACTTGTTAGACACAATACACACCCCTGGCTGCCGCGTCAATTAAGAGCACTTTAAATTGTCTGCCGGGCCCGGTTCGGAAGGACCTTTTAGGGCAATTTATTTTTTTGTTTGCCAATGGTTTTGTTCCGGAATTGACTTTTTGTTGTAAACATCATTAAATATACCGCTTTAGCTGCCAGTCAATTCTCTATATGGTATTTAAAAATTCGAATTGCAATTTTGGGAGGAAACTGATGATTTTTTTTGGAGTGGCCAATGCGGCCGGTGCGCTTTCTCAGGCTGGACCCGCTGGTGCGGGCGCGGGGTTTGAGCAACTTCTGGGCAGCCCCATTGTGCTTATGGTTGCCATGCTTGCGATTTTTTACTTTCTTCTCATTCGCCCTCAGCAAAAACGGCAAAAAGAGCATGCCCGCATGCTGTCAAATCTTCAGAAGGGTGATACAATTTTTACGGTCGGCGGGCTTCGCGGCAGGATCACAAATCTTGACGAAACTGTAATCACAATGGAAGTTGCGGAAAAAGTCCGTGTCAAGGTCAACCGCAATGCCGTCGGCGGTCTGGTTTCCAAGGGCGATTCGGCCCAGGAAAAAGAATCGAGCAAAGATTCGGGTAAGGAATCCTAGAAGTCCTGGCGCAGATGCCCTCCCGCGCGGGGGTTTTAGCGGCCGCATGATTGCGGAGCGGGGCTCTTTCCCGTACCCGGTCGGCGGCCAGTTGGAGGCTTAATTGAAAAGCATAGCAGTGCGCGCGCTCATAGTCGTGGTGATCTTGATTGGCGGCATTTTTTGTCTTCTTCCAACCTTTGTGTCTACGCCCCTGCCGGGGCTATCGACTATTTTGCCCGGAAAAATCCATCTGGGCCTTGACCTCCAGGGCGGCATGCATCTGGTGCTCGAAGTCGAAACCAACAAGGCTGTCGAAAATACCGTCGCAAATATTGCCGAAGAGATAAAAGATGCCCTGCGAACGAAAAAAATCGGTTTCACCCAGGTCGACAGGACCGATAAGGTCGACATCGAGGCTGTGTTGCCCAATGGGTCGCAGGTAAACGGTTTTGAGGAGGCGATTAGAAACGGTTTTCCGATGCTCACCCAGGTCAGCCAGCAGACCACCCCGGAGGGGACAAGAGTCGTTCTTGCCATGAGCGCCCCGGAGCTTGCCAAGCTTCGCACAAGGGCGGTTCAGCAGGCAATTGAGACTATCCGCAATCGAATCGATCAGTTCGGGGTAAGAGAGCCCGATGTGCGGCTTGCCGGTAAGGATCGGATCATGATCGAGCTTCCCGGTATAAAGGATCCTCAGCAGGCGATCAGCCTGATTGGCAAAACGGCCGTGCTCGAGTTTAAGCTCGTCGACCAGGACGTTACCGAGCAGCAAAAGGAGAGCCACAACCTGCCCCCGGGCGTAAAGCTCTACCCCCTGAGGTCTTCGGGCGCCGCTGCGCCTGCCTCCACGATAGCTCTCTACGACAAGACCGTTTTGACCGGCCAGTATATTACCGATGCCAAGGTCGGCATCGGGGGAAGAAATTCTTTCGGGGAAATGGTCGTTGACCTGAGCTTCGATAAACAGGGGGCCAAGATTTTTGGCCGTATCACAAGCAACAATGTCGGCCACGAACTTGCAATAGTCCTTGACGGCGTGGTCTATTCGGCTCCTCGGATAAACGGGCCCATCATGGACGGAAACGCCGAGATTACGGGAAGTTTTTCCGATCAGGAGGCAAACGTCCTTGCGATCGCTCTTCGCACCGGAAGGCTGCCGGCCCCGGTGAAAATTCTGGAACAAAGCACGGTCGGCCCATCGCTTGGCCATGATTCCATAAGGGACGGAGTGCTTGCATCGGCCATAGGCGGCCTTGGCATAGTCCTATTCATGATTATCTACTACAGCCTCTCGGGGGTGATCGCCGATCTGGCCCTGGTTCTAAACCTCATCTTGATCCTTGCGGTAATGGCCGGCGTTGGGGCAACCCTTACTCTTCCCGGCATCGCGGGCATAGCCCTTACCATAGGCATAGCCGTTGATGCCAACGTTTTGATCTATGAACGCATACGCGAGGAACTTCGCCTTGGAAAAACCCCTCGGGCCGCCGTCGATACGGGCTACGAACGGGCCACCATTACCATCATGGACGCAAACGTCACCAGCGCCATAGCCGCCCTGGTCCTCTACGAGTTCGGCTCCGGCCCGGTAAAAGGCTTTGCGGTGACCCTCTTTTTCGGTCTGGCGGCCAACATGTTTACCGCGATCTTCGTAACCCGGGTTATTTTCGACTATCTGCTCACCGAGCGTCGGATAAAAGAGCTAAGCATTTAGTCCCAGGCCTATATAAGGAAATCTGATGCAACTGATAAAACCGGATATTAATGTCGACTTTGTAAAATGGCGAAACAAAGCTTTCTTGCTCTCCGGCACTATCATACTGGCTGGGTTGATTGTTTTGTTTGCGCGCGGCGGCCTCAGAATGGGGGTCGATTTTGCCGGCGGCATGCTCATTCAGGTAAAATTCGATAAGCCTACCGATTCGGCCCACATCCGTAAGGCTCTTGGCTCAATCGTCTCCCAGGATGCCTTCATCCAGCAGATAGGCGCAAAAAACGACCATCAATACCTGATCCGAACCAATACGATTCACGAAGAGCTAAAGAGCCTTTCCGGGGTGATCGAAAAGGCGCTCGCCAAGGCCTATGGGCCGGGGCAGAAGGTGCTGCGCGTCGAGATGGTCGGGCCAAAGGTTGGCCGGGACCTTCGCCAGAAGGCGCTCCAGGCCATATTTTTCGCCTTTCTTTTTATCGCCCTCTACATCTCCATGCGCTTTGAGCCCAAGGCCTCCTCAGGCCTTACGATGCTGCTCGCAATGGGGGTTCTTATCTACCTTTTGACCGAGCTAAACATCAATGCGATTTTGCTAATCGGAGGAGCGCTCGCCGTTACCCTGGCCCTGTGCTGGTTTTTGCGCCTTCCCTATGCGCTGGGAGCCCTGCTCTCCCTTGTCCACGACATCCTCATTACGGTTGGAATCTTTGCCCTTTTCAACAAAGAATTTACTCTGGAGGTCTTCGCCGCCCTCCTTACTCTTTCAGGCTATTCGTTAAACGACACCATCATTGTCTACGATAGAATCCGCGAAAACCGCAACAAGGACAAACGGCTCCCCTTTAGCGACATGATAAACGGTGCGATAAACCAGACCCTTAGCCGCACGGTTTTGACCTCGATGACCGTCTTTTTCGTCATCCTTATGCTTTTTCTCTTCGGGGGCACCGTTATTCATGATTTCTGCTTTGCAATGCTGATCGGGGTCATAACGGGCAGTTATTCGTCCGTATTCGTGGCAAGCCCCATCCTTGTGGCATACGAAGAGCTTAGAAACAAAAGGCCCGCTGCTCTGCCCTCAAGGCGTGGGGAAGCTCCGGCTCTATCGGCTAAAAACGGCGGGCCCGCCCGCTCGAGGCTCCAGGAGACAAAACAACCGGCTAGACTTGCCGGCTCGACTTCTTCCGAGAGCGAAGCCTTGGAGCAGGAGCCTGCCGCAAAGCCGGCCGGAAAGCCCAAAAGGCAGAAAAGACCCTCTTCGCGCTCGGCTGGTGCAAGAAAGTCCGGCGCCTAGGCTCTGTGGCCTTCTTTTGGTTAACCTGTGAGGGGCGCAGCACGTCAGGCCGAAAGGTTTTACTCTGCGCCCTTCTGTTTTTTTGCGGCCGATTTTTAAAAACTTTGCTTGCGCTGTTGTCCGTTTCGCTTGGGTTTGGCCCTCAAGCTATCCAGACCGCCATGTTTTTGAAATCCGCGGCTATTTTTCCGACAACAGTTGTCCGTGGAAAGCTAAGGCTTGCTTCCTTCTGGCTTCGCCCCAGCCCGATGATTCCAATTCCGTTTGAGGCGCACCAGGCCAGGAGCTGAGTGGCAGTGTCGCCGGTATCCGCAATAAGGCTGATACGAATTTGGTCCTCGGCCATGCCGTTATCGCTTAGTATTGCGCAGGCTTTAAGAAGGCGCGATAATTGAGTCTGGCTTAGGTGGCCGGCAAGTTCACGGGGGGCTTGCGAGGGGCGGCATGAAATGGGATGGGGGAGCCTGGTTGCGGTGGAAACCAGATCAACAGATGTGCCCGTGTTTAAGAGCATGAAGCCCGCATGGTCGGCGATGCGCAGGGAGCCTTCTTCATCGGCTGCATAAAGCGCGGCTCTCTTGGGTTCTATCTCACCCTGGGTAAGCCAGATGGGACACTGCAGGCAGTGCCGGGCCAGATCCGAGGAGGGATTTGAGCGCATCAAATCCTCAAGGTTTGCCCTTACCTGCTTAGGCGCCACAATGGCGTCGACCTTTCTGAGGTCGCCAAGAAGGCATGCCTGTTTTGCTACGCCCCTTTGGTTTGGCTCCGAGTGCTGCTGGATGAGTGCTTTTGAAAACCCCTCGCTTGTCAACCTTTCGAGGGCATGGCTGAAGATACGGCGTTCCTCCTCTTTTTGTTGCTCCAGAAATTGGCGCCTTTTTGCCTGCATCTGAGGAGACTGAACGAGCGCGCCTGTGTAGGCCGGGGGTGGGGGCGTGGAAAAGCGGCCTAGAATCAGGCTTATCCCGGAAGGGGGGTAAAGACGGCTAAGAAAGCCGGCGGGTCGAAGAGATTCGTTTGTCCCGTCTATGGGGAGCAGGAAACATTTTTCCAAGGTTTGCATATGGTTTAGTCCCTTAATGATAATATGTCTCTTATTTACTATATATTAAGTCCTGTTTAGTCTTTCGAGGAGAAAAGATGGCCGAGACACCGATTTTTGAGACGGATTTTCCTGGATTGAAGCTTCTATCGCGAGGCAAGGTTAGAGATATATACGATCTTGGCGATTCTTTGCTCATCGTGGCAAGCGACCGTATATCGGCTTTCGATGTCGTTATGCCCGATCCCATTCCCGATAAGGGGGCTATCCTCACAAGGCTCTCGGAATTCTGGCTGCGGTATCTGGGCGAGCTTATCGATACCCACCTTATAAGCGCCGATTGCGAGAAGTTCCCCGAGGTCTGCCGTCCTTACGCGGCCATGCTCAAGGCAAGGGCGATGTGGGTGAAAAAAGCCCGGGTTCTGCCCATTGAGTGCATAGTGCGAGGCTATCTTGTTGGCTCGGGGTGGGAAGACTATCAAAAGAGCGGGCAGGTGTGCGGGATTTCTTTGCCCTCCGGGCTGCTGGAGGCCCAGGAGTTGTCCGAACCGCTCTTTACGCCTTCTACCAAAGCCGCCCTGGGCGAGCATGACGAAAACATAAGCTTTGAGAAGATGGGCCAAATCGTGGGCAAAGACCTTGCCCAAAAGGTAAAAGAAGCCGCCGTGGCCCTTTACGGCAAGGCGCGCCAATATGCGCGGGAGCGTGGAATAATCCTTGCCGACACCAAGTTCGAGTTCGGTATGGTAGACGGAAAGCTTACTTTGATAGACGAGGTGCTTACCCCCGATTCCAGCCGCTTCTGGCCTGCGGACCTCTACCGGCCGGGAATGAGCCCGCAGAGTTTCGATAAGCAGTTTCTGCGCGATTATCTCAAATCGAGCGGATGGCAAAAAACAGACCCCGCCCCGCGGTTGCCCCGGGAGGTGGTGGTAAATACCCGCGCTCGCTACCTCGAGGCCCTAAAACGCCTTACAGGAGAGGAACTCTAATAGAATATGGATTTGCGCTTTGTCGCCCTTTCTGAAATCGATCTTGACGACGGCAGTTTCGGGGTCCCAAATTTTTGCGATTGCCCCCGGCTTCGGGATTCGCTGGGACGCTTTGGCATCCTTGACCCTGTCTGGCTGTGTGAAACATCGGCGCGCTTTATCGTGGCCGATGGATTTAAAAGGCTTGGGTGGGCAAAGGAAAACAGGTCCCATGCGGTGCCTTGCCTGATTTTTCAAAAAGACTGGGATGTGCGCGATATTTGGACCCGCAGGATAGAGAAAAAAATCTTTGAGGGTGAAATAAATCCCGCGGAAAAAGTGCGGATAATAGGGGTGCTTGCCGAGCTTTTCGGACCCGGGGAAATCCCGGGGTTATTCCTGTCCAGCCTTAGAGTGGCCGGCCGCAGGGAAACGATCGAAAAATGGGTGAAGCTGTCTTTCAAGGGGTCTCAGATGCTTCAGGCCCTGGGGGGCGGTGAGCTTTGCGAGCGTGCCGCCATCGAGATCGCCGACTGGGAGCAAACCGAATCGGATTTGGTTTTGTCCCTCCTGCGAGATCTAAGATGCAGCGCCAGTATCCAGGTTGAAATCGTTGAGCGGGTAAAAGAAATTGCCCTTCGGGAGGAAAAATCGCGTGCCGAGGTCCTCGCAATGGACACCTTTGGCGAAGTGATGTCTTCCCGGGAGCTTAATCATCGAGAAAAGACGCAGCTAATCAGGGACTTTTTGACCGAGTTGCGCTACCCGCGGCTAAGTTCCAGGCGCAAGCGCTTCGAGCAGGATGTCGAGGCTCTGGGGCTTCCGCGGGGGGCCAGGCTCCTTGCCCCCGAGGCGTTCGAGGGCGGGGGCTGGCAAATGCAGCTCTCCTTTACCCGCGGCGAAGAACTTAGAAAGATTTTTCGTGCGGCCCTGCCTTTGGTCGAGTCCGAAAGGCTCGAAGAAATTTTGGGCAAACGATGAAACTTCGCGCTCCCAAAAAGATTATTGCCGAATCGGCGGTTGCGCAAAGTGCGCTTTTAGAGACACTTCGCAAAAATCTTCCGGATGCCTCTTTGCAAATCGTCGACAGAATCGGCGATTCTTCCGGCCCCTGTCCTGATGTAGTCGAAGTGGTCGATTTTCGCGGCAAGTTTCTCAAATCCTGCCCTGGAACCCGGTGTTACAATTGCTGCGGATATAAAATCTTGCACCTGGGGACCCAGTGCTCCATCGACTGTTCCTATTGTATCTTGCAGGCCTACCTCAACCAGCCCAATCTAAGGTTATTTGGAAATCTCGATGAAATGTTTAGCGAGCTTTCCGGCTTTCTTGCCCAAAACAGCGTGGGCCTCCACAGGATTGGAACAGGTGAGTTTACCGACTCTTTGCTCCTTGACCCCTTTACGGGGATTACCCGGCTGATAGTGCCTTTTTTTGCTAAAACCCCCAACGCGGTGCTCGAACTTAAGACAAAGACCGATTTTATCCAAAATCTTAAAGGCCTTGACCATGGGGGACACACTATCGTTGCCTGGTCCCTAAACCCCGAGGAGATTCAAATGCGGGAGGAACCTCTTTCGGCAACGATTTCCCAAAGGCTCGAGGCCGCCCGCGCCTGCGCCGCGCAAGGCTATTTTCTGGCCTTCCACTTTGATCCGATAATCGATTATGCACGATGGCAATCGGGGTATGCGCAAGTTATCGAGCGGCTCTTCGAGGCGGTAGAGCCTTCCCGGATTGTCTGGATAAGCCTGGGGGCCCTTCGTTTCATGCCCGATCTAAAACCGATCATCAAGGTGCGCCATCCATCGAGCCGTATCATCTACGGTGAATTCATCCGGGGGCTCGACTCCAAATTGCGCTATTTCAGGGATATACGGGCCGAGTTCTATGCCTTCCTTGCAGACAAAATCCGGAGGCTGGACCCTTCACTGTGCGTCTACCTGTGTATGGAAAGCGACGATATTTGGCGCGATTCGCTTGGATTTTGTCCTGATGAGCGCGGCGGTCTTGCCCACATGCTGGATAGAGCCGTGGAGGAGACAATGGGTATTGTGCCTTTGACGGATTTGGGATTTAGAGCCGATAAGCCTGCCACAAGTCCCTAAAGCCTGTTGTATTAGGCGGGGAGCGCATGTACTATAAAGACATGCCCTCTGCCCTGCTGATCGGTTCCAAGGGAGCGGGCAAATCTTCTTTGAAGAGTCCACATGGAGTAATCGAATGTCTTATGGATTAAGGCGATATGAAACGCTTCACAGGCTGTGGTGGTTGGTTTTTTTTCTTTTGTGCCTGTGTGTGGCCAGTTTTTTGCCAAGCCTTGGCAGCGCTTCCAGGCGTGGTCCCTCGCTTGCCGATCTTGGCAAACTAAGCTTCTGGACCGGTCTTGAAGGGGTTGGCATAACTTCGCCCGGCCCTGTGCTCGCCGGGGCAGGGCAGGTCGGGGCAGACGACCCGGCTCGCAGTGACCAGGACCCCTCCGGCAAAACCGGTCTAAGTGACGACATTTCCATGGTTGGCGGCGCTCTTCTATTTTTTATAAGGGTAGGAGTTATCTTCCTTCTATTGCGACTGGTCTGGCTTGTAGTCCAGTTTGTCGGCAAGTATTTGCTCCAGTTGATAATGTCTGAGATAAAAGGACTTGAGCCTTCAGAGCGCGGCGGGGCGGCAACGGGCGCCGACTTCTCGCTGCTGCCGATGCAGGTCCTTGACGCGAGGATAAGGAGAAGTGTGCTGAGCTTTTTTCTCCATCCTTTTATTCGGCTTCAGCTCACACTTTCCGGAGTTAGGCCCAATGCTTCCCCGGAAAACGTTTTGGAAAGAGCGCGAAGGGCTGAGGAAGCTGACTGGCGAATCCTCTATGGTTCCTGGGGGCCTTATCGGTGCCTTCTGTGGAGTCTGCCGATTTTGGGTCTGGCGCAAACGGTGTTGCTTCTGATAGCCCAGTTCCACGGCATGGCTGTCCTGTCTTCGGGGCAAGCCGGCGGCTCTGTCAAGCCCCTTGTGAATGCTGATATTCAAAAGCAAATCCTCGAAATTGTCAAACCTACCCTGGACCTTCTGCTGCCCCTTATTCAGGCGGTTGGTGTGGTTTTCTTTCTTCAACTGGCCTCGATATTTGTCAGATCCTGCGAGGAACTCTATCTGTCAAGCCTCGATGCTTTCCTATACGACAAGATTTTGTCCAGGCTCTCCTATGGGGGAAACGACTCAGGTTTGATCCTTGAGACTTTGCAGCGTCACCTTAGAGAGTTGAGCGCGGCTTTTGTCAGATTGGAGAAAAAGGTTACTTTGCCCATGGGAGGCGAGCGGCTAAGATGAACCAGACCAATCGTGGATCGCGCATTAAGGTCGGAGCGCTGCTCAAGGGTTTCCTGGAGAGTCACCCGGCCTTTGTGGCAAACCCCATCGGTGACTGGTTGGACCTTGTGGGCGAACAGGTGGCGCGTTACTCAAACCCCGGCTCACTCAAAAATAAGGTGCTCGTCGTTATTGCTCACGATTCCGTGTGGAAGCATCATTTGGAGCAGTATAAAGAAATTCTGGCCGAAAAGATCAATGCCGGAAGGCCCGAGCCCATCGTCGATAAGGTGGTAATAAAGGTAGGGGAAGTGCAGGGGACTGAGCCGGTGCTTAATCCGGCCCACAAGAACCTGGAAAAAATGAAGGCCAGGCGGTTTTGCGCGCGCAAAAGAAAGAAAACGCCGGTCGAAAAACTTACGAGTGAAGAACAACTGCTTATAAAGAGTTTGCCCGACCCGGAGCTTAGGAAACTTGGCGAAAGGCTTCTCAAAAGAGTTCCTTCCGACCTTTCGCCCGATACCTGTTCCAGATGATCTTGGAATATAGGGTATTCTTATGCTTTATTTATCCTCATTTTTAACTTCCGCAAAAAAATCAAGGCCCCTTGCACCGTTGCATTGTAATTCTTATTCTTTTTACCTAATTTAAAACTCAAAAGCGCAAACAAGGAGAATATTGACTTATGAACGACAAGCCTCGCGAAAAAAGAAAAACTGAGGTTATCGAGGTGCTAAACCAGGCCAGATCGATGGAGTTGCGTGCTATCTCCCAGTATATGAACCAGCATTATACCCTCGATGATAAGGACTACGGTGAATTGGCCAAAAACGTCAAGTTGATTGCAATCGATGAGATGAGGCATGCGGAGATGTTTGCCGAGCGCATCAAGGAACTTGGCGGAGAACCTACCTCGGACTTAACCGAAAAGATCGTTAAGGGACAAAAAATCGCAGAGGTTTTTGACCACGATACCAGCCTGGAGGACACTACGATTTTTAAATATAATCAGTTTTTGCTCGTTTGCAGGGAAAACGGAGACAGTTCCACTCAAAAGCTTTTTGAGCTGATTATAGACGAAGAGCAGGCTCACCTTACCTATTTCGAAAATATCAGGGATCATATCAAGGAACTGGGGGCCGCGTATCTGGCCCGCATTGCAGGCACGCCTTCGACCACCGGGGGCTATTCGAAGGGATTTGTTCTGGCGCAGACCGCCCAATAGGCTTTTTGCCCCTTATACGAGGCCGGTGATCCGGGGGAAACTCAGGAGAATGGGAGTAGTCCCCGGATGTTGCCCGGCAATGGTGTAGAGTCAAGGTCTGCTTATCTAACGCGAAGCCGCGAAAAGTGAACCCGTAAAAAGCGCCGTTTCGCACTGGTCTTCGAGGGCTAATTCAAGCCTGGAGCCCTCAGGTGAATTCGGACACATTGCGTATTGTGTTTCTTTCATCTCTTTTTTCGCGCCTTTACGTGAGCCTAACTCAACAGTGTGTTGCCCGGGGCTATGCTCTTTATTTGTAACCCTGCTTATAGCTTCCTTCTAAACCTTACGGTTTGATTTTGCCGCCTTGTGAGCTTTCGTGGGCATTGGTCTTCGACTTTTGTTAATCTGTACTTGCATCCATATCTTAAAAAATGTAGCATTTTAATCTTGTGCTTTTGCATGGCCGGTTTGTTGGCGGAACATCCCGCCTCGGCTACTACCAGGCAATTGGGCAGGCTCTAAAAAAATTAGCGCGATAGGCTGGCCTTTTCCCTGCCGATCTTTTGGGAAAAAGGGTCGGCAGAACGTGGAGTCCATTTTCTGTGGCCGTCATTACATTATATTTGACGCAAAGCTTTCCTCTAAGCCCCAAGGGGGATTCTGCTTTTTGTCAACTGGAAAACCGGGTTCCACATCTGTTTCCTTCTGTGCTTCGTGACTTAATTGTTATCATCCACATCGACATGAGAGTGGTTTACTAATGAAGCTGCTTATTATTCAACCGTCGCATTTTTTGGGAAGATCGAACAGACAAATCTATAGAGGCAAAAAGAAAAATCTGATCGGTCTTACCTTGCCCTATCTCGCCTCGCTTACTCCAAAGGAATGGGATGTAAAGCTAGTAGACCAGCAGCTAACGGATATAGATTTCGATACCAAGGTTGACCTTGTGGCTATTACGGTCTTGACGGCCAACTCCCTGCCGGCCTATGAGATAGCCGATAAATTCAGGGCTCGAGGCGTGCGGGTTATAATGGGAGGTCCTCACACCTTCTTTTTTCACGAGGAAGTCGCGCAGCACTGCGATGCCGTGGGGATCGGAGAAGGAGAGATAATCTGGAAAACCATGCTCGATGACGCGGCAAACGGTGGTTTAAAAAAATTCTACCGGGCCGAGGGAGTCCACGATCTAAAGGGTCTTCCTTTTGCGCGCTACGACCTGCTCGATTTACGAAACTACAGGAGGTTCAAGACTTTTGCGGTCCAGACCTCGCGGGGGTGTCCTTTTCGTTGCGACTTTTGTTCGGAGCGCTTTTTCCTTGGAAATACCTACCGCTTTCGTCCCGTTTCGGACGTAATCGACGAGATAAAGCGGAGCGGGGGTAAATATTTCTTTTTTGCCGACAGCACTTTCGCCGGGAAAAAAGAGCACACAATGGAGCTCATGGAAGCCCTTGCGCCTCTGGGGATAAGGTGGTCGGCTCTGTGGTCGTCTAACCTTTGCCGCAACCGCCAGTTTATGGACCTGGCCAAGCGAAGCGGTCTTTTGCATGTCAATATCGGCATGGAAAGTATCGATGAGGCCACGCTTCGGGGGATGAACAAGAAGGCTAACAAGGTTGGCTATTATAAGGAAATTTTAGAAAACCTTCGGCAACGGGGGATAAGCTACTCGCTAAATTTTGTTTTCGGCTATGATACCGAAGCTGCCAATATCTACCGTTCCACCCTCGACTTCCTTAAGCAAAACAAAGTCCCGGTCGCATACTTTAACATTCTGACTCCGCATATAGGTACGCCTCTCTATGAGCGCATGGTTGCCCAAAACCGTTTGATTGACATCGAAAATATTGGCCGCTGGCCCGAACTTGCCTGTTTTTTCAAGCCAAAGCACTGCACTCCCCAACAACTCGAAGAAAATGTCAAAGGAATGTACAGGGAATTTTATCGGCTAGGTTCCATTTTTTCGCGTTTGCCCTTCCCGAAAAGCCTCTCCGATCTGGCATCCTGGGTTGTTAATTTCTCCCAGCGAAAGATGATACGAGGAGATGGCGTGGTGGACAATTTCGACAGCTATTAGGGTTTGGCAACTTCCTCGGTTCTATGCAACATAGGAAATGGTTGCTCCCCACCTGCTCTTTCCCTTTACTTTGGGGCTCAAAGATTCTATTTTCACGGCGATTGAAGCGCTTTTGTCCGCGCGGCGAGAGCTTTTTCCCGATTGCTATTTTGGAACTGATCGATGACCATCGTTCATGGCGGAAACGTTTATGAGCTTGCGGCTAAGGCCGGATGCTCTCCGGAACAGATTCTGGATTTCAGTGCAAGCATCAACCCGCTCGGTCCTCCTGCCGGGATTGAGGAGGAGCTTGCCGGCTGCTTTGGGCTTCTCCAAAGCTACCCCGATATCCACTGCAAGGCTCTCCTTGAGGCAATTTCGAAATTCCATGATGTCGATCCTGCCTGCATTGCCGTTACAAACGGTTCGACCGAGCTTATCTATTGGTTGCCAAAGGCACTTGGGGCGGGCAGCGCCCTGGCCGTTTTGCCCGCCTTTGGAGAGTACGTAAAGGCTTTCGAACTCCACGGAACCCGGGTGGAAAAACTTTTCCCAGCGCCCGGGGAGTGTTTTCAGCCCAGGGTCGAACAGCTCGAAGCCCTCCTTGAAAGCGATCTATTCGATACGGTGCTTCTAACGCATCCCTCGAGTCCTGCCGGATCTCTTTTAAACGATCAGGTAGTCGACTGGATTGTAGAAAAATCCACCGGGCCCGGGCCGTTTCTTATCGTCGACGAGGTTTTCGTTGATTTTTGCGAGCAGGCTTCCCTCAAACGTTTTGTGGAAACCGCCCATAACCTGGCGCTCATAAGGTCTTTTACCAAGTTCTACGGCCTGCCGGGCTTGCGGATTGGCTACCTTCTTGCCTCGCCCCGGATTGCCCGGAGGGTCAGGGAGTTTCTGCCCCCCTGGTCGGTAAGCACCCAGGCGCAGGTCGCCGGCGCTTTTTGCCTGGCCCGGGAAGACTACAGGCTAAAGACCCTCGATCTCATCGAAAAGCAGAGAAACAGGCTCGCCCGGGAGCTTTCCGCCATCCCGGGCCTGGAAGTTTTTCCGGGTGCGGCCAATTTCCTGCTCGTGCGCATGGCCCCGGAGCTTGCACCCGCCTCCAGCCTCAAATGGGCTCTCTTTAAGCGCTGCCGCATACTCATCCGTGACTGCGGCTCCTTTGAAGGACTGGGTGAGCGCTATTTTCGCGTTGCGGTGCGCCTGCCCGACCAAAACGACAGGCTTATCGAGGCATTGAAAAGTGCGCTTTCCACCCGGGGGTAATACTACGCTCAGTGCTCGTGCTCTTCCTTTAAAAACAGCTGGTGATATTCGGTATCGTTTAGGTGATTTCGCATTATTTCCGACATGGCGTCGAAAAGCCGGTTTATTTCCTCGTCGCTCATCCGTGGGACAAGAACCTTTAAAAGGTCGTCGTCGGAAAATTTCTGGAGATAATACATAAGGGACTTCTCGTCGACTTCTCGTGAAAGTCCGAATGCCACCATGCCGTCGTATTCTTCAATAAAGGAGTGCTTATGGGCCTGCATCAGGATGTCCTTCCTTAAAAAAGATTGTTGGCGCGGCTCATTGCAAGCCCGACAGTGTGCTTTTATCACTAGATTGCGATGCAACTCAATTGCTGCGAATAAAAAAGAGTTAAATCATCGAAACAAGGAGCAAAAATGGCTGAGGAAAAATTTGATTTCGATAAAAAGGCTGCTTCCTGGGACAATAACCCGGCGCGTGTGAAGTTGGCAAACGATATCGCCGGGGCTATTATCGATGAAAAGATTTTCGCCCCCGATATGGATGTGCTTGAATTTGGCTGCGGAACCGGTCTTTTGACCCTAAAAATCAGCCCCCTTGTACGTTCGATAACCGGCGTTGACGGTTCGCGTGGAATGCTTGGCGTGCTGGAGGCCAAGATCAAAGAGCGGGGTGTTGCCAATATAAAGACACAACGGGTTGATCCGTCTGCTGGCGGGGTCATCGAAGGCTGCTACGGTGCGGTGATCAGCAGCATGACGCTTCATCACGTAAAGGATATCGGCTCGCTTTTTGATCAGTTCCATCGGGTTACCGCGCCTGGCGGCTACGTGTGTCTTGCCGACCTGGACTCGGAGGAAGGCAGATTCCACGGGGAAAACCCTACAGTCTTCCACAATGGGTTTGAGCGGAAAATGGTAGAAGAACTCTTGGTGGATGCCGGCTTCCGCGAGGTGCGAGACAAGACGGCGGCCGTTGTGCAAAGACCTGTTGCCGGGGGCCCCGCCCAGACCTTCAGCATATTTCTCATAACGTGCCGCAAGAGCGGGTGATGATTGCCGGGCGGTTTGGGACCGCATGGAAGAGGAAAAACGCCCTGCCTGCCCCTTTTTATGCCCATCGAACGCACTAAAGCACAAGGACCTTTGCGCGGTGGGCGCTTCATTCTGCGCCCACCGCGAGGTTTTGTCCGGTTTTAGCCGACCCGCGCCCTGGCGGCTGACTTACTTGCTCTTTAGGATATTTCGCGCGATTACAAGGCGCATGATTTCGTTTGTGCCCTCATAAATCTGGGTGATTTTTGCATCGCGCATGTGTCTTTCCATCGGGTATTCCTTGCAGTACCCGTAGCCCCCAAGAATCTGCACGCCCTCCACGGCTGCCCACATCGCGGTGTCGGAGGCCAGGAGCTTGGCCATGGCCGATTCCTTCTCGTAGGGCTTCTTTTTGCTCTCATGCCATGCGGCTCGAAGCACCAGCAGTTCGGCCGCGTCGAGTTGGGTGGCCATGTCGGCAAGCTTCCACTGTATGGCTTGAAAATTGGAAATGGGCTGGTTGAACTGTTCCCGGGTTTTGCTGTACTCAACCGACTCTTCAAGAGTCGCTCGTCCGATGCCGATGGCCTGGGAAGCGATGCCTATTCGGCCCCCATCCAGGGTCGTCAGCATCTGCTTAAAGCCCTCTCCGGTTTTGCCAAGCAGGTTTTCAGCCGGAATGCGGGCATCTTCGAAAACAAGTTCGGCGGTTCCCGAGGCGCTTATTCCAAGCTTTTCCTCGACCTTGCCCACGTGGAAGCCGGGGGTGTTTTGCAGGTCTACTATAAACGAGCTAATGCCCTTGTACCCGGCGGCCCTGTCGGTAACAGCGGCAAGGACGCAGTAGTTGGCCACGTTTCCGTTGGTGATAAACCGCTTTGTCCCGTTTATTATCCATTCGTCGCCCTGTTTAACCGCGGTGGTGAGCATTTTCGCCGGATCCGACCCCGCCCCCGCCTCCGTTAGTCCGTAGCAGCCAAGGGCCTCGCCGCTGGCAACGGGTCGCAAAAACTTTTGCTTCTGCTCCTCGGTGCCGTAGGCGTAGACCGGGAAATCGTAGAGGCTGTTGCAAACGCTCATGATGACCCCGCAGGAGGCGCATGCTTTCGATATTTCAATTACCGCCAGGGCGTAGCAGATGTAGTCCATTCCCGCTCCGCCGTATTCTTCGGGGATTGTCACCCCCATGAGGCCAAGCTCTCCCATCTTTGCGCAAATCTCGGCCGGGTGGGCGTGGGTTTTGTCCAGTTCGGCGGCAACCGGCCGGATCTCGCGCTCGGCAAACTTGCGGGCCATTTCCTGGATCATTTTCTGCTCTTCGCTAAGTTCGAAATTCATCTCTAAATCTCCTGTTATCTTGTCAGGCTTCCCTTGAATTGGGGCTTGCGTTTTTCCAGGAAAGCCGAAACGCCCTCGCGCATGTCCTCGCCGCCAAAACAGGCTCCAAAGGCTTCGGCCTCCAGAGTGCAACCGCTTCTAAGATCGATGTCGGCGCCGCAGTCGACCACCTTCTTTATGGATGCAAGGGCGGCCGCGGGCTTGGCCGAAAGCATGCGGGCAATCTTCATCGTTTCGGCCACAAGCTGGTCGGAGGGGAAAATCCTTGCCACCAGGCCAAGGTCTTTGGCCTGCTGGGCGTCGAGCATTTCCCCGCTCATGCATATTTCCTTGGCCCTGGCGCGGCCTATCAATCGCGAGAGCCTCTGCGTGCCGCCAAAGCCCGGGATTATCCCAAGATTAATTTCGGGCTGCCCGAACCTGGCCCTGTCGGAGGCATAGATAAAATCGCACGACATAGCAATCTCGCACCCCCCTCCCAGAGCAAAACCGTTAACGCAGGCGATGACCGGCTTGGGAAGCTGCTCGATTTGGAAAAAAACCTCCTGGCCCCTTTGGGCAAAAAAACGGGCTCCAAGCGTGGTGAAATTTAGAAACTCGGTTATGTCCGCACCCGCAACAAATGCCTTCTCGCCCGCCCCGGTCAGTACGAGCACCCTTATATCCTCCTGGCGCGCCGCCCGCCCCAGGGCATCGGAAACTTCCTCCAGGGTTGCTGGATTTAGTGCGTTCATCACCTTGGGCCGGTTGAAGGTAAGGACCCCTACGCCTTCTTGAACTTCAAAGAGAATGTTTTCATAGCTCATGGACGAATATTCCTCCGGATTGAATGCGTTTTAAGGCCGCAAAGGCCTTGCAAGAGGATCTGGAAAGCGCCGAATTTGCACTAAAGTATCCAAAAACGTTACCAGTATAAAATTAGGCGGCTCGTTTTGTCAAATTGGGGCCGGGTCGATGTGCCAGGCACCCTCTCAGCGCGGTGTAAAAAGCTGGTAATTTTCGCATAAAAGCTCCCTGCCAAAGCGCGTGAGGCTTTCAACCGCCCCGATTGCAACCAGCGTATCGCCGGCCTGAAGTTTTTGTCTCGGATGGGGGTTAAATACCATGGTTCCTTCGGCCCGCTTTATGGCCACTATAATAAGGTTGTAGTTGTTTCGAATTCCGGAGGCCGCGAGGTCGCTGCCGACAAGCTTGGAATCGGCCGGAATGGTCATTTCCTCCATGCTTAGTCCCATGCCCTCTCCTGAAAGAGCAAGTTCGAGAAAATCGGTAACCGTGGGCCTTAGAATATTTAGGGCTATGCGGGTGGCTCCGAAGGCGTAAGGCGACACCACCCGGTTGGCCCCCGCTTTCAAAAGTCTTTTTTCCGTCCCCGGCGAGCTTGCCCGCGCAAAGATGAGCAGCTCCTTATTGAGATCGCGTGCGGTAAGAACTATGAACACGTTTTCCGAATCCTTGGCCACAACCGATACCAGGCCTTTAGCGCGGGCAACCCCTGCTGCGATCAAATTTTCTTCCTCCTTCGCATCCCCTGAGAGATGCACGAGGTTCTTTTCCCTGATTCGAGCCAGCGTGGGTTCATCGGATTCTATTATCACTACGGGGACATTTTGCGCATGGAGTCGGTCGGCAATGATCTCCCCCATTCTTCCGTAGCCGCAAACTATGTAATGGTTTGCCATACGATCGAGTTTTTTAATCAATTTACGCCTCCGGTAAGCATCGAGAATTTCCGCATCCAGCATAATCTGGCTAAAATAAGCCAGGGCAAAACCGGCAAAGCCCACGCCCATGAGAATTAAAACGATGGTGAAAATCATTCCCTCGTTATCCAGGGGGTGGACTTCGGAAAATCCCACGGTGGAAAGAGTGATGATGGTCATGTAGAGGGCTTCGACGAAGGTATAGTGTTGCAGTACCATATAGCCGGTTGTGCCGAAACAGACCAGCGCGAAGGAGATCGCAATGATTATAGTGATTCTTTGGCCGATCACCGAATTCCAAAATTTTTTCATCGGGATCTTTTTCACAACTCTCACCTCCAGCCAGCTCCTCAGGGGTGGGCGGCAGGGCATAAAAAAGCTCTGCCTCAAAAGTTATTTTGTCACGTTTAAAGCTGCTTTTCGCGCGGCCAGTATCTCAGAATTTTCTTGACAGCGCCAGCATCATCGGATAATTAGGCGCGTGTAACTATTCGCACAAACCCTTTGACCGGCAGGCAGTTGAAGCGGAATCAGAACCGGGGTTGGGGCCTGACAACCCTTTCCGGTGCGGCAGGTAAGGTTGAAATCTCAAGCTGAGTCTCATTGTCAGAAGAAACTGCATATTAGCCGCAAGAGGTCACGAAATGCCCCTCAGCTAAAAATTCTTCAATTTATATCTCCGATTCACATTATTGGTGGTACAGTGAAGATTGTGAGGTTGTTTGCCCATCCCAACCGGCAGACAAACGAGGAAGGAGGTGTGGAAATTCGCGTTCAACCTGGTTTTTTTGTTGGTCAGGCAGTTCATTCGACTAACCTTTAGGAGGTAAATCATGCCAAGTTATGTAATGACTGAGAAGTGTGACGGCTGCAAGGGGCAGGATAAAACCGCTTGCATGTATATATGCCCCAACGACCTGATGGCGCTGGACAAAAACAGGATGAAGGGCTACAACCGTGAGCCCAATTACTGCTGGGAGTGCTACTGCTGTGTAAAAATCTGCCCGCAGCAAGCTATGGACGTTAGAGGCTATGCGGACTTCATGCCTCTTGGCGCCGCTTCCACCCCGCTTAGAGGCAGCCAGGATATCATGTGGACCATCAAGTTCAGGGATGGCAGGATCAAAAGATTCAAGTATGCCACCAGGACGACGCCAGAGGGTTCTATTAAGCCCTTTGATGGTTTCGCCGAGGCTAATCCGGCAGATTTGGATAATCAGTTCCTCCTTGGTGAACCCAGCATCATGGGTATGACAGAACTCCTGACAATCAAGAAATAAGGAGATTTAAAAATGAGAGATTTCGCTACAGAGGTTGTCGAAACTGACGTGTTGATCCTTGGTGGTGGTATGTCCGGCTGTGGCGCAGCAGTCGAGGCAGCATATTGGGCGAAGCCGCTGGGCTTGAAAGTGACTCTTGTTGATAAGGCTGCAATCGATCGTAGCGGTCCTGTAGCGATGGGTCTTTCGGCCATCAATACCTACATGGGGTTGGACGGCAAAGTAACCCAGAATCCCCGCAAGCCCGAAAGGTTTGCAGAGTATGTCACTAACGACCAGTGCGGTATGGCTCGTCAGGACCTCGTCTATGACGTGGCCCGTCACGTCGACTCCTCTGTTAAACACTTCGACAAATGGGGTCTTCCTATTTGGAAAGATGAGTCCGGAAATTATGTAAAGTCCGGCGAATGGCAGGTCATGATCGCTGGTGAGTCCTACAAGATCCTGGTGGCGGAAGCTGCAAAGTCCGCTCTGGCTTCTCTTGGCGACAAGGGCGAGCTGATGGAAAGGATCATGATCACGCACCTGGTAAAAGACGACAAAGACCCCAACCGGATTGCCGGTGCTGTCGGTTTCAGCGTGCGCGAAGACAAGTTCTACGTGTTCAAGGCCAAGGTTACCCTTGCTCTTATGGGCGGCGCGGTCCACGTTTTCAGGCCAAGATCCCAGGGTGAAGCTTTCGGGCGCTCCTGGATGCCTCCCTTTGTTTCCGGCTCCGTTTACGCCCTGGTTCTTCAGGCCGGCGGCGAGCTGACCCAGATGGACAATACCTTTGTTCCTCCGCGCTTTAAGGATTCCTACGGTCCTGTAGGCACCTTCTTCCTGCTTTTCAAGACCCCGGCCACCAACGGCGAGGGCGGCTCTTACATCGGCGCTTATCCCGATGAAATGGCTAAATGGGCTCCTTATTCCAACGCAAAGCCCTGCCCGACCCCGATTCGTAACTACGAAATGATTCTGTGCCAGAAGGAAGGCAAGCTTCCCTTCATCATGCACACAGAGGCGGTCGTGGAGAGATTGAAGAAGGAAATCGCCGATCCCAAGGAACTCAAGAAGGCGATCAAGAACTACGAATCGGAAGCCTGGGAAGATTTCCTCGATATGACCATCGCGGGCGCGACCAACTGGGCCGCTCACAACATCGATCCGCTCGAGAAACCCATGGAGCTTCAGCTGTCCGACTCGGTATTCATCGGTTCGCACGCCTGCTCCTGCGGTTCCTGGGTTGCCGGTCCCGCTGACGTCATGCCTGCGGAATACAAGGATTCCTTCCCCGCGCAGTACAACCTGATGACCACCGTTAAGGGCCTTTTCACGGCCGGCTGCGGTGTTGGCGCTTGCGCTCACAAGTTCTCGAGCGGCTCGCACGTTCAGGGTAGAATCGCCGGAAAGTCCGTTGTAAAGTTTGTAAAGGACGAAAAGGCTTACACCCCGACGATCTCCGATGCTACGATCGCCAAGTACAAGGAAATCATCTTCAAGCCATACGAAACGTATGACACGAACAAGGATTTCACCACCTCCCCGGATGTCAACCCCAACTACATCTCACCCCATAACTTCCTGTTTAGACTCCAGAAGATCATGGGCGAGTATGCCGGTGGCTGGGAGACCCTGTACGGAACCTCCGACAAGCTCCTTGAAATCTGTCTGTGGAAGCTTGGTCTGCTTGGCGAAGACATCGACAAGCTTGCCGCCAATGACTCCCACGAACTCATGAGAGCATGGGAATCCGTTCACAGGTACTATGTAGGTGAGGCTTGCGCAAGGTCGAGACTGGCTCGTAAAGAGTCCAGGTGGCCTGGCTACTACTACAAGTTTGACTACCTCAAGCTCGATGACAGCCAGAAACACTTCGTAAACGTTAAGTTTGACGAAGCGACCAAGGAATGGACCGTTCTTACACGGCCGATAGTTAACATTGTCTAGCCTGGTCGGTACCATAGCAAGTGTATGACTGGGGGCGGCCAAAAGGGCCGCCCCCAATACTTTTATTTTAAGACCATTAATAACGTAGGTTGTTTGGAGAGTATTATATGAGCGAGCAAAATGATAAAAAATTTCTCTATGGATTGGACGATGAATTTACTTTCTCGTGTGATCGCACCCTCCCATGCTTTAACACATGTTGCCGTGACATTAATATTTTCCTGACGCCCTATGACGTTTTGAGAATGAGGAAAAGCTTGTGGATTCCATCCGATGAGTTCCTGAAAACCTATACTCTCGCCTTTCTGGGAGACGATGGAATACCCTATGTGGTGCTTAAAATGAAAGAGGATAAGGATAAGACCTGTCCCTTCGTTGGTCCTGAAGGATGCACCATTTACCAGGATAGACCCTGGTCGTGCCGGATGTTTCCCGTATTTCCCGTCTCCCCCGAGGAAGTCGAATTTTTGATCGAGGAAAAGCTTTCCTGTCATGGCTTCAGGGCAAAGAAGACCTCTACTGTAAGACAGTGGAAGAAAAACCAGAATATTTCTCAATATGATTTTATGAATGAAGCTTACAAAAAGATCACTCTTCACGATTATTTTCTAAACGGCAATAAGCTTGATCCGGGAAAATCGAAGCTTGTCTACAGTTGCTGCTATGACCTAGACGCCTTCAAAAGATTTGTTTTTGGAACCAGGTTTTTAGAGATCTACGAGGTTGATGAGCAAACTGTCAAAGCCATCAAAAACGATGATGAGGAATTGCTCAAATTCGCCTATCGCTGGGTGGAATTTAACCTGTTTTCCGGTGGCAATCTTAGGCTAAGAGATAAGGAAATGGATAAGCTTCTGCGCGCCAACAACGAGGCCGCTTCCTGATTTGTCGCTCGGGTGAAGGGGCTTTTTCCTGCGGTTTTTACCGCGAAAACCCTTCTTTTCCGATGAGCGGGTATAGTCATTTGTTTGCTAAGCGGTTAGAATTCTGCGTCCAATCGGGCATAACCGCACTTGCTAACGCCACGCTTTGCGCGGGACGTCCCGGGTCAATGTTGTTGATTTAGGCTCACGCGAAGACGCGAAAAAAGGAGATGAAAGAAAGGCAACACGCAATGTGTCCGAATTCATCTGAGTGCTCCAGGCCTGAATTAGCCCTCGAAGACCAGTGCGAAATGCCGCTTTTTACGGGTTCGCTTTTCGCGCCTTCGCGTGAGACAAACAGACCTTAAGTCAACGCCCTTGACGTCCCGGGTGCTCTGCGTCCCCGCTGCTAGGAATTGCCTAAAGTTGCTATGTTGCGCGTACAGAAAGGATTGATCGATGTTACCCAGCACAGAATATGTAGAAGCCGTCGAGCGTACACTGGATTCGAACTTTTCGTTTAAGTGTCATAAAGATATCAGCTGCTTTAACAAATGCTGCCATCACACGGATATGCTGCTTACTCCCTATGACGTGGTTCGGATGAAGAACCGGTTGGGGCTTTCTTCAACCGAGTTTCTTCACAAATATACCTATACCCATATTGACGAGCAGTCCTCGCATCCCTTTGCCGTTCTTACGATGAGCGAAAATGAGGGGGGAGCCTGCGCGTTTCTTACCCCAGAGGGTTGCAGCATTTACGAGGATCGTCCCGCAAGCTGCCGGTATTATCCGGTGGGCAAGGGCCTTATGATTCGCGACACCGAAAACGGACCGGCTCCTGTGGATTTCTATTTCTTTATCAGGCAGCCGACCTGCCGGGGCTACGATGAGGTTAACGAGTGGACTATCGGGCAATGGCGCGAGGTGCAAGGCGTTGATGTCTATGATGAAATGAACCGGGAGTGGCAGGAGATTCAACTGCGAAGAGACAACCCCGATAAGCCTAAACTAGACGAGCAGAAACAGTCGCTTATGTATATGGCCAGCTATGATCTGGACAAGTTCAGGCAATTTGTATTTCAAAGCGGATTTCTAAACTTATTCGAGTTGGACCCGGCCGAAGTCGAGAAAATGAAAGACGATGAAGTCGCACTGATGAAGTTTGGCTTTAAGTATCTTAAATACATTCTTTTGCTTGAAGAGACCTTGAAAATAAAGGACGAATATAAAAAAGAGTATAAACCGTCCTAAAGAGGCTAAATTCAAATCTGCCCAGGAAAATAAAAGCTGAGCGGGCATTTGCCCGCTCAGCTTATTTTATCTATCCGGCCTCTAAACTCGCGTAACGTCCCTTAAATTGTACGATAGTATATCAGAGCGAAGATTGTTGGGCGGGCACAACTTTTTGTGCCCACCGACTCTTTGCGGGTATCATTAAATGTCCGGGATGCAACCTTAGGCGGCCTCTACCTGGGCTGCCTCGTGGGGTATCCCCGTGATGGTTATGGATTCTATTTCTTCGGAAAACAAGTCCAGCGGAAAGTGATCGCTTGCCTGGTCTCCGGCTCCGCTAAGATACATCCAGTCTGCCCACGGCTCATAGGTCTGGGCTACCATCAGCAGCTTTCGCCTGAGAATATCCATATCTTCTTTGCTTATATTTTGCAGATCTATCAGCATTTGCTCCATGCCTCCGTATTGACCTGAATTATTTCCAATGTGAAACTCATGATTAAGGTAAGGCCTGCCAAGGGGCTTGGCAACCGGGGAGCAAATCGTCTCCGCTGCGCTCCGGGCTGCCTGGGAAGACGTTAAGTGCGAATTTGTGATCTCGGGCACAAATTTTTCTTGCGCCGTTAAAAGGTCCGTGTTAAATAGCCTGATGCGGGATAATACCCCCATGCCGACTATCCCCGACCAGAAGGACGGATTGAGCTTCGTAAACGTGCTGTAAAATCCCCAGGCCTTGCAAGGAAAGCCGCGAAGGGTCTCCGGTTTTGGTTCTGTGGGCTTAAGGGATTGGAGAATGTATACCTGTAATCGAACAGCCTCCCGGTGTGTTAGCGCCTGGAGGTGTTTTTTTACGTAGCCGCTTGAACTTCTTGGGTATTTCGGTTATTTGTCGGAAGGTTTATAGGCGTGTAGTCGTGGGGCAACCCCATGTCACGGTAATTGATTGAACATTTCGCTAATTTAAGGAGAAAGAGACTAATGTCACAACTACTCCCCCCTCATGGTGGAAAAGGCTTGACCTGCTGTTTGCTCGAAGGCGCCGAATTGCAAGCTGAACTCAAGAAAGCCCAAGGTCTCAAAAAAATTGATATCTCCCCCCGTGAAAAGGGCGACCTTATCATGATGGGCATCGGCGGCTTTAGCCCGCTGACCGGTTTTATGACCAAGGCCGACTGGAAGGGCGTTTGCGAAAACTTCCTTATGGCCGACGGTACCTTCTGGCCCATCCCGGTAACCCTTTCGGCAAGCAAGGAAGAGGCGGCCGCAATTTCGGTTGGCGAGGAAATCGCTCTTTTCGACCCGGAGCGCAGCGAGATCATGGCCACCATGAAGGTCACCGAAAAGTTCGAGATGACCGATGCCGACAAGAAGTTCGAATGTGAAAAAGTCTATATGGGCGAAGGCACCAAGACGGCCGAAGAGTTCTGGAAGATCGCCAAGGATGACCACCCGGGTGTTAAGATGGTCATGGAACAAAAGGCCGTAAGCCTTGCCGGCCCTGTAAAGGTGCTTAGCGAAGCCGAATATCCCACCAAGTATGCCGGCGTCTACATGAGGCCTGCCGAATCCAGGAAGATTTTTGAGGAAAGAGGCTGGAAAGAAGTTGCCGCTCTTCAACTTCGTAACCCCATGCACCGTTCGCACGAATATCTTTGCAAGATCGCAGTCGAAGTGTGCGACGGCGTTTTCATCCACTCCCTGGTTGGCAATCTCAAGCCCGGAGACATTCCGGCTGAGGTTCGCGTAAAGTGTATCGACGTTCTCGTAAAGAATTACTTTGTTGAAGATAAGGTCCTCCAGGGCGGCTATCCGCTGGATATGCGCTATGCCGGTCCGCGCGAAGCCCTTCTTCACGCTACCTTCCGCCAGAACTACGGCTGTTCGCGCATGATCATCGGCCGCGACCATGCCGGCGTTGGAGATTTCTACGGGATGTTCGAAGCCCAGACCATTTTCGATAAAATCCCCAAGCCTGCGGGCGGCAAGGGACTTCTTTGTACCCCTCTTAAGATCGACTGGACTTTCTACTGCCATAAGTGCGACGGCATGGCCTCCCTCAGGACCTGCCCCCACGGCAAGGCCGACCGCGTTCTTTTGAGCGGTACCGCTCTTCGCAAGGGACTTTCCGAGGGCACCCCGATTCCCGATCACTTTGGCCGAGAGGAAGTTCTCGTGGTCCTTCGTGAATACTATGCCGGTCTGGACGAAAAGGTCGAGATCAAGTTGCACACCGCTGCAACTGGAAACAAATAAGCGACTAAGTAGTTTTTAGCAAAAGGAGATGCACTCAAAAGGTGCGTCTCCTCTTTTTTTGGCAACTGCGTAAAGGGACTATCCCCATTGAAAAGATGATGTAACGGAGGAGTGGTATGGCTGATGCTCAAGACAGCGCCCGGACAATTCTCGTCGCCGGCGGCGGTATAGCCGGGCTTAGCGCCGCTGTGGAAGCCGCTGAAGCTGGCTTTCAGGTTATCTTGGTCGAACGGGAGCCTTATCTTGGCGGTCGCGTGGCCCGTATGAACAAGTATTTTCCCAAGCTTTGCCCGCCCCAGTGCGGACTGGAAATAAACTTTCGCCGTATCCGCAACAACCCCCTCATTAAGGTCATGACCATGGCCGAAGTGGAAAAAATCGAGGGGCAGTCGGGTGATTTTACGGTTGGGATTCGTGTAAAGCCGCGGTACGTTAATGATAAATGCACCGGCTGTGGCAAGTGCTCCGAGGCTGCCCAAACCTCTATACCCAATTCTTTCGATTACGGGATGAGTACGGTAAAGGCGGCCTATTTGCCCCACGAATTCGCCTATCCGATGCGCTACGTTATTGCCCCCGAGGTTATTGGAACTCCGGAAGCCGGTGCGATAGAGGCGGCCTGCGAATATGGGGCCGTCGAGACGGCCATGGCGCCAATGAGCGTTGAAGTCAAAGCGGGCGCTGTTATTTGGGCTGCCGGCTGGACTCCCTTTGATATCTCGGCGATTTCCTATTATGGGGCAGGCAAGCACCGCAACGTGGTTTCAAATGTGGTCATGGAGCGGCTTGCCTCCGCAAACGGTCCCTTTAAGGGGATAATCTCCAGACCCTCGGACGGCAAACCGGTTAAAAAGATCGCTTTCGTTCAGTGCGCAGGCTCCCGGGATGAAAACAATCTGGCTTACTGCTCGAGTGTGTGCTGCCTGGCTTCCCTGAAGCAGGCCACCTACCTGCTCGACCAGCAGCCCGAGGCGGAAGTCTCTATTTTTTACATAGACATTCGCGCCCTTGGCAGACAAGAATCCTTTTTTGAAAAGGTTCGCCAGGATGAGCGCGTAAGGCTCATAAAGGGCAAGCCCGGTGAAATCACCGAGGACCCCGTGACGGGTATGGTTACCGTTCAGGTCGAAGATCAGCAGACAGGTAAGATTCTGAGGGACCAGTTCGACCTGGTGGTCTTGGCCGCTGGGATGGTGCCGGCGACTTCCCAAGAGAAAATCCCGGCCTCTGACGTCGTTTATGACGATTTTGGCTTTGTTGTTTCAAAAGGCCAGATACCGGGCATTATCGGCGTTGGTTGCGATAGAAGACCCGCCGATGTCTCATCGACCGTTCAGGACGCGACCGCAGCCGTTCTTAAGGCTATCCAGGCTTGCAGGAGGTAGAGGATGGAAAAGAAAATCGGCGTATATATATGTTCGGGCTGCGGGATCGGTGACAGTATCGACCTTGAGGCTCTCTCGGCCGTTGCCGGGGAACACAAGGCAGCCGTTTGCCGTAAGGATCCTTTCCTGTGCGGGAGCGAAGGTGTTGCCCGCATTAAAGCGGATTTCGATGCCGAGGGCGTTAACTGTGTCGTGGTGGCGGCCTGTTCGCCTCGCGTTATGGCTGATGTGTTCGATTTTGGCCCCGACAAGGTTCTCGAAAGGGTAAACCTTCGCGAACAGGTTGCCTGGTGTCAGCCCGCGGGTGAAGAAGACACCCTCATGATGGCTGAGGACGCTTTGCGAATGGGGATTGTCAAGGCGCGCGAATCCGAGCCCGTTGAGCCTTTTATCGCGGAGGATATCAACAAGAAGATCCTGGTGGTCGGAGGCGGTCTCACGGGCATGACAGCCGCGCTCGAAGCCGCGAGGGCCGGCTATCAAACGGTCCTGGTCGAAAAAAAAGACACGCTTGGAGGCTACGTAAAGGATGTCTATCGGCTCCCACCGTGCGATCCTCCCTATGAAGAGCTCGAGGACTTCGATCTGGAAGACCTCCGTGCCCAGGTTACGGGCGAACCCGGTGTTAAAGTCTACACCGGCGCCATGGTGGCCTCGGTGTCAGGGGCCCCCTGCATGTTCGATATCGAGATCACTCAAAACGGAGGGGTCTGCAACGAGCGGGTCGGGGCCATCGTTCTTGCCACGGGTTCTGTGCCTTACGATCCCTCCAAGCTTACCGACCTCTCCTACGGAACTTCTCCCGATATCGTTACTGCACGGGACTTGGAAGTAATGTTTAAGGGCGGTAGCGTCCAAAGACCCTCCAACGCTCAGCCGGTGGGCAGTGTAGCCTTTATCCTTTGTGCCGGTTCAAGAGATCCGCTGCATCTGCCCTATTGTTCGGCCGCATGCTGCATCGAATCCTTGAAGCAAGCCAGCTACTTTAAGCAGGCGAACCCCGAGACGCCGGTCTATATATTTTATAAAGACATTCGTTCGACGGGAAATTACGAACTGCTCTACAAACAGTTGCAGAAAGACGGGGTCATTTTCGTCCGTGGCAGCGTCACCGGAATTGATGACGATGGCTCCGGAGGCCTTGTGGTGACTTCCGATGACGTTCTTACCCGTTCTCCGGTAATGTCGGAGAGCGTGGACCTGGTGGTGCTGGCTACAGGTATGGTGCCAACGAGCGCTCTTGGCGAACCTTTCAAGGTCCAGGCGCCCCAGCAGGATGGGGAACCTGCCCCGGTAGCCTCCGATGCTATTTTGGTCTCCAATCTTTTAAACCTCAAATACAGGCAGGGCCCCGAACTCCCAGGGCTCGAATACGGTTTTCCGGATTCCCACTTTATATGCTTTCCTTACGAATCCCGGCGTACCGGCATCTATCCGGCCGGAACCGTGCGCGCTCCGATGGACTGCCAACAGGCTCGCACCGACGCGATGGGCGCGGCCCTTAAGGCCATCCAGTGCGTTGAAATGGTCTCGGTTGGAAAAGCCGTTCATCCCCGGGCCGGCGACCAGAGCTATCCGGAGTTTTTCATGCAGCGCTGTACCCAGTGCAAACGCTGTACGGAGGAATGTCCGTTTGGCGCCATAAACGAGGATGAAAAGGCCAATCCGCTTCCCAATCCCACAAGGTGCCGCAGGTGCGGGGTTTGTATGGGGGCTTGCCCGGAAAGGATCATCTCCTTTAAAAATTATTCGGTGGGCATGATAGGAAACATGATCAAAAACATCAATGTGCCCGACGAATATGATGAAAAACCGAGGCTACTCGTTCTGGCCTGTGAAAACGACGCCTATCCCGCTCTCGACATGGCTGGAATTTCCGGACTCTCGTACAATCCCTGGGTTAGGATCATACCCGTTCGTTGTCTTGGGTCGGTTAACCTCGTTTGGCTGGCCGATGCGCTCTCCAAGGGCATCGACGGCATATTTCTTCTCGGATGCAAGCACGGAAACGATTACCAGTGCCATTTCATCAAGGGAAGCGAGTTGGCCAACACCCGCATGACAAAAATCAAGGAAACGCTTGACCGGCTCGCCCTGGAATCGGACCGCGTGAAGATGGAGCAGGTTTCCATTACCGACTTCAATCTGATTCCCAAGATGCTCGACGAATTCGCCGAGAAGGTCAACAGCCTTGGACCCAACCCATACAAGGGGTTCTGATTCCATTGAGAAAGGGCCGCCCCCTGTTCGGGGCGGCTTCGAATCAGACTGCAAGGAGCGCTCTAGATGGAACCGAAAAACATACTGCTTGAAATGAAAGACTATATAGTTGAAATGGGGGCGGAAACCATTAACTGGTGTATGCAGTGTGGTTTGTGCACCAATCTGTGCCCCTGGAGGCTTGTGCCCGGGCAGACCAGCGAGGAATTTAACATCCGCCATATGCAGCGGCTGGGGCAGATGGGCATCGAGGGTTTTGAGGACGAAAACATCCTCTTTGCCTGTTCGACCTGCGGAATGTGCCAGAACAATTGCCCAAGGGGCGTAAAGATCATCGATAACGTAAGGGCCATGAGGTCGAGCATTGTCGGCGGTGGTATGGTTCCCGCCGGACTGCGCCCGATACTTGGCAGCTGCCATGCAAACGGAAACCCCTGGTCCGGCCCCCGTGAGAATAGGACCAAGTGGCAGGAAGGACTCGATATCCCTCAATTTGGACCCGATACCGAATACTTCCTGTTCGTATGCTGCCACTCCTGTTATGACCCGCGAAGCATAAAGATCGCCAAAAGCATCGCCACGTTGCTCAAAAAAGGCGGAGTCAGCTTCGGGGTGATCGGTGTCGAGGAAAACTGCTGCGGAGAAAGCATGCGCAAGGTTGGCGACGAGGAGCTTTTCCAAAAGCTTGCCGGCGCAAATATGGAGCTTTTCAATGCAAAGGGGGTAAAAAAGATTATCACCACCTCGCCCCATTGCCTGTGGAGCTTCAAAAATGATTACGCCCAGCTTGGAGCCCAATGGGAAGTGGTGCATTACACTGAAATCCTAAAGAGCCTGGTTGCTGATGGAAAGATTGCCCTTAGCACCAAATCGGGCAAGAAGGTCTCTTTCCACGACCCTTGCTATCTCGGAAGGCACAGCGGCATCTACGATGCCCCCCGGGACCTTCTGCGCTCCATTCCGGGCATTGAGGTAAAGGAACTCGAGCGCTCTGGCGAGTTGAGCCTTTGCTGTGCCGGCGGCGGAGGTCGCATATGGGGAGAGGTTCCCATGGGGGAGCGCTTCGGGGAACTGCGCGTCCTCGATGCCGTGGAGACCGGGGCGGAAGTGCTTGCCACGGCATGCCCCTACTGTGTGAATATGCTGACCGATGCTTGCACCAGCCTAAACAAGCAGGATGTCCTGGAGATCAGGGAACTTTCCGAGTTGCTGGTAGATAGCCTCTAGTGCTGCGTTGCTCAGGATAGATACTGTTTCAGTGGACTCGAAAATGCAGGTTGGGCACGGTTTTTTGTGCCCGCCTGCTTAGTTGACGGTATCATCGAATTTAGGGGATCGCACATTGGTTGCCTCATGGGCCGGGTTTTTCCAACTTTAATGCCGAAATGTTTCCCAAGATGCTCTATTATAGAGATAAACCAGCCGCATAATTTCCTTTGCCCATTAAAAAGTTTCCGGATAGACTCAAATAGTTTTAATCTTAAATAAAAGCCTGTTTTTTAAACGTGGACCGCTAATTAATTGGCTGCCTCTTGTAAACTAATTTATGTGTCCGTACGTTATCTGATACGGTAAGTCACAAGTATATTTAATCGGGTTGATTTATGTTTACTTAACTTTTTAGCCGAGGGAGAAGTTTATGAAACCAAAGACGCTTTGCGCCTGGGCTTTGCTGGGAGTCTTCATCGTGATGTCGGCGCCCTGCGCGGTGTTTGCTCAGGACTCCGGAGCACCTCCGCCCGCTGTAGTATTTAGCGAGCAGCAGTTAGACCAGATGCTTTCCCCTGTGGCCCTCTATCCGGATTCGCTGCTTGCACAAATCCTGATAGCAGCCACCTACCCGGACCAGGTTATGGATGCGGATAACTGGGTGCACGCCCATCCGGGCCTGAGGGGGGAGGCGTTAAACGCCGAGCTGGACCGGATGTCCTGGGATCTTAGCATAAAGGCCCTCGTGCCCTTTCCTGAGGTGCTCGACATGCTGGCACGCGAGCCCGACTGGATGCAGCAGTTGGGGGAGGCTTTCCTTGCACAGCAGGGCGCGGTTATGGACTCGGTCCAAAGATTGAGAAGACGGGCCCAGGAAGCCGGCAATCTAAGGTCTACCCCTCAGCAAAGGGTGGTTGTAACAGACGACTACGTCGAGATCCAACCGGCCGATCCGACTTATGTCTACATTCCGCGCTACAATCCGGCTGTGGTCTACGGAAATTGGTGGTGGCCCTCATATCCACCACTGGCTTATTATCCGGTCTGGCCCGGGCCTGTTGTGGCATTCACTCCCCTCGTGGGAGTCTTCGGGTTTTGGGGAGCCGTCACCGTTGGACCCGCCTGGGGGTGGGGTTGGGGCCGATGGGGTTGGGGGTCTCACAATGTGTTCGTTAATGTGAACCGGAATATAAATATCAACACTAGAAACGTAACAGTCATAAACCGCTGGCAAAACAATTTCCGATACGCCAATGCGCGAAACATGGCCTTGGCAGGCCGTGTAGGAGCCCCTGCCATACGCACACGGGCCTTTGGAACAAGCAGGGCCAATCCCGCCGCTTTGCGCGGTCAAATCAATACCGGCAGGGTTACACGGGGGCAGCTTGTAACGCCTGCCGGCGTGCGGCCTGGTATGAGCGGACCTGCTGCGGCTCGCGGGGCCGTGGGTGCTCGTCCCGGGTATAACGGTCGCGGTTACGGTGCGACTCCGATGGGCGCTCGTCCCGGTTACGGTCATCCCGGTTACGGTCGTCAAGGCCCAAACCAAAGACCTTCGCCAAACCAGGTTATGAACGAACTAAAAGGGGGGCGGCCAGGCGCCAGTGGTCGTAGCGGTTCCTACGGAACTGGACGTGCACAGGGTAATCCCCACGGCGGTACCGGCCACACCCCCCAGGGAGTCGCAAGAGGCTACTACAACAACTCTGCTCACGCAGTCCCCAAAGGCAACTACGGCGGTGCTTCTCACACAGCTCCGCACGGTAACGTCAATGCCCCCCGGCAAGGCGGAGCCTTTGGCGGCGGTGCTTTTCACGGAGCCCCCAGAGGCGGCTACGGCGGTGCTTCTCACACAGCTCCGCACGGTAACGTCAATGCCCCCCGGCAAGGCGGAGCCTTCGGCGGCGGCGCTTTTCACGGAGCCCCCAGAGGTAACTACGGCGCTCCTTCCCATGCAGCTCCGCACGGCAACTTCGGTGCCGCCCGGCCCGGAGGGGGTGGTCCTCCCAGAGGCGGCCCCGGTGGTGTTCCTCACGGACCGGCACATGGCGCAGGTGGTCCTAAGGACAAAAAGAAATAACGAGGCCGTTTTTCTGGCGCGTTAAGTATAAGAGGGGGGGCAAAGCCAAATGCCCCCCTTTTTTCAATTCTTCCTGAGTTTTTTTAATTTTTCCCCGAGCGCTTCAACCTGTTTTTGTGTCTCTTCAAGGTCGCATTCATTGTTTATGAGAAAAGTCGCGTAAGGTTTTTTATCATCGATTGGCAGTTGAGCTCTTAGAATGTTTTCGGCCTCTTCAAGGGTAATGGAGTCACGTTTGGCCAGCCGCCTTGCCTGCTCGGCCGCCGAGATGTGGACGACAACCACACAGTCGAAGAGATAGGAAAGATTGAGTTCGATTAGAAGCGGCACGGCAACCTGGATGATCGCTGTGGGATCTTTTTGGGTGATTGCCTCGACCTGGTGGAAAAATTCTTCGTAGATAGGCGGATGGGTAAAGCTTTCGAGTTTTTTTCGCTTCTCCATATCGCGGAAGACGATTTCAGAGAGCATTTTTCGATCAAGTCGGCCGTCGGCCATAAGGACCTGTTTTCCAAAATAATCGACGATATTGGCCAGTGCTGGGGTACCCGGTTCCACGACCTGCCGGGCGATGAGATCGAAGTCGATTAGTGGAAAACCCAGTTTTTCAAGCATTGCGGAAACCGTGGTCTTGCCGCAGGCAATGCCTCCGGTAATCCCGATCAGAAGCGGGGAGCCTTTCCCCCGTGCTTTGGACATGATTTGGTCAAGATTTCTGTAGGAAGGCGGAAATTGGGGCGCCACATCGTTTTCAATGCCCGCGAAACTGATCGGATAGCGCACGCCTCTTCGGTAGAGCGCCTCCATGCCCTGCACGGCTTTTTCAATCAGACCGGCCGGCAGAGCCATCACCAGGTCTTCATCCTGAACGTGGCCGTAGCGCCTCTCACCGAAGCAGGGAATGGCGAGCGAGGGTTTGCCCGTGTTAAAACAGCGCGCAAAGGCATCCGAGCAGGAAGACTCTCCCACGCAGAAAAACTGCATTACCTCATAGCGGCTAAACTGCAAGGAATTGATTAGAAGCATCATCTGGGCGGGGTTTGCATAGACTAGAACCAGGTCGGGCTCAAAAGGGTTGTAGACCAGCGGCGCCATGGCCACGGCTTCGTATTTACCCGTGGCGATTCTTGGGATCGAGGCCTCCATCTTGCGGCCGTCTTCCTTGGAAGCGGTCCAGACTATGCTTCGAAAGGTTCCATCGCGGTGCGCCTCGGGGATATCGCACAAGCCCAGGATCGAAGGACAGGAGGCGAACAAAAAATCGTCGGAATCGGCGCCAACGGTCCAGTCAAGGGCGCGAACCTGACCTATCAGCTGGCAGAGGGTAACCTTGTGGGCGGGCCTTCTAAGAAAGGCAACTTTGCCAAGATCCGACTTATCTTTTAGCAACTTTAAAGCCACGGGAAAATACTTAAGGCGCATGAGGCTTTCAAGCCGCCTGACAGGCTTTGCCCAATCGCGTTGAGCTTCCATGATAGGTTCTCCTTGGCGTTTAGCGCTCTGTGAAAGATAACTCTATGCACTTTGGCGTTTTTCGGAGCGGAAAGCCACGGGAACATACTCCCTGCTCTTAAGCGCCCGGAGCAGTTCCTCTTCGCTGTGGATCTCGACAAAAAACCGTGTTGCATAAATTCCCACATCAGAGGCCTGGTGAGCGTCACTGCCGCCTGTAGCGGGAAGCTTGAGCGCCTCGGCCACGCGGGACGAAAACCCGTTTTCCTTCTCCGTCACTTTACCGTTTAGCACTTCGAGTCCATCGACCAATTGGAAAAGGGGTCTCTGGGCGGCTTTCTCCGCGGTTAGCCCAAGCTCTACGGTATTGAAGGTAAGAAAGCCGCGAAACGGATGGGCGGCGATCATAAATCCCCCCACTGCGTCAACTTCACGCCTTAAGTCCTCGATGGTAATGATGCCCCGTATGTCCTTTTCCAGCCCGAAAACCAGCATGTCTCCCTGGTTTGTGGTGATTTCGTTTCCTCGAAATACCGCGAAACCGTGCTTTTGCCTTAACGCCTCCACCTGGGCAATGCTCCAGACATGGTTGTGGTCTGTCAAACATATGCCGTTTAAACCTATAAGTTTGGCTTCCTCGATCAACTCGTCCGCGCAAACCGAGCTGCAGGAGGAGGCGGGAAATGTGTGCGTGTGCAGGTCGATAATAAATCCCTGCCTTCGGTCTTCCCCTGCCCGACTGAGCCTGTCCTTGCGGTTATCCTCCACGTTGGACCTCTCTCCTGCGCTTTGGTGAGAGGGCAGGGGTGTCGTTAACCTTTCGGATGTGTCTGTTTTTTCAACTATTCTGTCCCTTCCGCCCTCTTCTTTTAAAAAAGCCTCCAAGCTCAAACCCGGCCGGGAAACTCTTTCATTTTCCCATCTTATCACCCTTAAAGCCTGGGTTGCGGCATCACAGCACTCCAGAAAAAGGTTTGCAAAATGACGGCAACCTTTTCTTGCAAGGTTTTTAGCGACCCTTTCGCCCAGCGCTTCGTCTAGGCGCTCTCCCTTGATTTCCTGGAGAAAAGGGAGGGCCCTGTAGCATTCCGGGGTGGTCCAGCGGTTCCACTTCCCAAAGATATCGAGGATTTTTCGCTCCCCGATGGAAACGCGAAGATCGATCTCCAAGCCGTAAGCGTCATCGTCCAGGACAGCGTGAATGGATAGAGTTTCCAGGTCCAGTGCTGCTACCGATACCAACTTGTTGCGAGCGAATGTGAGCATTTTGACAACCCCTTTGAATTTTTCGCAAATGGATCATTTTGTCGGTTGTGTGCCCTCGACCAGTCTGCTTCCCGGTGCGAAGGCGGCGCAGCGGTTATAGAGCCGGATATTTTCACGAACCATATTGGAGAAAAATTCGACTTTTCCCTCCTCGCTTTCAGGCGCCTGTATCAGGATATCCTTGGTAAGGGATATGATAACGGCCTGGCAGCATTCTTCGACCATGTAGGTTAGCTGCCTTAATTCTTCTTCCTGCCCTATAAGACCCTTGATGATCTTTAGCATGCCCGCGCCTATTCGCATTCCCTTTAATTTCGAAAAAATCTCGTCAATGTCTGCAACCCTCAGCCATTCGTGGTGGAATCGCCCGTGGGCGCAAACGATCTCGAGGTCCGGAAGGCGGGAGATAATTTCTACTGAAGCGCTGGTGAAGGTATCTCGAAGCGTGCATACCGATCGCAAGGTATTGTCTTCCAGTCTCTCCACACAGGTGCAGCGGTTTAGGGAAAACTTTAGAATATTATCGGGCATTGTGCTTTGTTCCTCCGTTTTTGCTTGGCAAAATGTGTCGTTTCATTGGTTTGCATGGAAATGCTCGGTGAGCGAAGCTATATTCTTGGGTTAAAAGGTGGTCGGATCATTGGCTTTGAGGAACCGGTGAAGGTGGCGGCGAAAAAACCGTTTGATTTCGGCCTAGTCTTTTGGCCTGGTAAAGTGCGTCGTCGGCCCTGGATATCAAGGAGTCGCGCGATTCTTGTGTGTCGGGGTGCCAACAGGCGATGCCGATACTCAAAGTTGCCGTTAAGGTTTGGCCGTTAAAGACTATTTGCATTTCCGACATGCGTTGGCGCAGTTCCTCGGCCAAATCAAAGGCATCCTCGGAGTTGATGTCTGATAGCAGTACGATAAACTCTTCTCCGCCAAACCTGGCAACCGTATCGGTATCTCTTCTGAAAATAGATCGAAAAAGGTTCGCTGTGAATTTTAGAAATTTGTCGCCCGCCAAATGTCCGTACTGGTCGTTTATCATCTTAAAATTATCGATATCGCCAATGATTACCGTAAGGGGTATTCCCAGCCGTGAGGCCTTCTTGAATTCTTTGTTCATGCTCTCATCGAAATAGCGGCGATTATAGAGGCCGGTAAGGCCGTCGATCCTTGCTAAAATAGTTAGCTCTTCGGATTGCTCGATTAAAAGCTGCTCATTTGTGAATGCCTGCAGGTATTCACCGTTGCCCTCAATGGTTATGAAAAGCATGTAAATGGAAAAAACGATAAGCAGAATAGGTACAAAGGGGTGGTTGATATGGAAGATCAACATGGATATTGAGGCTGGGGCCAACATGGCCAAATTATAAAATAGGGAAAGAGTGATACTGGGTATGTATGCCAGAGAACCGCCCGCGCAAATTCCTATAGTGCAGATAAGCATAAGCATTTTAGCCATGGACTCACCCGCCTGCAGCATAACCCAGGCAAAGCAGACCCCCCAGGAAAGCCCCAGGACGAAGATGGTGATGAAAAAAATGATTTTATCCAAAAAGGCGTTGTATCTGCACACGAATTTGGAAACTATGCAATAGTAAGTAATTCGCAGCACGGAAGTGCCTAAGATCAATATCGCAAACGGAAGGCAATAAACGGCATGCCGTTTATAAAAATTATTGGAAAAAACAATGGCTAAAAATAGTGGAATATAGAACAGGCTTCCAATGGACGAGCGCCTTTTAATATCTTCAACAACTCGCTTTTCGAATTTAACTTGCTTTTCGTTTTGCATGGCGCCGGTACTTTACTGGTTAGAAGGCATGGCGCCTTCTAAAGCGTTTTGGCAGCAACCGTTGAGGACCAGGCCAACCAGCACCTCATTTCAGCGGCGCGTACTACTTATTCATCTTCTTAGAGACTAGCTGATTTTTCATGTAAAATCAATAAAGTCCCGAGGTTGCCCGCCGACCGGGCGGCATCTTTTCCCAGGCGGGGGCCAACCTTTAAAAAGGCCGTCGTCTAAGCCCCCACCCGCTCGTTAAAACCTTTGCCCCTTTAGTGCTTGAAAGCCCGTTGACCGGTAAATACCATCGTTACTCCCGCTTCATTGCAGGCCTCGATTACTTCCCAGTCTCTCATGGAGCCCCCGGGCTGAATGATCGCCTTTACCCCCTGGCGGATCCCCACATCCACGCCGTCTCTAAAGGGGAAAAAAGCATCCGAGATCATTGCCGAGCCCGTAAGCCCTCCCTTGGCGGCCTCTGTTAGAGAAGCGATTTCCTCCAAGCTGTCCTTGGGGCGCTCTCCCTTCTGGACGGCAAGCTCAAGCTCCTTGTAGGAGATCTTGTATTTATCGAAACAAAGCGCATCGGCAAATTTTTGGTAAGCTTTATAGACTGCTATTTCGGCCACCCCCACCCGGTCCTGTTCCCCGGTGCCTATGCCCACAGTGCATTCGTCCTTTACGTAGAGCACGGAATTGGAGGTTACGCCCTGTTCGACAAACCAGCCAAACAGAAGGTCGGCTCGCTCCTGCGCCGTGGGCTCCCTTTGTATGGTGAAATCTTTTCCCTGATAGGATGATTGCGCCGGTTTAAAGTCCGCGGCCCCTCGGATACCGTAAAGAGGCGACTGCTGAACGATCAGGCCCCCGTCGGTAAGAGATTTGAAGTCCACGAAGCGCCTGTCGATGTAGTCGCGGAGCCGGTCTATCCTCGCTATCTGGATAATGCGCAGGTTTGCCCTCTTTTTGAGGACCTCGAGGGCCCCTTGCTCGTAGTCGGGCGCGGCGACGACCTCGAGATAGTTCTCGGAAATAAGTTCGGCTGTGGCCTTATCTATGGGGCGGTTTACAACGAGGCAGCCCCCGAAGGCCGCAATCCGGTCTGCGCGATTTGCCCGGTGGTAGGCCTGGGCCAGACTCCCAGCCATCGCGGCCCCGCAGGGATTGTTATGTTTTAGGATGACCGCGGCCGGTTTCTCCATGAGAAACTTCAGTATGTTTAGCCCATTGTCGAGGTCGGTCAGGTTGGTCTTGCTCGGGTGTTTGCCTTCCTGGAGCATGTCTTCTTCCGAGATGGAGCTTACAAGGCCGCTTCCCGGTTCGATAAAACGGCAATCCCCAAGCAGCAGGTTTCCGCCTGTCAGTTCGTAGAGCGCGGCTTCCTGTCCGGGGTTTTCTCCGTAGCGCAGGCCTTTTTCGATCAGCTCCCCCGTCTTGTCGTCTGCAAACTTCCACGATCTTTTCCTGTAGACAAGAGTTTGATCGCCGAAACTGATCCGCATCGCCTCCGGGAAATGATCCTCCATTACCGTACGATACATTTTCTTGAGGTCTTCGCCCATCTGTTCCTCCTCGAAAAAGGCATAAAGCCCGGGTAGGGGCAGGGGGTATCCCCGCCCGATCTGGAATACAAAAAGGTGCCCGCGGCTGCATTAGTAAATCAGCAAAAGGTCTAAAAGCAAATAAAACTTGCTACAAGCAGAGGATGGGATTATTTGCAAAGCAGGCTCCAGGAGTTCGTTGGATTGGGGGAGCTGTTCGAGGGTGCGTTTTTTGCCGGCAAAACCACTCTCATGGCAAATTGGGGCCTGGAAAAGGTCGAGAACGCGTCGCCCTTGCGCCGGTCACTCTTTAAAAAACTTTGTTTCAACCGAAAGGAGGTCCCTTGTGCACGACTTTCTTGGATCGGGCTGCGCTACTCTTATCGGCAGCATGCCTCAAAAAGACCGCGCGAGCGCTATAGACTTGATTTTGCGCGCCGCGCCCCAGATACCTGTATGGCCTCAGTTGCCCTTTTATCCCGCTGAAGGCATGATGGTCCAATATCTTGAGGGACTGCCCGGCCTTTCGAGTCTTGAGGAGCCGCGGGTTGTAAATTCGAGCGCGCCCGAATTCGACGCTCAGATTTTGACCTTCTATGAGCAATTCCTAAAGGTCTCTGAAGGAGCATTAAAGCTTGAACACTCCTCCTTTGGGCTAGGTGAGCAAACCGGCCGGACTTTCCGCCGTTTTATCCAGAGCCTCAAAGAGGTAGGAGCCGCCCCCCGAGCCGTAAAAGGCCAGGTAACAGGCCCCTTTACCCTCCTGTGCGGCCTTAAGGACCAAAACGGTCGAGCCCTCATCTACGATGAGCGTTTCCAGGATATCGTCCCTAAACTCCTGGGCCTTAAAGCCCGCTGGCAGATCGAGATCATGGGGCAGTTTAATGTCCCCGTCATTATTTTCCTGGACGAACCCGGACTGGCCGGATTTGGCTCTTCGGCCCTTATCACCGTCTCGGCCGAACTGGTCGTAAAGCTGCTTAGCGAGGTGGTGGAGGCTGTCCACGCGGCTGGCGGACTGGCCGGGGTACACGTTTGCGCCAATACGGACTGGCAACTGGCTTTTAACTCAAATTTCGACATCATAAATTTTGACTCCTACGGCTATTTTGATAAGTTCGCTCTTTATGAAAAAGAATATTTCGATTTTATCGGCCGGGGCGCAAACGTGGCCTGGGGCGTTATACCGACCTCGGAGCCCGATTTGTTAAAAACCGAGACCGCCCAGAGCCTCGTTTCAAGGTGGCGCGCCCAGGTGGAAAGACTCGCGGCCGCGGGCGGGCTGAGCCTGAGGCAAGTCGTGTCTCACTCGCTTTTTACCCCCAGTTGCGGCTGCGGCAGCCTCACTCAGGCTCAAACAGCCAGGGTGATCGAGCTGCTCGAAGGATTTTGCACGATTATTGCCAAAGAAGAGTAAGGATATTGAGGGTTGCGTCTTGACAAATGTCTCTGTTGGCACTAGGTTTCTTTAGCACTCTTTGAAGTCGAGTGCTACCAATAAGGAGACTTCGAATGTGATTGAGCTTACGCAACGCGATCAGATTGTTCTCGAAGCTATTATTACCGACTATATCGAAACGGGTGAGCCGGTTGGCTCGAGGACCATTTCCAAAAGAAGTGTTATGAATGTCAGCCCGGCTACCATTCGTAACGTTATGGCGGACCTTGAGGAAATGGGGCTTTTACACCAGCCCCATACCTCTGCGGGACGCATTCCTACGGTCAAGGGCTTGAGGCTGTATCTCGATTCGATTATGAGGTCCAGGCAGCTTGGCGGCCCTGAAAAGGAGAGGATTCGAGATGCTCTTCTGACCCGGCCCCAAGATTTAACCGAGCTTTTGCGCGGAACCTCCAAGCTGCTCTCTCAGTACTGCAGGCAGGCGGGAGTGGTGCTTTGGCCCAAACAGTCGATTGCCTCTTTTAAGCATATCGAATTTTTGCGGCGCGGCCCCTTTGATATAATGGTTATCCTTATTTCCAAGGCGGGCTTGATTCATCAAACCCACGTCGAGTCCAAGGAAGAAATTACCCAGGCCGAACTCGACAAGTATAGCCTGTATATAAATGAGCTGCTGCGCAATGTGCCCCTCTCGATGGTAAAACAGCGCCTCCGGGAGGAAATGGAAAGCGAGAAGGCTCTCTTTGACCGGCTCTTTTCGCGGGCTCTGCAAATGGCCAATCGGGCGATACAATATGCGATCGAGGAAAGTGAGATTTACATAGAAGGCAAAACCAACCTTCTGGATAACCCTGAGTTTGCTCATGTCGAGCAGATGAGGCGCATTCTGCAGGCATTCGAGGACAAGTCCAAGATGGTCAGGCTTCTTGACGAAGCCCTTAAGGCTTCTACGGGAATTCAGATCGTGCTGGGCACCGAGGGCGAGCTTCTGCGGGAGTGGGAGGAAATGAGCCTGGTCTCGGCTCCCTTTCGGCGCGGCGATACCCCTCTTGGGGTTCTTGGCGTGATTGGCCCTCTACGAATGGACTACTCAAGGATTATACCGATAGTGGAATTTACGGCGCAGTTGCTCAGCCACATGCTCGAGATTGCCGACGAGGCTTAAGAGCCGACTCCGGGCTGAGTGGCTAAAAGGGGTGGTTTCTTTAAGCCGAAAATATTTGGCTGCAAGAAATGGAGGAAACAGTTTGACAAACGTCGATGAAAAAACCACGGAAATAAATGAGGCCGGCCAAGACCAGGTTGAATCCGAGCCTTCGCCGGAAGTTAAACAAGATTGCCCGGAGCTTCTAAAAAAACGCGATCAGGAGCTAAAAGAGGCCCAGGAGCGTACGCTAAGGCTTGCCGCCGAGCTCGACAACACCAGAAAGAGGCTGGAGCGGGAAAAAGCCGATTGCATATCTTATGCCAATGAAAGCATCATGCGCCATCTGGTCGAGGTGGTCGACAACCTTGAGCGGGCCATCGAACACGGTGAAAAGGAAAATTCTAGCGGGCTCCTGGAAGGTGTCAAGATGACCCTCAAGACTTTTCTGGATGTGCTTGCCAAGTTTGGGGCCGTGCCCTTTGAGTCCATCGGGGTCGTATTCGACCCCAACAAGCATGAGGCCGTACTCCAGGAGGAAAACCCGGACTATCCGGACATGACCGTTACCAAAGAATTTCAGAAGGGCTACATGCTGCGCGAAAGGCTCCTTAGGCCTGCGCGGGTCGCTGTGGCCAGAAATCCGATAAATACTACGTGCTGAATTGATCTCAGAGCGGAGCCTGGAGTCTAGAGCGCTCCACGGCCCCCGAGACACGATAAAAGGCAAACCTTAAGGAGGCGTTTAAATGAGTAAAGTTATAGGAATCGACCTGGGGACTACCAATTCGGTGGTGGCGATCATGGAGGGAAAGGAGCCAAAAGTTTTGACCAACGCTGAAGGAGCCCGGCTCACCCCGTCCATGGTGGCCATTACGGAAAGCGGCGAGCGGTTGGTCGGTCAGGTTGCAAAGCGTCAGGCGATAACCAATCCTGAAAATACTGTTTTTGCCGTAAAAAGGCTCATAGGCCGCAAGTTCGATACAGATGAAGTCCTGGGCGATACGAAAGTCCTCCCTTACAAGATCGTGCGCGCCGGCAACGGGGACACAAACATCCGGATCCGGGGCCGCGACTACAGCCCCACGGAAATCTCGGCCTTTATCCTTACCAAGATGAAGCAAACGGCTGAAGACTACCTGGGAGAAAAGGTAACCGACGCGGTCATTACGGTGCCGGCTTACTTTAACGACAGCCAGAGGCAGGCGACCAAGGACGCCGGAAAAATTGCCGGTCTAAACGTATTGCGCATCATAAACGAGCCCACGGCGGCCTCTCTTGCCTACGGAATGGACAAGAAGAAGGAAGAAAAAATCGCAGTCTTCGACCTTGGGGGCGGCACCTACGATATCTCGATTCTTGAAATCGGCGAGGGCGTCTTTGAGGTCAAGTCCACTAACGGCAACACCCATCTTGGCGGTGAAGATTTCGACCAGAAAATAATCGACTGGCTTGCCGACGAGTTTAAAAAAGATTACGGCATAGATTTGCGAAGCGACAAGATGGCGCTGCAAAGACTTAAGGAAGCCGCTGAGCGGGCAAAGATCGAGCTGTCAACGACCATGGAGACCGAGATCAACCTGCCTTTCATTACCGCCGATGCCTCCGGCCCCAAGCACATGAATATCAAGCTTACCAGGGCAAAGCTCGAGGCTATGGTCGAGGATCTCATCGATAAGGTGCTCCCGCCCATGGAAAAGGCCCTCAAGGATGCCGGTCTTTCCCGAAGCGAAATCGACGAGGTGATTTTGGTCGGCGGTATGACCAGAATGCCCAGGGTCCAGCAGAAGGTGCAGGAATTTTTCGGCAAAGAGCCCCATAAGGGGGTAAACCCCGACGAAGTCGTGGCCATCGGAGCCGGCATCCAGGGCGGTGTGCTAAAAGGCGATGTAAAGGATGTGTTGCTGCTCGATGTGACGCCTCTATCGCTTGGTATCGAAACCCTTGGCGGCGTTATGACCAAACTCATCGAGAGAAACACCACGATCCCCACGCGCAAAAGCCAGACATTTTCAACTGCTGCCGACAACCAGACGGCGGTAAGTATTCACGTCTTGCAGGGCGAGCGCGAGATGGCTTCAGACAATAAGACTCTGGGCAGGTTCGAGCTGGTTGGAATCCCCGCTGCGCCTCGCGGAATACCGCAGATCGAGGTAACCTTCGATATTGACGCCAACGGCATAGTCCATGTTTCGGCCAAGGACATGGCGACCCAGAAGGAACAGTCCATCCAGATCACTGCCTCAAGCGGCCTAAACGATGAAGAGATAAAGAATCTGGTTCGGGAAGCCGAGGCGCATGCCGAAGAGGACAAGAAAAGACGCGAATTGATCGAGGTAAGAAATCAGGCCGATACTCTTATCTACAGCACGGAAAAAACCATGCGCGAGATGGGAGATAAGCTCGACGAGAAGACCAAAGCCGACATCGAAGCTCAGATCGTTAAGCTTAGAGCGACGATGGAGGGAGATAGCAAGGATGCTATACAAAAGGACCTCGATGCTCTGATGCAGCTTTCCCACAAGGTGGCCGAAGAGGCATACAAGCGCGCCGCCGGTTCCCAGGGCCAACCTGGCGCCGGTGCTGAAGCCGGCCCCGAGCAGCAGCAGCAAAAAAAGCCCGATGATGATGTGGTCGATGCCGACTTCGAGGAAGTAAAGAAATAGAAAGAGTCTAAAAATTATTCATTTGAGCTTTTCTTGAAACCTTTTCCGATGTATTAAGGGGCACACTGGTTTGGTGTGCCCCTGTTGTACTTTTCAGATGAGGGAATCAGTCGAGGGTGGGGCGAAATTCTCCGTGTTTTCGGGGGCGTACTGAATTCCCGCAAGAGGCTTCTTTCAATGGGTAATTATAAGAAGGGCAGATGGCTTTTTTGCCTGCTTGTCTTGACAATTCTTAGCGGCTGCGCGGGGGGTGGAAAACAGACGCCTCCTAATCTTTCGGCCAGCTTCACAACTGTTACTCCACCCGATGCCGCAAGGCTTTACCAGCGAGGCGAAGATAGCTATAAGTCTGGAGACGCCCCGGGGGCCGTAGCTCTTTGGAACCGCGTCTCCCACGAGTTTCCGGGTACCGCGATTGCGGCCAAATCGATGAATAGAATCGCTGAGATTTATCTCGCGGCCGGTCAACTCGACCTTGCCGCCAGATATCTTGATTATCTGGTGTATCAATATCCCAAATGGGACGGCATCTACGGGGCAAGACTAAACCAACTCAAGTTGCTCGCTCGCCTTGGTAAGAAAAAAGAGGTAATAAAGAAGAGCAAACAGCTTTGGTTGGATGCTGAGGGGCATCCGAGCGTTCGCCTGGGCCTTGCCAAGCTGATGATTGGAATCTATAGTGCTCAAAATGACACCGAAGAGGCCTTTAACTGGTGTGCTTCCGGCTTTTCCGAGGCCAAAACTTCCCAGCAAAAAAAAGCCCTTGCCGATTTGACCACGCGCACCCTTGCAAGGGCTGATACCGGAGACCTTCATCGGCTCTACAAGAGTAATCCTTCCGATTTCATGAAAGTTTTTCTCGATTTTCGAAATGCTCAAATCCTGATTGCCAACGGGCACAAAGAGGATGCTGGAAGGCTTTTAAAACAGCTCCTGTCGCAAAACCCCGATCATCCTCTGGCCCAGGACATGAGGGCCGCAATCAGGGGCGTGGGTGTTGTTGATACCAATATTGGTCTTAATCCTGACCGTATCGGGGTCATGGTACCCTTAAAAGGTCCCAACGCCGTTTATGGAGACATGGTTATTCGCGGTCTCAATATGGCGCTTTCCGACTGGAAGTCGACCCATCCGGACGAGAAGGTTACCCTGGATATAAAGGATGCCGGTCTTGATCCCGACACAGCGGTGCGCTCCTATAACGAACTGGTCAAAAATGACTCCGTTTTGGCCATAGTCGGGCCGCTTGGAGCTCAGGCAAACCGCAGTGTTATTCCCCTTGCCGACAGCCAGGGTGTGCCGCTGCTCTCCCTGACACAAAAAGAAAAAGGGGCGGGAAGCGATGCTTTTGTCCTCCACGCCTTTCTTGATAGCCGCGACCTCGTTAACACCCTCGTGCGCTACTGCCGCGACAAGCTCCAGTACAAACGCTTTGCCTGCCTGTATCCCGATGATCGCTACGGGCAAAAGTTGGCCAAGATTTTTGCTGAATGTGTCCAGAAAAACGGCGGCCAGATGATGGCAAGCGCTTCCTACATGGAAAAGAGTACCGATTTTACCGCTCCCCTGCATCAGTTAAACGAAATAGCCAAAAAGAACGCGCCCCTTTCCGACATTACCGGCACGCCTTTCGAGGCTCTTTTCATTCCCGACGAAGTAAGCGCGGTTTCTTTGATTGCTCCCCAGCTTCCCTATAACAACATCGTGGGAGTAACCCTGCTTGGGACCAACCTGTGGAGCGAGCCTTCCCTGGTGCGCTCGGGTGGGGTGTATGTGGATCATGCGCTTTTTGCCACTGCCTTTTATCCTCAAAGCACAAATCCGAAGGTGCAAACGTTCGAAAAAGAATATGCCGGTCTCTACAATGCGGCGCCAACTTATCTGGAGGCTCAGGCCTATGATGCGCTCACGATGCTGCTCATGGCCCGCAGCGCCGATGGGGGCGCCTCAAGCAGAAATACTCTCTTTAATAACCTCATTGAGCAGGCCAAAGATTTCCATGGCGTTACTGGAAGTTATACTGTCGGCCAGGGAGGCGATCTGCAGCGCCGGTACTCTATTTTCCAGGTTAAAAAGGGTGCTGTGGAAAAGGTTTATCCCTGAAATCAAAAGAGGTAAGTCTTGACATTAAACTGGTCGGATCTATAATGATTTAGATTAAAAACAGATAATATGGATCGTGCGAGGAGGCGGACTTATGCCAATCTATGAGTACGAATGCTCTAAATGCGGGAAGACAACTGAGGCGATGCAAAGATTTTCCGATCCGCCGCTGACAGAGTGCGGGCAATGCCACGGTCAGCTGCGCAAGCTCATTTCCATGAGCACTTTTCACTTAAAGGGTTCGGGTTGGTATACGACCGATTATGCTGGCAAGAATCAGAGCACGGCAAAGCCGGCGGAAAGCAAACCCGTCGCTGCCGAGACCAAAACCGAGAGTTCTTCGGAAAAGCATTCGTGATGGCTTGGCAGTAGTTGTTGCATACGGCATTTTTAAAAGATCGGCGGGCTTCGGCCCGCTTTTTTTTTTGAAAAAAAAGGGAAGAAAAAGTGAGCGCTCAAAGGGGCCTTTTGATTGTGTTTACCGGGCAGGGTAAGGGAAAAACCACGGCTGCGCTCGGCATGGCTCTGCGTGCGGCAGGTCACGGCATGAAGGTGCTGGTCTTGCAATTCATAAAAGGCGCCTGGACTTACGGGGAACTGCTCAGCCTGGAAAAAATCGAGGAAATTGAAATAAAGCCCCTTGGAACCGGTTTTACCTGGAAGAAGGAAAATCTCGAGGAAGATCGTCGCCTGGCTGAGGCCGGATGGCGGCAGGCTGTCTTGGAAATACAGAGCGCGCGCTACGACATGATTGTTCTCGATGAACTAAACATTGTTCTCTCGCTGGGGCTCTTGCCGCTGGAAACCGTACTCGCTGCTCTTGAGAGCAGAACGACGAGCCATATCGTGGTGACGGGAAGAAACTGTCCCGATCAACTCATCGCAATGGCCGATCTTGTAACGGAAATGAAGGTTGTAAAGCATCCCTTTCACGACCGGGGCTTAAAGGCGAGCAAGGGAATCGAGTTCTGAGGCCCGCGGCTGTGCAGTAGTGAAAACCAGGGGGATAGAACGGCAAACAGTTCTAAAATCCAAAGTGTTCCAGAGCCTTAGCCAGTTCTGCCATGCACGAGGGAAGCCTTGGGGCTAAAAAGTCGGTTTCGTCGGCTTCGATCATGCCCTCCTGCGCGGCGACTTGCGCAAAGGCGAGCCTTTCTTCGGGCGAAAGAGCTTTAAAAAGTGCAAAAATTTCCTCGGCTTTTGGCACGGTGTCCTTTTGCTTGGTTTCCCAGGCTTCCATAAACCCGCGTAGGATCCCATCGAGGCAGTTTGCCCCTGCCCAGGCAAGTTCTCCTACACCGTCTAGTCTGTCGAGTCTCATCCGGATGCAAAGATTTAGAAAAAAATGCAGAGATCCCAACATCTTGTCCTGGGCCGCGAAGTCTTTCGAAAGCAGGGAGCGATAGCCCCTGGCGGTTATAAGCCGCACACTGACAGGGCTTTGTGTCTGGTCTATTATGAAGTCACCCGCGGCGTGGTGCCATGGGTAGATTTGGGAAAAAGTTTCGAGATCGAGGTAGGAGGTGAGGATTTTGGTGGCCTGGACGTAAAGTTCGCAACTCTTATCGGCGCCGATAAACTCACGCTGCCCGTTATCGTTATCCCAGATCTTTATTGCGGGTTCCGCGGCTGCCTTGGCGCACAGGTGGAACTCGTGATGGCCCGAAAACCACTGCGCTAGGAACACCATGAGGCCGGGAGCCTCTGCGCGGATAATGGGCGAGGGGAGATAGTCGAGGTTGAATTTGGCGGCAAGCTCGCTTAGTAGCGCCGTCTCGACTTGGAGAAATGCCTGCTGTTCGGGCGAAAAGGCACAGTTTACGGCAAATTGGCCGATGGTATCGCCAAAGCCCACCCTCAGACGGGATACGCTGTAGAGCGCTCCGTGCTTTTCGGCAATAAGTTCGATGGATGAGGCTTTTTCAAGTGGTGGAAAGGGTTTTGGCCCTTTGCTTAGAAGCTGCCTGAGGATGTGAAAAGAGTTTTCCACAAGGAGGCCCGAAACCGCGTCGAGGTATTGTCCGTAGGTAAGGGCGCTGCCTCCCGGCATCTTTTCGTGCCCTAGGAGCTGCGCCTCAGGCCCCGAGTCGAGAGAGAGCAGTCTGGAGCCGGTGTTTACAAAGCATTTGACGGCTGGGACGTTTGTTTCGGGCCTGTTTTTGTCCATCTTGGTCGAATCCGCCTCCGCGTAAATTTTTATGATGCCTATAGTAGCAAAGCTTTGCTTGTCTTGGAAGTTGCCGTGGGTATATAATCTTGAGATAATCCGGATCGAGCGGGGTATGTTCGCAATTTTCTTTTATCTAACCCATTTTCCTGGAGCAATGTTTTGGATTCGATCAACCGGGTTATTCTTGACAGGGTCCAGCGTTCCTTTCCTATTGTTTCCCACCCCTACAGGGCTCTTACCCAGGGGCTTGGTATCTCTGAGAGCGAGGCCCTCGAGCGGATCGCTTCCTTAAAGCAAGAGCGCGTTATTCGCCAGATAAGCGCCATCTTCAATACGGGGGCGCTTGGCTACCGAACCTCCCTTGTCGCCATGGCGGTTTTGCCGGAGGAGTTGGAGCGGGTTGCCTCGGTCATTAACGCCTATCCGGGGGTAAGCCACAATTACCTGCGACCGGGTGACTTCAATATGTGGTTTACCATCGCCGTGCCACCCGGTGAGAGCCTCGAGGAAGTCGTATCCAGGCTTTCGGCAAAAGCGGGCAATTTTCCTTCGCTAATCCTTCCTGCCTTAAAAAAGTACAAGCTGGCCGTGGTGCTCGACGTTTTGGAGGAGGGAGACTGGGAGGCCTCGGAAGAAAAGACAAGGCTTCCGCCAACGGAAGCCGGGTGCGGCTTCGAGGCAACACCTGAAAATATTGCCCTGGTTAAGTGCATTCAAGAAGATCTGCCTCTTGTTCCAAGGCCTTTTGCCCTCTGGGCCGACACCCTTAACCTGACGGAAGCCCAACTGCTCGAAATCGTTTCAAACTTGACCTGCCAGGGCGCCGTTCGCAGGTTTGCCGCCGTTTTAAACCACCGTCAGGTCGGGTTTCGCGCAAATGGCATGGTTGTGTGGGACTGCCCCCAGGATCGCATGGATGCAATCGGCGCCATCCTGGCCACCTATCCGGAGGTGAGCCATTGTTACAGCAGGCCGGCCTGCCCACCGCAGTGGCCCTACAACCTTTATGCGATGATCCATGGCCGAAGCGGGCCCCAGTGCGAAGAGATCGCAAACCGGCTCGCTCAGGCAACCGGTCTGGGCAATTTTCGGATTCTTTTTAGCACCAGGGAATACAAAAAAGTAAGACTTAAGCTTTTCTGGGATGACCAGCGGCAAGAATGATCAAAATAAATAATCCCACTCAAAGAGTTATGCGATGACTGACAGGGATGAATACGAAGTTAGAAAAAAGGCCGTCTTCGACGGCATGGGAAAACGCGGGCAGGAAAGAATCCTAAGGATCGGGTATGAAAACTGGGACCCCTTTGAGGTCCCAAAGGACCCAAGAGAGAGGATTTTTAGCTCTGCCAGTCTCAAGGCCTCGGCTCTTGTGCGGGAGTACTTTGCAACGGCCGGTATTCCCGGGGAATCCGTTGCCGTCCACAAAGAGCTCTTCGACCTGTGCCGGGGATTTCTTCAGGCGGAAAGCCGCGCGGAGACCATAGTGGATTTTTGTGCGTGGCTTCGTCAAAAAAAGGGCCGGGGCTAGCCTGCAAGCCTTTTGCCCCAGCCTTTACGGGGTAACTTCAGTCGGTTTTCTCCCCATGTTCGCAGGGGCGCAAAAATTCGAGTTCCTCGGCATGAGCCGGCCTCACGTGCACCACCTTTACGTCGTAATGGAGCTCTTGTCCCGCCAGAGGATGATTATAATCCAAGGTTATGGTTTCATCGGTTTTCGCGGCTACAAAGTAGCTGTACTGTGAACCCGTATCGCTGTTTTTTGCGATCGCCCATTTGCCGGCCACAAGGTCTTTGCCAGCGGGAAATTCCGAAAGATTGAAGGTCATTATCTGGCTTTGGTCCCGCTCGCCGAACGCTTCGACCGCGGGGATGGTCAATTCTTTGCGCGCCCCCTGTTCCAGGCCGGTAAGGGCCTCCTCCAGGGCCGGAATGAGTTGGCCGTAACCCACGACGAAATTCATGGACGCGGGCGCACTTTCGCCTTTTACGTAGGAGCCGTCGCTAAGCCTCAGGCTGTATTCGATCACCACAAAGCTATCCTTGCCAATTTGCATCGCTTCCTCACTGCTTTCCTGATCGCTCTGGTATTTTAGTTCTCATTTACCTGGTAGCCCAGTTGTGTGGCCACCCGGCTGTGCTCATCGGCTTCCTCGTCCCTGCCCATTGCTCGAAGAGCTAGCGAGAGGTTAAAGTGGGCCGCGCCGGCCGAAACGCCTTGTTCTATCATTTTCTGTGAGAGTTCCACGCAGGCTTCGAGCTGGCCGGCCTCAATGTAGGCGGCGGCAAGTAATTGATAAGCTCTGGGCGAGCCGGGCATGAGCTCGAGGGCCTTTTGCCCATGGATAACTGCTTGATCGGGCTTGCCGTCGCGAAGGTATCCGAAAGCGAGGTTGCTGTGAGCCGGGCCCAGGTCGGGATTTATCGCGAGGGCCTTAAGGTTTGCCTCCATGCTCTTTTCGGGGTCTGTGTCGGCATAGAGACCTCCGAGGTTGACATAGGCCTCGGCCAGGTTGGGATCGCACTCGATAGCCTGCTTGAACTCGGAGATCGCTTCGGCGGGCAACGCCTTATGACTGTATGCAAGGCCAAGATTGTAGTGCAGCGCCGCGGACTGGGGTTCGAAGGCCAGTTGCTCTTTTAGAAATTTGATGTAGAGGTTGAGTTTTGGATTGCTCGCATGGCCGGTATTTGTCATTGTGTTTTTTTTCTCCTTGGGGTATACAGCCTTGGTTCCAGTGGAAAAGTGCGGAAAACCGTGATACTTGCTGGTCTTTCGCGTGTGGAAGCAACCCGGTAGCCTTTTTGCTGCCTCTTCGAGTCGCAAAGCCCTCATTCTAACTCAAGGGGACCTTGTTGGAAAGCTTTTCGATGGTTCAATACGCAGATGCTGCCCTTTCTTTCTGCAATGTCTTGAATTGTGTTGAAATATCGGGATTTTTTTATTGACAAAGGCTTGCCTGCGGGTTACTGGCATGACCGAGTGGCGGGGGGTGAGCCCCGTGAAAATATAGACTCCAAGCTGGGGGTCGTTGTCCTTAGGCCCCCCTTTTTATCAAGGCTAACGGCACAGGAGATCAAAAAATGAGCGAAGATGCAAAAGCAAAGATTATCGAGTATGTCAAACAGCAGAAGAAAAGCAAACTTTATTTCAACGATCTTTGCAAGGCCGTTCCTGAAATAAAGATGATGCAGGCAAAAAAGGTCGTAAACGAACTGGTTGCCGAGGGTAAGCTGAAGTATTGGTCGAGCGGTAGCACGACGATGTACATGCTTCCCAGCGAAGGCGATGTGTCGAAAGAAGAAGAGGGAATGAACTAACCCTGCCCAGTCAAACCTGCCGAAGAGTTCTTTCCAATGGGTATTTGCACGAATAGCGGAATCCGAGATATTCGAGACTATGAATACGCACTGGGAAAGGGAGGTGAAGTTACCTGAGGGGGCCTGTGGCAAATCGTGTAAGAGTGGAAGTCTAAAGTGACACCTAACGGAGGTAAACGAATGGCGCTAAAACATGCAACCCCTATGCTTGACGAGCTCGAAAAGGGCCCATGGCCTAGCTTCGTAAGTGATGTGAAGAGATTGGCGGTCAAAGGCAATAAGATGTGTGAGGATTGGCTTGGCCTGATGGAGTTGTCCTTCCAGGAAAAAGAAGGTCACTGGAAACACGGCGGTATCGTTGGTGTTTTCGGTTACGGCGGCGGTGTTATTGGCCGTTATTGCGACCGCCCCGACCTTTTCCCCAATATTGCCCATTTCCACACCATGCGTGTAAACCATCCTTCGAGTAAGTATTACAGCTCGGATGTTTTGCGCAAAATTTGCGACATCTGGGATGCAAAAGGCTCAGGGCTTACCAATATGCACGGCTCCACCGGTGACATAGTTTTGCTTGGAACCACCACCGACCAGCTTGAGCCAATTTTTTATGAACTGACCCATGATCTTGGAATGGACCTTGGCGGTTCGGGCTCAAACCTCAGAAGCCCTGAAGGCTGCCTGGGTATGTCTCGTTGCGAATGGTCCTGCATCAACACCCAGGACATCATTTACGACCTGACGCAGGAATTCCAGGATGCCCTCCACAGGCCGATGTTCCCGTATAAGTTTAAGTTCAAGTCCTCTGGTTGCCCGATGGACTGCGTTGCGGCCATCGCGCGCGGACTGCTCCATTATCGGTACCTGGCGTGACGATATCCGCGTTGACCAGGATGCGGTTAAAGCCTATGTGGGCGGCGAAATCGTCCCTCACGGCGGCGCGGGCGGTGCGCGCAAAGATTTCGACATCAAGGCCGAAGTCATCGACCTTTGCCCCACCAAATGCATGGAATATGACGGTAAGACTCTTAAGATCCATAACAAAGACTGCGTTCGCTGCATGCACTGCATCCGCGTAATGCCTCGCGCTCTTCGTCCGGGTCTTGATACGGGAGCGACCATCCTCATGGGCGCAAAGGCCCCGATTCTGGAAGGCGCGCAGCTTTCCAGCGTTATGATTCCTTTTATCAAAATGGAATCGCCCTACACCGAATTCAAGGAATTTATCGAAAAAGTCTGGGATTGGTGGATGGAAAACGGCAAGAACCGCGAACGCCTCGGTGAAACCATCCAGCGCCTCAGCCTGCGCGAATTCCTCAAGGCCGTCGAGTTGGAACCCGATCCACGCATGGTCAATACTCCGAGATACAACCCCTACATTTTCTACGATCCAGCGACAGTCCCCGGCGGTTGGGAACATGACGCCACTGAATATCGTAAACGGCATCAGGCTTAGGAGGTGTGAAAAATGGCTTTTGATCCAAACAATGTCATGCAAGATCGTATCACAGATATTGGCCCACCCAAATATGACGCGTTCTTTCCGCCGATTATTAAAGAAAATTTCGGTAAGTGGAAATATCATGAAATCCTTGAGCCCGGCGTACTCATGCACGTTTCGGAGTCCGGCGCCGCTCTTTACTCGGTTCGTGTCGGTTCGGCCCGCTTGATCAGCACCGAATACATCCGTGAAGTGTGCGCCATCGCCGATAAGTATTGCGACGGCCAC
>JBMFHI010000006.1:3592-64145 GCA_049976905.1 Syntrophobacteraceae bacterium | reverse complement strand
GCCCTCCAGCCGATTGCAACCAAGCCTGCCACAATAATTTTGACTTGAAAAGATGGGGTTTAGCGAACGCTTACGAATAAAGTGATAATGTTCCGCACGAAGTGCAATTTTCGGCCAAATAAAGAAAATTTTCAAAAAATGTGTGTTTTGGTTTGGCACCCTGTGATTAGTTACGTTTGATACGGTGTTTCATACAAATTCAAGAAGACGAAAAATCCTGCCGAGGAATCGGAGACGCAGTTTAAAATTCTATGGGGCTTTAGTGTCGTTTGTTTAAATTCACCCTATAATAAGCACCAGTTGGGAATCGAGCCGGTCTATCTCATCTCTAATCTTTTGCAGATCGCTATTCACTGGCGCCTACCTGGCCCACGGCGGGGTGGGAAAATGGGGGTGGATCGCAAAAAATCATCCTCCAATCGAAAACATCGGCCTTGAAATGGCCTTGCGAAAAACAGGGTCGCCAAGATGGTGCCTTTCGGGTTTTTTGCGCACAGCCGAAAGAATCGCGGCGGCAATCTCGCAGTCTTTAGCGCCGGTGCGCAGCATCAGTCGCAAATCGGTTTCATCGGCAGAAAAAAGACACGTTTTAAGTTTTCCGTCCGCCGTAAGCCTTAGCCGGTTGCAACTTGAGCAAAAATGGTTGGAGACCGCGCTGATGATGCCGATTTTTCCCAAAGCGCCCTTAAACGCGTAATGAAGAGCCGGACCGTCGGCCTCCACGGCATTTGAGGCCTCAAGGCTTCCCAGGGGGCGCAGCCGCTCAAGTATTTGGGAGGCCGAAAAGAAGCGTGTCCTGCGCTCATGCTCGGCAAAAGGCATAAATTCGATGAACCGGACATGCAAGGCATACCGGAAGGTAAGGCGCGCCAAGTCCTCGATTTCGTCGTCATTTATTCCTGCCATGACCACCGTGTTAATCTTTACGGTCGAAAAACCGGCCTGCTGAGCCGCCATTATCCCAGCCCAGACCCGCTCAAAGAGATCCCTTCTGGTGATCTGCAAAAACCTCGCAGGCTTTAAGGTATCAAGGCTGATATTTACACGCCGTATACCCGCCCGAAAAAGCTCTTCGGCAAAATCGCACAGGAGCACTCCGTTGGTGGTCAAACTCAGGCCCTCAAGCCCCGAAACGCCGGCTATGGCTTTACACAGCTCAAGAGCCTCTTTTCTTGCCAGGGGCTCGCCTCCGGTTATGCGCACCTTGGATATTCCCATGGATATGCAAATTCGGGCAAGCCTTACGATCTCTTCGTAGCTAAGAATCTGCGAGTGTTGGAACTTGGTAACGCCCTCTTCGGGCATGCAGTACAAACAGCGAAGATTGCACCTGTCGGTAATCGAAAGTCTCAGGTAATCGATCTTCCTGTGAAAAGAATCGCTCGGCGCAGCAGACATGCCGTTTTCCTGTCTATTCAAGAATTTATCCTTTTAGCATATCGAGCAGATCATTTCATAGATATTGTGCTAAGTTTTTTTACAACACTCCGCTGCCGGGATTTTCACAAGCCTCTGCGATCGGGTTCGTAAAGCCTTAGCAAGTTGTTCGTCCTCGCGCTGATCACAATCTTCGGCTTGATCCATCAGTCCCCTGACTTGATTAGCGAATTCCTCTTCCCTAATCTTCAGGAACTCATAGCTCATCGCTTTATGCTTGGATGAATTGGTCTTGAATTTTGACCCATCCAAACTTACATGACCAAACGAAACCAGTCCGAGTGGTTTTGCTAGCAATGCGCTTTGCTTGAAGCAATCTTTTAGAAAATCCGGAGTGTCCTTCCTGAGATCACTCAAAACTCGGAAGTTAGGGCAGCTAAGATGAGATATTTGCATAAAGCCAAGATCTTCATGACATCTTCTTTCGATTTGCCTCGAACTGAAAACGCCTCTGCTGTATGCATAAATCAAAATACCAACTGCCAGTCGAGGACTATATGCATTCTGACCCTGAAAACTATAGTTTTTCTCGATGTTTGAAATAGCTAATTGTCGAAAAATGTCATAGTCCTCTCAACCATAATCCAAGCACGATTCATGCCAATACAAGGCTACTGATAGACTCTCTTGTGGGCCTCCTTGGTGAGGATGGCGCAAATCCCCACCTCGTTGCACCAAAGCTATGCTATCAGGATGCGGAATTACGGATTCGCAAGCATTCTCGGACAAGCTCCCAGCTGAAAGGGATAGGGATTGGCCTGGTGGCCGGAGTGATCGATTTGAGGCAGATGAAAAATGTCGCGGTCGCTCTGATCCCGAAGCGATTGACGTAGTCTGAGCCGGCATTCATGGGAAGATGAAAGCGGCGCCGTCACCGGCTATATTTTTGGGGAAAAATAGCCCGGCAACCGTATATAGAAAAAGAGGCAGTAACAGCAGACAAAACAGAAAGAGGGAAAACGGATGCGTATCAAAAAGCGGAATTTTTATATGGCACAATCGAATCTGGTTGTGATCGGGATTGAATCACTCCCGTTGTGGATGGTCAGCTCGATAGGTTGTTGTATCGGGACAGAAAATAGGAATCGGTGAAAGCATTCAATTCGATTGTGGGGCATTCTGTAGCATTATGCCACAAAAGGCATACCAATTGTCCTGAACCCCGGTTCTGCGGGATCTAGGGTTTGCACATGCGGGTTTAGTTGGCCAATTCTACCACAGTGTGCCGGCCTTGTTTTATGGACGGCGCCTGGCCGATCAAGTGAATCCATTGGTTGGATCGATGGCCTGTTTTTTGCTCAGATCGGAGGTGGAAATCTAGTTTCACACGTTATGCCATTAACGGCGTAACGAAAACAAAGGAGTGGTCCCGCATGAATGGATGGGTAGGTTCAATTTTAAAGGTAGATCTGAGCAACTCCAAAATCACAACTGAACCCACGGAACCTTACGTCGATAAATACCTTGGAGGGCGAGGCATCGGCGTCCGGTTGGTTTACGATAACTACAAGCCCGGCACCGATGCGTTGGCCCCCGGAAATCCTCTCATTTTCAGCATGGGTCCATTGAGCGGCACGGGTATGCCATCCTCGGGCCGCACCGATGTCACCGCTCTCTCGCCGTTGAGCAATTTGAGGGCTAAGTCCAACTTTGGCGGCTATTGGGGTCCGGAGGCCAAATTCGCAGGCTTCGACCACATCGTGATCACCGGCAAGGCGGAAAAGCCCAGCTACCTGTGGATCAAGGACGGCCGGGTGGAAATCCGCAGCGCCGAACATCTCTGGGGCAAGGACACCTTCGAGACCCAGACACTGATTCAGCAAGAACTGGGCGACCCGGAAATCAAGGTGGTGTGCATCGGTCCGGCGGGGGAACGTCTGGTGCGCTTCGCCAGTATCATCACCGAAGTTGCCGCCTCAGCCACCCGAACCGGCACAGGCGCAGTCATGGGATCAAAGAACCTGAAGGCCATTGCGGTGCGCGGCTCAGGCCAGGTGGGTGTGGCCAAACCTCAGGAGCTGTTGCAGTACTCTATAGCGATAAACCAGGAAATCCGCCAGCACCCGGCCTGTCAAGAACTTTCCAACTGGGGAGTTGTGCGCTTCATCTCCATGATGTACTCTCTTAGTTTTTTCCCTGTGGGATACTATGAGGACGTGCATTGGGAAGAGATCATCAACAACTATGGTGGGCCGGCCTTTGTGGAGCAATTCAACGTCAAGAATATCGGCTGTTACAACTGTCCCGTCCGTTGCAAAAATTTTCTGTCGGTCCCGGAGCTCGGCAAGGGCTTTGTCACCTGCGAACCCTGGAGCGGCTTTACCGGCTCGGTCTGGAATCTGGACATGAAGGTCTTTTGGGAGGCCGTCCTCCTGTCCAGAAAGCTGGGGCTCGATGCTACCGAGGTCTGCGCCTCCATCGGGTTGCTTATGGAGCTATACCACGAAGGCATTATAACGGAGAAAGAGACCGACGGCGTGCCCATGGAACGTGGGGGCCGGGAGGCGATCCTTACTACCATCCGAAAGATCGGCTATCGAGAAGGCTACGGCGACTTACTGGCCGAGGGGCAGAAAGCTTTCGCCAGCCACATTGGCCCTGAGGCGGTGGAGAAGCTCGACTTAGTCAAAGGCTTAGCCCCCCATCCTTACGAGTTCCGCGCCTACAGGGGATCGGGCTTGATGCAGGCCGTGGGACATCGGGGCGATCCGTTGCCGTTGCGCGGCAGCCTGATCGAGTTCGAATGGCATAATGCCCCGGAATGGTTCCAGGAAGTGGCCAAGGCGCAATTGGGCAGTGAAGAGGCGGCCATTCCCTTGTCCTATGAAGGTAAAGCCATGTCGGCCATCCTCTCCGAGCACAACGACCGGGTGGTGGACAGTCTGGGAATCTGCACATGGCCCTACAGCCTCTTTATCTTCCAAACTATCGAGACGGCCACTAATTTCTTCAACCTGGTCACCGGCAAGGATTGGAGCATGGAGGAAATGCTGCTTGCCGCCGAACGTATTCGGAACCTGGAACGGATGTTTGATGCTCGCCAGGGAATGTCCCGGGCCATGGATATCCTGCCCAGGAAGTTTTTCGAAAAGCCCCTGAGCAGAGGAAAGTACAAAGGCGCGGTGTTGGACCGGGAGAAGTTCGAGCAGATGAAGGACGAGTATTACGAACGACGGGGTTGGGACAAAGAAACCGGCATTCCCACAAGACAGAAGCTTATCGAACTGGGCCTGGAAGACGTTGCAGACGAGGTTTTGGGCAAATCATGAGCCGTCCCTGTTCTATTCTAAAAGAAGGCAAGGGATAAGGCAAAGACTGAATCCATCGGCATCACCATCGTAAATGGTTGCGAGCAGCTTCTTGCGGCAGATCTTGCGCTCGGCAAATTGGCGGAAGGGGATTATAATGGCAAGCAGCGGCGAGTGCGGGGTCTATGAGCGGATTGCTGCAAACGGAGGCACGGACGGCTTCATACGTCCGGGCGGAGTAGCGCTGACGGAGCGAGCGCTTTCATTATGTGCATTTGCTCCCGGCTCCTGTCTTCTCGACGTGGGATGCGGGACCGGGACTACGGTGGAACATCTGAACCAGCGGTTCGGGTTCTTTGCAGCCGGTGTTGACCCCTCGCTGCCGATGATCGCGCAGGGGCGCGCAAGAAACAGTCTCCTCCCCCTCATGCGAGCAGCGGGAGAGAGCCTGCCCTTCCAGGATGCTCAATGGGACGGCGTTCTCGCGGAATGCAGCCTGTCTCTCTCCTCAAACCCGCAAAGGTTTCTCCGGGAGTGCTTCCGAGTTCTAAGGGGCGGGGGGCGGCTGATCTTAAACGACGTCTACGTCCGCAATGCGGAAGCCATCCCGGAACTTCGCGCACTATCCATGGACTGCTGCCTCACCGGAGCATTGTCCGCAGAGGAACTGATGGTCGAACTCAAGGAATGCGGATTTGCCGTTTCCACTTGGGAGGACCATTCTGCGGCGTTGAAACAGTTTGCCGCGCGGCTTGTTTTCTCACAAGGATCTGCGCGGTCCTTCTGGTGTTCGCTCACTGGCGGCGAACCAATCGATGCGCTAAGAATCGAGCGAGCGGTTTCCCGGGCAAAGCTCGGATATTTTCTTGCTATCGCAGAAAAGCCCGCAAGCCTCAGGTGGGTATGAACCCCAAATCGGATGAGGAGCCATTCTTTATGACAACCGAAACGGTCCGGATGTTTGAGTTGGCCCAACAGGGTTTCTCTTGCAGTCAAATCCTGCTTTTCCTGGGCCTCGAGGCACAAGGAAAGAGTGATCCCGACGTGATCAGAGCCATGAGCGGGCTTGCGGGAGGGATAGGGTTCTGTGGAGATGTGTGCGGGGCGCTCACGGGCGGGGCCTGTCTTGTAGGTCTATACGCCGGAAGAGGTACTTCGGACGAGGAGGAGGACCCAAAGCTAAATCTCATGATTTCGGAACTGGTTGAATGGTTCTCCGCTGAGTTCGGCGAAATGTATGGCGGTATCCAGTGCAGCGTCATTTTAGACGACAACCCCAAAAACCGCACAGCGCGTTGTCCTGCTCTGGTGACGGGTGTCTATGAGAAAGTAAAGAGTCTGCTGAGCGAAAACGGAGTCGATCTGACCCAGGGGCGCCCGTGATGGAAGAAATTTCTCTTTCGGAAACGCAAAGCATCTGCCCGGAGTGTTTCGCCGTGGTCCCTGCGTGGAGGATTGGCAGGGGAGACCGGATTTTTCTCAAGAAGTCATGCCCGGAACACGGTTCTCATGAGACCGTAATCTGGCGTGGGAGTCCCGCCTTCTCCTCATGGGTGAGCCCCAAAACTCCCTCTTATCCCGAGAACCCTTCCACGCTCGTGGAGAAAGGGTGTCCGCTGGATTGCGGTCTTTGCGCCAAGCATCGTCAGCACACATGCACCGCCCTTATCGAGGTAACTCAACGCTGCAACTTACACTGCGCCTTCTGTTTTGCCGGTGCGGGAAACAAACCTGCATGCGACCCGACACTGGAAGATCTTAGAGAGCAATTCGACCGGCTGCTCGCCGTTGCCGGCCCATGCAATGTGCAGCTCTCCGGAGGGGAGCCGACGTTGCGGGATGATTTGCCGGAAATCGTAGCCATGGGGCTATCCAGGGGATTTTCGTTCATTCAAATCAACACGAACGGTTTGCGGCTGGCAAATGACCCTTCTTACGTTAAAGCATTGAAGGATGCCGGCGTTGCGTCTGTGTTCCTTCAGTTTGACGGTATGGAGGACTCTGTTTACCTAAGAATTCGCGGGCGGGAGTTGCTTCGGGAGAAGAGGCTGGCCATCGAGCACTGCGCCGGATACGGCCTTGGGGTAGTCGTCGTTGCGACAATCGTTCCCGGTATAAACACGGGTCAAATCGGACCTATTATCGAATTCGCCTTTCAGGGGCTTCCTACGATTCGGGGCGTCCACTTTCAGCCCGTGAGCTACTTTGGGAGATACCCGAGTCCGCCAGAGGATGAGAACCGAATCACCATCCCTGAAATCATAACTGCAATAGAAACCCAGACGGGCGCAAGGCTCAGGGCCGAGCACTTCAAACCTCCGGGATGCGAAAACGCTCTTTGCTCGTTCCATGGCAACTTCGTGCTCCTCACCGATGGAACAGTGCTGCCATGGACGCAGCACCAATCCAAAGATTGTGGCTGTAAACCAATTCTGGCAACCGACGGCGCTGCCAAATCCCGCCGGTTCGTTACTCAATTCTGGTCGGGACCAAAAGAGATGCAAATCCCTTGCGCCGGCGGCCAGATTCACAGCCTGGGCGCATGGGACGAATTCTTGAACCGGGTCCCAACTCATTCGCTCTGCATTTCGGGAATGGCCTTCCAGGACGCATGGAATCTGGATCTGGAACGGCTGAAGGATTGCTGCATCCACGTGGTGCACCCGGATGGCCGGTTGATCCCGTTTTGCGCCTATAATATCACGGACAGCGAGGGGCGTAGCTATTACAGGGATAAAGGGTTCGGCAGAGGATCGACGGGGGAAGCGGCATGAAGACCACACCGCTGGAAGCATGGATTTCGAGCTCTATCGTTACAAATGGCACCGGGTTGAGCCGGGAACGGATCGAGGCCTTCCAGCTTGCGAAACTTCGGGAAACAATCAGTTGGGCGAAAGCCCGCAGTCCGTTTTACCGGGAGTATTTGGCGGGGTTATCGCAGGAGGATCTTGGGGGCCTTGAGGCTCTTAGCCGATTTCCATTTACGACGGCTGAGGACATCGGGCGGCAGCCCCTCCGGTTTCTGTGTGTCTCGCAAAGTGAGGTGAGCCGCGTTGTGACGCTTCAAACATCCGGAACGACAGGCGAGCCTAAGCGTGTTTTCTTTACGATCGACGATCAGGAACGGACCATCGACTTCTTCCATCACGGCATGTCTACGCTCGCGGGTCCCGGTGACCGCGTTCTGATTCTGCTGCCTGGAACTCTTCCTGGCAGTGTCGGGGATCTTTTGGTAAAGGGACTTGAACGGTTAGGTGCGGCTGGCGTCCCTCACGGCCCTGTCCGTGAGGCTTCCAAGACTTTTGACGTCATGGTAGAAGAACGGATCGACATCCTGGTGGGCATTCCGACTCAGGTGCTTGGACTTGCCAGATCGAGCGGCGGCAAGGCCGCTCCCCGGAGCGTGCTTTTGACCGCCGATCATATTCCGGATGCGCTTTCCAAGGAACTGAGGCGGTTGTGGGGGTGCGAAGTTTTTACCCATTACGGCATGACTGAGATGGGGTTTGGAGGCGGTGTAGAATGCGAGGCAGGAAACGGATATCACCTGCGGGAGGCCGACCTCTATGTTGAAATCGTGGACTCGGGGACCGGAAAGGCCGTTTCGCAAGGAGAGCCCGGCGAGGTGGTTTTTACGACGCTCACTCGGAGAGGAATGCCGCTCATTCGATACCGGACCGGGGATGTCAGCCGATTTGTCCCGGGCACTTGCCCGTGCGGAACTGTGCTTAAAACCCTGGCACGGGTCAAGCATCGCCTACGCTCAATGCGTCCCATCGCGCAGGGAGGCTGGTTGAGCATGACCGATCTCGACGAGGCGATCTTTCCCCTTGAAGGGGTCCTGGATTTTAGTGCTTCCCTTGTGCGATCGCAGGGAATTGATTGTTTGAGAATCGAGGCTCAGACTACGGTGCCTGATAATCAACAAAGCGTTATTGCGATTCAGGGGGCGCTAAGCGTCATTCCGGTTATACGATCGGCTCTTGAGAAGGGAGCCGTCTCTTTGGATGTCAGCCTCCTGCCCAAAGGGCAAACCGTCAAGAGGGATACCGCCAAGCGTGTTCTGCTGGATTTGCGGGACTGAGACTTTATATATTGAACTGCTAAGGGTTGACTACATACTAAAAAATGCATAAATTAGACTGCATTTTAAGCAGTAGAGTGGACAAAAGCGGGAGCGTTACCCACCAATGACTTATGGGCACGGCATAGGTTCGGTAATTAGTAAGGTATAGCAAATCAACTTTCAGAGGGCGAAAGCGTAGCAGCTTAACAGGTCGGAGCCGGGAAAAGCTTATGAGAGAGCCCCTCTCGAATCGTTTCGCTGGTTCTTGCCGTCGGCTATTCCATCCAGGATGGAAAGCTTCAAGCCCTTGGCGCCCCTTGGAACTTCCACTTCCCTGTGATATTTCTCTACTCGATTCTGAAACGGATCCGAACGCTCCTCACTGTTTACAACCGGAATGATCCAAAGATTATCTACTTGCGCTTCTGCGGGCAGAGAGGCGATCCTCCGCTCATCCTGAAGCGCTAACCTTTTAAATGAGCTTAGAGGCCGGGACCCGGCCCTTAGAGGATCGTTCCCATGATGCATTGGATGGGCCTCCCATTGTGAGCGATGTGCTTCAGCGATGTGGCCCATCCCCCCAGGCAGGGCGATTGCGTTTATCGAGTGAGGCGTTTTGGGTCATCATGCCACAAAAGGCATTGACTACGTCCCAAACTGCGGTCAGTGCGACGCTATGAGTTTACCCGGAGGATAAAGACTGTCCTCGTTTTGCATCCGCTTCTGTAATTTTGGGCTCATTGGCTTGTACTTCCGGCAGACTTTGCCCACTTACACTATGTAGTGCACAAGTGGCCCGTCTTTTGCTATATACGCCAAAGACTCGTAGGGGGAGTATACATCCTGATTTATAGGACAAGCGGCATAAGGGTTTGAATTAAGCCGCGCGCCCTGTTGCTGCCTTCCGAGATCCCGCTCTTAAGCGCATTATGCGGGGGCGGACTGATGTTTTGACTCATTCTTTAGCCACAGAAGGGGAGAACCGGTGAAAATGGTTCCAGTGCAAGAGGCCGCCGGATCGGTTCTGTGTCACGATTTGACGCAAATTGTCCCTGGCGAATTCAAAGGACCCGCCTTCAAAAAGGGTCATATCCTTCGGGAAGAAGACATACCGAGACTGCTGGATATGGGTAAGGAGCATATCTTTGTCTGGGAAATGCACTCGGGCCTGCTGCACGAAAACGGCGCCGCCGAGCGTATGGCCCGCGCAGCGATAGGAAAGGGCCTAAAGCTTTCAGGGCCAAAAGAAGGGAGGATGGATTTTGTAGCCGAAGCAGATGGACTCCTCAAAGTAAATGTCGAGGCGCTCTATGAAATTAATGAACTTGCGGAGACCGTGATGGTGACGCTTCATTCCAATCAGACGGTCAGGCAGGGCGCTGTTGTTGGAGGCACTCGCATCATTCCGCTGGTCATAGAGGAGGCAAAGATAGAACATATCGAGGAGATCTGCGGCAAGAACGCCCCTCTTATTGAGGTTAAGCCGATGCGCCGCCTTAGCGCGGGAATAGTCACCACGGGAAGCGAAGTCTACAGGGGGCGCATAGAAGATCGGTTCGGTCCTGTCGTTATTGGAAAACTCGAAGAGCTGGGGTGCCGGGTCTTGGGGCAGATTCTGGCGCCCGACCGCGTAGAGCTCATTGTGGAGGCTATAGGTAAATTCCTTGAGGCCGGCGCCGAGATGATCTGTGTAACAGGCGGTATGTCGGTGGACCCCGATGATGTAACGCCCGCAGGGATCAAGGCCGCTGGAGGGCGTATCGTGACTTACGGGGCCCCGGTGCTGCCAGGGTCTATGTTTATGCTCGCCTATATTGGGAGCGTACCGGTATTAGGGCTTCCCGGGTGCGTAATGTATCACAAGACCAGTATATTCGATCTGATCTTGCCCAGGGTCCTTGCCGGAGAGGAAATTACTCGCACGGATTTCGTCAGATTGGCGCACGGCGGACTGTGCATGTTTTGTGGGGAATGCAGGTATCCTAATTGCAGTTTTGGAAAGAATTCTTAGGCAACGGAGGTAATAATGCTCAAGAAAGCCCTAAATGTGAATGCCATTGAGAGGACTCTTATTGTTGATCCTGAAGCCTCGCTTGCGGATGTCATCCGCGGACAGTTGGGGCTGACAGGGACCAAGGTGGGCTGCGGTACGGCTCAGTGCGGCGCCTGTTCAGTCATCATGAACGGCAAGGTGGTTCGCTCCTGCGCTACCAAAATGAAAAATGTGGAAGACGGGGCCAATATTACAACCATCGAGGGAATCGGCACGCCTGAAGACCTCCATCCACTCCAGATGGCATGGATGGTACACGGCGGGGCTCAATGCGGCTTTTGCAGCCCCGGCTTCATCGTATCGGCCAAAGCGCTTTTGGATCAGAATACAAATCCCAGTCGCGAGGATGTCCGCGATTGGTTTCAAAAACATCGCAATGCATGCCGTTGCACAGGCTACAAGCCATTGGTGGATGCTGTAATGGATGCCGCCCGGGTCTTGCGCGGCGAGATGAGAAAAGAGGCTCTGGCATACTCCATTCCTGCGGACGGCAAGATCTGGGGCGGTGAATATCCGCGTCCGACGGCGTTGGCCAAGGTCCTGGGGACCTGCGATTACGGCGCGGATCTCGGATTGAAAATGCCTGCGGACACTTTGCAGCTTGCTCTTGTTCAGGCTAAGGTTTCCCATGCCAATATCGTCTCCATCGATACCGCCGAGGCCGAGAAGATGCCCGGGGTCTATAAGATCGTGACCCATAAGGACGTCAAGGGTAAAAATCGCATAACCGGCCTCATCACTTTTCCCTCCAACAAAGGGGACGGCTGGGATCGTCCGATTCTGTGCGATCAGAAGATTTTTCAGTTCGGCGACGCGATTGCCATTGTTTGCGCCGATACCGAGGCGAACGCCAGAGCCGCTGCCGACAAAGTGGTGGTCAATATCGAGGAGCTTCCCGCCTATATGAGCGCACCGGCGGCCATGGCCGATGACGCCATCGAAATCCATCCGGGCACTCCCAACGTTTATTTCGAGCAGAAGATCGCCAAGGGCGCCGATACAAAACCGATAATGGATTCGGCCGCCTACGTCGTAGAAGATGAATTCTACCTCCAGAGGCAGCCTCACCTGACGATCGAACCTGACGTAGGCTTTGCCTATGTCGATGATCAGGGGCGTCTCACCATTCACTCGAAGAGCATAGCCATCCATCTGCACCACGCCATGATAGCCCCGGGCCTTGGGATCGAGGCCGATAAGCTGCGCATCGTGCAGAACCCGACCGGGGGCACCTTCGGCTATAAGTTCAGTCCCACCATGGAAGCACTGGTCGGCGTCGCCGCCCTGGCCACGAACCGCCCTGTTTTCCTCAAGTACAATTACGCCCAGCACATCACCTATACCGGAAAGCGCTCGCCGTTCTTCCTCAAGGTCAAATACGGGGCTGACAAGAGTGGCAAGATAACGGCCATGGAAACCGATTGGTCCGTAGACCACGGTCCATACTCGGAGTTCGGCGATCTTCTTACCCTTCGGGGAGCGCAGTTTATAGGCGCGGGCTACGGGATTCCCAACATTCGGGGCCTTGGCCGCACAGTGTGCACCAACCATGCCTGGGGATCGGCTTTCCGCGCTTACGGTTCCCCCCAGAGTTTCCTCGCAAGCGAGGTGCTGATGGACGAACTGGCGGAAAAAGCCGGGATCGATCCGCTAGAGATCCGCGCGATCAATGCCTACCGTCCGGGCGACACCACGCCGACCGGCCAGGAACCCGATGCTTACAGCTTCAAGGAAATGATCGACAAGATGCGCCCGCTCTACCAGAAGGCCAAAGAGAAGGCAAAGGCCGAATCGAACGGCGATATCAAGAAGGGCGTTGGCGTATCGATCGGCATTTACGGCTGCGGCCTCGACGGACCTGACGGTTCCCAGGCCGACATTGAGCTGACCAAACAGGGCGTGACGGTATATACCAGCTGGGAAGACCACGGCCAGGGCGCCGACATGGGAACTTTGGGGACCGCCCATGAAGCGCTGCGCCCCATGGGGATCAGTCCCGAAAAAATCAAGCTGGTTATGAACGATACGGCCATTACTCCAAACAGCGGCCCCTCTGGTGGCAGCCGCCAGCAGGTCGTGACCGGAAATGCCATCAAGGTCGGATGCGAAATGCTGCTTGCCGCCATGAAGAAACCGGGCGGCGGTTTGCGCACCTATGACGAAATGATCGCGGAGAAAATCCCCGTTCGCTATGAGGGCAAATGGGCGGCTTCGATGAATACGGCATGCGATGAAAATGCGCAGGGCAAGCCTTTCGCCGTCTACATGTACGGGGTTTTCATGAGCGAGGTCGCGGTGGACGTGAAAACCGGGAAGACAAAAGTTGAAGGATTTACTATAATTGCCGATGTCGGCAAGATCTGCAACAAGCTTGTCGTGGACGGACAGATCTACGGAGGCCTTGCGCAGGGAATCGGACTCGCGCTCACAGAGGACTTCGAGGATCTCAAAAAGCATACGAGTCTGAATTCCTGCGGTATCCCGTATGCAAAGGACATCCCCGACAATCTCAACATTTATTACGTAGAAACGCCGCGGGAGCACGGTCCCTTCGGAGCTGCCGGCGTTGGCGAGCTTCCCCTGACCTCTCCACACGCCTGCATTGTCAATGCGATCTACAATGCCTGCGGCGTGCGGATCACCAAACTCCCCGCGCTGCCCGAAAAGGTGCTGGCCGGTCTTAAAGCCGGAAAGTAGAGCATCGGAGCACCACCACTTCAATCTGCAGCCCGCTCTTTACTCGCGGGCTGCATTACGACGAAGAGTCCCGAAAGAATGGATCAGGAAGAACTTGGTAAGCTCGAAGCCAGCTGCATTCAGGAGCAGCCCGCCGCCTGCGCCGCCGCCTGCCCGGTTCACGTGGACGTTCGTGCCATGGCGGCGGCGATAGCCCGAGGCGACTTTGCCTCGGCTGCGAAAATTTTCAGGAAGAGTGTCCCATTTCCTGGAATCATCAGCAGGATTTGCGATCATCCGTGCCAGACCGTGTGCAAGCGAGGCGAGGTGGGGGAAGCGGTTTCGGTCAGGGCGCTGGAAAAAGCGTGCCTGGACTGGGCTCAAGAAGTCAGTGCTTCCGGCTTCCCTCCATCCGCCAAGGACAAACGAGTCGCCGTGGTGGGAGCAGGTCTTAGCGGCCTCACGGCGGCATTTGAATTGGCAAAGAAGGGGTACTCGGCCGAGGTGTTCGAAAAGGAGTCCCGGCTGGGCGGGTCTATTTTCCGCTTTTCGAGGGAGCAGTTGCCCGAAGAGGTTATTGCAGCCGATTTAAAGGCCCTCGAAAAGGTCGGCGTCACCGTCCGGTTGAGCGTTGAAGCTGGTCGGGATATATTGATCGATGACCTTTGTTCCGACTTCGAGGCGGTCTACCTCGCCCCAGGGGAACAACCGGCAGGCGAGTTGGGTTTGGGCCTGGACGCTGCCGGGAGGTGGATAATAGATCCCTTAACTCTTGGCACAACCAACCCGAAGGTCTTCGCCGGAGGCGCCGTCCGCCGCCCCTCGGGGAATCGTTCACCAATCGAGTCAATGGCCGACGGCAGACGAGCCGCAATCTCGATCGACCGTTTCCTCCAGAAGGTCTCTCTTAGCGCTTCGCGCAGCAGCGAGGGGGCCTTCGAGACACGGCTTTTCACGAACACTGAAGGAATTGAGCCTTTGCCGGCGACCGCCATGTCGGATGTGGCCAGGGGCTATTCGCCTGAAGAGGCGGTGTTTGAGGCAAAAAGGTGCATCCAGTGCCAGTGCCTCGAGTGCGTGAAAGTCTGCGAGTATCTGAACAGCTTCAAGGGCTACCCCAAAAAATATATCCGCCAGATATACAACAATCTTTCCATCGTAATGGGCCACAGGCATGCGAACAAGCTGATCAATTCGTGCAGCCTGTGCGGCCTGTGCCGGGAGGTCTGCCCGGAGAATCTCCACATGGGCACGGTCTGCAAAAATGCCCGGGGCATCATGGTGGATCAGGGGAGAATGCCTCCTTCGGCCCATGAGTTTCCTATCCGAGACATGCTCTTTAGCAACAGTGAAAAGTCTGCTCTGACCCGGTGTCAACCGGGCAAAAGCGGCTGCAACCACCTGTTTTTCCCCGGTTGCCAGTTGAGTGCGTCGGCCCCCGAGCACGTAAGGAAAACATACGGCTTCCTGTGTGAAAGACTCGAAGGCGGAGTGGGGCTCATGCTGCGCTGCTGCGGCGCTCCGGCGGAGTGGTCGGGCCGGGCGCAGCTTTTCTCCGATTCTTTCAAAAATATCGCCGCGCAGTGGGAGGCAATGGACAGGCCGCGGCTTATATTTGCCTGTTCAACCTGCTACGAGATCTTTAAGACGCATCTTCCCGAAGCTGACATTGTCTCCCTGTGGGAAGTGCTGGACCGGTCGGGTCTGCCGAAGAGCGTTTGCGAGGGCACGGTCCCGGGCCGCGCGCTGGCCATCCATGACGCATGCAGCACAAGGCATGAGAAGCATATACATGAGGCAGTGCGCAACATTTTGCGCAAGTTGGGCTTTGCAGTAGAAGAGCTGGCCCTCTCCGGCGAGAGAACCGAATGCTGCGGCTACGGGGGGCTGATGTTTTTTGCCAACCCTGAGCTTGCCCGAAGCGTAATCAGGAAGCGAATCGCACAAAGCGACTCCGACTATCTGGCATATTGCGCGATGTGCCGCGATTACCTGGCATCCGGCGGGAAAAGGACCTGGCATCTGCTCGATTTGCTCTTTGGCGCACCTGGGGAAGACCTTGCGAATCGCAAGGGGCCGGTCTACACGTTGCGCCGCGAGAACCGGGCGCGGCTAAAAGACGCACTGCTCGAAGAACTTTGGGGGGAAGAGCCGATGGAGAAGGAAAAATACGGGAGGATTCGGCTGAGGATTGCAGATGAGCTTCGAGAGACCCTGGAACGTAGGCAGATTCTCGATTCGGATATCCAGAAAGTGATCGATTTCGCCGAAAGCAGCGGCGCGAAGCTTCTCAGTAGCCATACGGGGCATCTGCTCGCCCACTATAAGCCCGCCGCGGTCACCTACTGGGTCGAGTACGAGGTCGCCGAGGGTGAATTCATCGTCTTCAATGCCTACTGCCACAGGATGGAGATAACGGAGGGAGAATCGTGAACCAAAAAGAGGCTGCGCCCGGGGAAGTCGAGTGGCTTTGCTCCAAGTGCGGGCTTCCACTTGAAGTCGGAAAGGTCGAGGTGGGTTATCTCGGGAGCATGTTTCCCGTCGATCTTTACAAGTGTCCGAAGTGCGGCCAGGTGTTCGTACCCGTGGAGCTGGCCGAGGGGAAGATGGCCGAGGTGGAAAAGCTACTCGAAGACAAGTGAGCTAATTTTGCCTTTTCGACGGGGTTGGGCAATAATGGCCTTCCACCGCTTGTTTCTTCCACTGCCTTTAAGGCTCCACTGTGTTTCTTCCAAGTGACCGACATCGCTGTTCTCCTTGCCCTCAAATTTTAACCTGGGCCGGAGCAGGATTCCTACGTTATGGGACTGTCCAATTTTTGGGATACATTTTATTGGGCCAGACGGTTCACTGCATAGCGACGGGCTGAAGAGGATCGGGCGATTCAATACCCGATTTCATCGGAGAAACGCACTGTATTCCTCCCGTCCTGTTTCGCTTTATACATCGCCATATCAGCCCACTTGAGAATGTCTTCCAGCCTGGTTTCTTGATCTTTAAACAGCACCACGCCGATACTCGACGTGCAATGATGTTCCACCGTGATTTCCACATTCCCATCAAGCTTGCCTGTCAGCAGATAGGGTTTCGCCAGATTGGTCCGGATTCTTTCCGCAAGAATGCCGGCTTTTGCCGCAGATACTTCTTTATCCACAGCCAACTCGCTTAGCATCACCACGAACTCATCGCCACCAAGACGAGCGACGGTTTCCATTTCACGCACGCAGCGGGTAATACGATGGGCAACTTCGATAAGGAGCAAATCGCCCATATCATGTCCGTACGTATCATTGAGCAACTTAAAGTTGTCCAAATCCAGGAACATCACCGCACCATAACGGAGGCTGCGCTTGTTGACGGCCTTCACCTGCCCGAAGCGGTCGTTTAGTAAGCGGCGATTGGGAAGCTGTGTCAAAGGGTCATAAAAGGCGAGATTGCGGATATACTCCTCAGCTTCCTTGCGCTCGGTGATATCCTCCGTTATCCCCAACACTCTTTCAACACCCCCATCCTTGTTCTTGATGGGAACAAAACACGATTTTAAAATCCGCCTTCGCGGCAAGATAGCCTCAAATTCGAAGTGGCTGGTCTCTCCGGCATACGCCTTGGCGAGCAATCCCCCGATGCGCTCCCGGTCGTCAACATTGACGGCGTCCACATATAGAGAGCCTTGTACCTCGCCTTGCTCTTTGACTCCCCGCATGAGAAGCCCTGACCGGTTCATGAAGATTATCCTACCAGCCAAGTCTATCTCATGGATGCTCATGGGAGAGGTGTCGACGATCAATCGGTTACGGTTTTCGCTTTCTCGCAAGGCGCGGGTAATTTTCTCGTTTTCCAGTAATGCCGCCTCCAGTTCCTCGGTGCGGCGGCGCACCTGGTTTTCAAGAGTAATCGCCGTATGGAACAAATTGAAGTCCGACCCCTGCACGCTTGCATTGCGTTCGGCACGATTCATTAGTGCCTGGATGATCTTGTTAAGACGTACGATCTCTGCCTGCAAAGCCTGCTCGTTTGCGCTAGACATCGCCGGGTTCACCTGCTCAGGCATCGCGGGGTTCCCTCTTTGATTCCGGAGCAGAGCCGATAGCGACTCCCGTGAGAGTCTGGTTGACGTGTACACCGCGGAACTGTTCTCCGTAGCTGCTAAAGCCTATGGTGTTGTTGCGCCGCAAGATCTCCTCTACGCGATCTTTTAAACCATTCTGAGAAATTTCCAGATTCCGCAAAATGCAATCGCAACCGAGAACGAGTCGAGGTTGCCCTATTTCTGCCCGGATTTTTTCGAAAGTGCACTCAAGGTTATTCACCAATTCCACACCCTGCGCTACCCTGAGCACCACCCCTTCCTCGATGGCGCAAAAAAAGGTCAGGCTGCCGTCAACATTTGCCTTCTGGATGGAGCGCACGTAATCAGTGCCATCTATCATTACCACTACGGGTGAAGCAGCAAAACGCATCGGATTGAGGTTTTGCACATCAATACCCACCAAACGTGCATATTCCTGAGCGGCCGGCAGTCCGTTGATCTCCTTGACGACACGTCTGGTGGTCTCAGCTTCAGTGACCACCAGACGTTCGGTGATGGGAACAAAATGCTGGGTCTTGAATATCCTGAAGGCTAAGGGGGTGTTGATCAGTATCAGTAAAGCGCTGTCGGAATGGAAGCGACCATCGCTATAAACGCCGGTCTTGGCGAATCTCAGGTCGTCCCCGGCCGAACCGCCGAACAGCGGCATCTTGCCCACCGCATGCTGAAATGCATGTGCCACTTGTTCTTCACGAACTGACAAACCGTCAATCAGCATGAATGCGAAGCTGTTGTTCGAATTTGATCCCGGAACTCTGCTTTCAAGTTGCTGTAACACAGTCTGACCAAAGTCACGCCCCCTGACGATATCGAATTGGCTCAAGCATTCCAGCAGTCCACTAACTGCGACAAAACTGTCTGCGGAAAAGCTCACCCCGGACAGACTATGCGTGCGATAACCGGCCGGCCCGATTTCCCCGGCCGTCGTACAGCCCACCACCTGAATCCCTGCAAAGAGGCTGTTCATTTCCGCAGCCAGGATGTCGAGGTCGTATTCGCTGGAACAAAAGAAGATCACCAACTCCATGTCCGGCTGGACCACTGCCCTATGGAATTCCTCTACCGCCTGGAGCGTATCCGCTGCACACGATTGCGCCACGCGAATATTCCGGATGCTCATATTGACCACCTCCGTTTGACGTCGGACTACGGCGGCGCCGACTCGCGCGTTATATTGGTAATTAGGGGCTACTCACGAAACGAAAAAAAGCACGCCTTATTACGCTCAATTTGTCATGTCAAAATCTCCTCGGAGATTTTGACTTAAGAAATCGAAATAGTAGCACAAAAAGGCTTATCTCGCCATTTTTTATGAAATATCCGGGCTAGTCCGTCCCCCTGCCTCCCTTGCCCGTGAGGCCACAACGTCCGCGCTGAGCGCGAGCAGATTGGTCTGAAAGGCTATGGCGTCCATGTCTTTGATAATCTTTTGAGGGTCCTCACTCGCAGAGCTACGCATATGCTCGGTATCGGGCAGAATGGTCAGCAGCTTAATCTTGCTGCTCATCGTTTAGGCGTTCCAAGGCTGCGGGCCAAAACACCCTTGCCGGCGTTTCAATGAGCAAGGTTCGCATGCGCTGCAGGTCTATGGTGTTTTCCCCTTGTTAATCGAATTTAACGATAAGCATATCCAAAATATTCGTTGGACGAGCTATTTTCTATTCGGTATATTCTTAGATCTCGATTTTTGGCGAGGCGGACTTAAATCGAAATAAAGCATTAGTGCTACTCCCTGGAGGGGCGACCATGAGTGAAAGTGAAACCGTAACCCCGGATGCAATGGAACCGATCCATATTTCGACAACGCTCGCAGTGGGTGCCAATCGCCGCATAATCGCAAGGGCGCGCGGTCACGAGATCCTAATGGACATCCCTAAGGAACGCGGAGGCGACGACGTCGGCCCGACTCCTCCGGAATGCCTGGCACTAGCGTTGGGCGGATGTGTGCTCAATATGTGCCGTGTTCTAGCGATGCAAGAGCGGATTGTGCTTGAAGATATCCGCGTATCGGTCACTGGAGAGGTCGATCCGTCTAGGGCTTTCGGCATTGCCACAGACGCCAGGGCCGGCTTTTCTCACCTGTCGGTGCTGGTGGAGGTCGGATCGGAACTTTCATGTGACGAAAAGGAGCAATTTCGCCGGAAGCTTCGTGACAGGTGTCCCTTGTGTGACACCATCGATAGCCCGACTCCGTTGCAGATCATATTTGCATGATGGGGCGTTTGAAGGTTGAGCGAGCCGCTTTCGGTGCTACCAAGGAAGAATTCGTCCGGCATCAGTTTTAGTGTAATATACAAAAGTGGCGTGGGGACGTTGCAGGCTCAGAGGTCAGACGCCCCCTGGGCCGGAGGATAGCAGCCCGATTTTGCGGGTTATATACGACGTTTAATCACGGAGGTTCAACGCAGCCTTCCAGTCGGCCATGTAAGCTCCTCTCTGAGCGCAGGGTCTTGAGCTACCCCCCCTAATGGCCATTTACTCAAACCCTCTCGCTTGTTTAAATTTACGCAGCTTAAGCGCGGCCCCAACGCGCTTTCCGGTTGCAAGCATCCTCCCTCCGTTCGAGTAGCGGTATTTACTGAGGCGCCATCTGAATCCGACAACATGGCGTGGAGTCGCTACCCTTGGTCTTTTTCTTGCATCCATTCTTTTCCGATCGCACTTTCACCAGTTCTCCTACAATACTGACGGCCAGTTCCTCGGGCGTTTCCGCTCCGATATCCGTGCCGATAGGCGAATAAACCGCTCCCAGTTCTTCTTTTGTAAATCCTTTGCCGAGCATTTCCTCGTAAATGAGATCCCTTTTGCTACGGCTTCCGATCATGCCGATATAAGCTGCCTTCCTTCTCAAAACTTGTCTCAGCACATCCTTATCGAAAAGATGTCCTCTGGTCACGATCACCAGGTAACTCTGTTCGTCAATATCTAGAGCCGGCAGTTCTTTGAAGGAATCGATCACCTTGATCACAATAGGTTCGGGAAAGCGCTCTCGGTTGGCGTAGTCCTGTCGGTCATCCATTACGATTGTCCTAAACCCGACGCTTTCGCTTAGTGGAGCGATTTTTTGGGATACATGCCCAGCCCCGAATATATAAACCGTGCCGCCTTGACGCAAAGGTTCCACCAGGAAGCGATGTTCATCGAAAGCTTCCGAATGAATGGTGATTTTTGCCGGACCCGCTAACAATTTTTCAAGCAGGTAAGAACTGCAGGTTATGCTTCCAATCATGGTTTTATCGGGCTTGACGAGGCACCGACGGCATTGGATGCCTGTGGATTCATCGCTTTTACCAAGAACGGTGATTAACCATCCACTTTTACCATTTACGATAATTTCAGCGGCCTCTTCGTAGATCATCAGGTTATTTTCATCATTAGCGTCGATGAAATCGAGCAGGATCTCACCCGATCCCCCGCAGATCATATCAGAAGCTGCGGCTTCCCTGCTGGTCAGATCAAAGGATTGAACAACCGTTCTCCTTGCCCTGATGGTCTCTTTTGCAAGAGCAATGGCGTTGGCCTCAAGGCGTCCGCCTCCGATGGTCCCGATAATCGAACCATCTGCCCTGACAACCATTTTTGCGCCTTCAGTGCGCGGAGCGGAACCGGATTTGTCAAATATAGTAGCTACAGCAAAGCTCTCCCCCTGTCGCAGAAGTTCAAACATGGTCCTGAACATTTTTTTCACGGGCACTCCTCCTCGATCCACTTCGGGGTCAGTCCACCAACCGTTCTACTCCAAACCCGGGCACTCATTTGAATGGGATCCCAGGGGCTGTTCAAAGCATCGTTTAGATCATTGATGCGCATAACATTATAAATTGCCGTCGCGAAAACATCGATCCGCTTTGATACCTCGGCCTGTCGATGTCCCAGCATCTGTGCTCCGGGCAACCCACCCCACGCCTACCCTTGCAGTCGATCCAAGCCGGTGGATGCCGTGGAACTACCATTCCGTCTCAAAAAATCTCCATTTACTCAAACCGCCCGGAAACTCACGTTTAAACTCTCCAGTTCGAATGAAAAGCCGCAGCACAAAATCCTGTTCAGACAGCAGTAGTCCTGCTTGATATCGAAGAGTTCGCTTACGGGTTTCCCCAGTATCCGGCAGAGCAGGACACGGTTCACCCCGGCGTGACCGACTACCAGGATATCTCCGCGAGTCGAGTAGATCGCATCGTAAAACGCAGGAGTGACCCTTAGTGCGCAGTCCATGAAGCTCTCTCCACCAGGAGTTCTGAAGTGCACGATGTTGCGCCCCCTCAGGTCATACGCCGCGGGATACTTGCTCCGAACCGCATCAAAGGACATCCCCTCCCATTCTCCCAGTGCGATTTCCCGAAACCGGGGGATCGGTGCTATCTCTATTCCATGAAGATTTCCGACGATTCTCGCGGTGTCGATGGACCTGCGCAGGTCGCTGCAGAAGATGGCGCTAATCTGGGTGTGCCGAAGCTTTTCCGCCAGCGTCTCTGCCTGCCGGACGCCTTCCGCGGTCAGGGGCAGGTCGGTTTGGCCAATATAGCGTTTAATGTCTCCGGGGTGCTGGATGGCCCCGTGCCTTGCGAGATAGATGTTTCTCCGCTCGCTCGAGGCCGCCCGCAAACTCTTGGCGTATTTTTGAACAAGGGACTCCAGCGGAGCTCCCAGAGTGCTCTCCACCTGCTTTTTTATGGCCCTCGCATCCCTTAGCCGTCTCTCAACCCTGTTAAACACCTCAGGCCTGTCGGCAAATTTTTTCAGTGCTCCGTCAAACCGATCCTCGAGGCTGACCGGCATGTCCCCCTTGACCAGCTTATCCGCGAGGTGAACCACATCCGACTCATCCAAGGGCTGCAACCGTTTGGGCTCGATATCGGTGTGCAAGGCCACTATGCGCGCAACGCGGCTGTAGCCGATTTTTTCGAGAAACTCGGCGGCCGCGGCGGCGTGGTCCGAGTGCTGCCCCTTGGCCATATCGTGAAGCAGCCCTCCGGCCTTGACCAGTTCAAAATCAAGAGGCAGGCCGGCTGATTGCAGGTGAACGGTCAGCATCAGAGCCACTTCGGCCACCTTGCGGCAGTGGGCGACCACGTTCTCCGCAACGTTGCGCTCTCTTAGAAGCGCGATACACTCGCGACCAGTGGGGATGTCTTCCCTCGCCCTGCGGGCCTTGAGTTTGAGATAATCCAGCCACGTATTGCAGTTCATCAAAATGGACTGGTCTATCACGTCGAGGTCTACGGCCTGGTCTTCATGCCTGCCGAGGAAAGCCGCAAGGCCCCCTTCGCAATGATCCGGCAGGTTTGCGGCAAGTTGAGTCGAGATGATGGGCGGATGGCCCCGAAGACCTTCGAAGCGGGGGTAGACGATCCTTGCTACGTTGTTGCTGCAGGTCGCGGCGAGAGCCGCTATCGTAGCCGGTTTGACCAGCGGGGTGTCTACGGGGAGCACGAAGAATGCCTCTATTTCCGGCCCCAGGCTTTTTACTCCCGCCAGGATGGATGAATACATCCCCCTGTCATAATCGGTATTTACTATTTTTCCTGCCTCCAGCCTGTCGATAACCGGCCCGATTTCATCTGCCCTGTGACCGGCAATCACCCTGACGTCTTCGATGCCGGCGCGGCGAAACCGCTCCACGGCTTCCTCGACGACCGTCGAGCGTCCGAGAGGCAGCAGGGGCTTGAAGCCGCCCATGCGCGACGAACAGCCAGCGGCCAGAACCAGCGCGGCGATATTTTCACGTTTTTCGAAAGCCATTTACGAACCCTTTGCGCCTCAGCTCTTCAGATATCGCGTCCGGGACGTGGCCTGTGGTAAGAAGCGTCTTACGGACGGTGGTTTTACCTTCAGGCCTGCGTCTGGCAACATTGTAACCCCATGGGGCCTTTTACGCCAGGGGCGAGACCTTTCATAATCCAGCCGCCTCAACCAGGTCCCGGGAAATAAGGTATATTAGAAAAGGAATTAACTGCTGTGGAGCAGCATCGGAAATCCTGGCAAAAATCGTCTTGAGATTTCTCTGTCCATCGACCCTGCGCAACAGTTTCAACTGGGCCGGACTTGCCGGTATGGGAAAATTTACAGGATCGACAAGGTATTTCCGTTTGGCTGACAACTTGGCCGTTTGAGACTCCCGCGGGTTTTCCTGAAGCAGATTTTCTATGGGAAACGAAGAATGATGCACCGTATAGGGCAATTGTTGATGAAGAACAATGGATTTAAATTTCCTGGAAAACTTTTCTTCGCCCGTACCCAGGACACTGCCAAGCCTTTCGAGTCTCTCAATTTCATCGCGTTTTAGACGCTTTAAAATATCCGGACCCAGTCTGAAATAGAGAAAGCCATGGTTGGTCGACAATGCCCCGACATAAGGATAATCGTTTATGGAAAACTGCTCTTCGAGCCTGCTCAACCGGTCGTAAAGAGCATTTACAGCCCTGGCAGACATGCGAATATCCGATCTCCAGACCGGTTCCGGGGTCATCATCGGGTTTTGTTCGAAGCTAATCGAACTAACACCGTATTCATGCGGATTGTCGTATAACTTAGACCCCGGCAAAACCATCAAAAGCCCCATTACGTAGTACGATATTCGATCGACATTTTCTTCCAGGAACCGCACTGTAAGTTCCCCGTCCGGCTCGGTTTCACCCGGAAAGCCAAAAATTCCCATAGCCTGTGTTGCAATCCCGGCGTCATAAAAATTTTTCATGACCCGCCGCAGAGTCTCAACATCATATCCTTTGTCCATGGAATTCAGGGTCTTTTGGCATCCGCTTTCAAATCCAATCGCAACACAGTTCAAACCTGCGCGAGCCAGTTGCAGACACAGTTCGACGGTAAAGGAACTCTCGGCCCTCAGATCAGTGCTCCAGATAAACTTTTTCCCTCCGGCCAGGAGCGCTTCGCTCAATCTTTTCAGATACACCGGATCGATTGCATCGTTACTGAAGTTGAAGTGAACCGCGCCGTATTTTTTAGACAGCATCTCCATTTCTTCAACTGCTTTTTCGACCGGTACGGCCTGATATCTTCTGATCCGGTTATCGCCGTAACGGTTTTGACAAAAGGCGCACCTGCCCCAGTAGCATCCACGGGAAATACAGTAGGGAATAACAGGCTCGGGCGAAAGATAACTCCCCAGGTCGAGGTCCGAATAATCCGGGGGAGGCAGTTCGGCAAGGTCGCCATACTCCAGCACGCCGAATCTGCGGATCGCCGATTCGGCCCGGTCTGGATAAATGATATTGGGCAGGCCGCCCAATGGCCGCTCATTTATCACACGTTCGAGCAGTTCGGAAAACGGTTTTTCTCCTTCTCCGCAAATGACCGAATCCGCGAAGGTAAAAAGATCGAACAACTGATCGTCCTTCATAAGAAGGACCCACTGGGAAAGGTATGCTCCTCCCAAAGTAATATGAATCTGCGGGAAACGCTCTTTTAGCATTCTTCCCAAAACGAGCGCCTGTACCGACTGCACGGCAAAAACCATCGAAATGCCGACGACTCTTGCCTGCGTGGAGGCGATATAGGGGAATAGAACATTTTCGTAGTAGTCGACGTAAGGATTTGCCGATTTGTCGCAATGTGCAGCCACGGCCTCAAAGCTCCCAAGCTTACGCACCGTCGGGTATTCCGAAGAACTCATCTGCGTAGGGAAGCAAACAGCGGAAAGAAGTCTGTAGAAAGCTTCAAGCAGAAGAGCTGCCCTCCTGTAGACCGGATATCTATAGAATCTTGCCTTGTCTTTGAATACGGCGATTGCTTTCCGGATAAGTCCCGGCTCCAATCCGAGTCCGACCGCGGACACCAGTTGCGCGTAGTGATTTAGTTCCGCGGAGCTAAGCTCACCCCTGGTTTCCAGTTCCTTCCTCAAGACCTCGGCTCGCTCAAGCAGTTTTCGGAGAACGCCTTCTTCAGTAAGATGCCAAAGGGCCTCGATACCGAGATCTCTTACCAAAACGTTGTATCCCCTGCGTTGCGCAGTCGATTTCAAATACGCGAGCGCCGGATAGGGGCCTGTCAGATCACCCGGAGGAGGCTGCAGCAATACCGCGTGCAAACGGGCCTCGTTGGATGCTTTGCTTTGCATGCCTGTCATATATTTATCAGTGGACATATCGTGTCCCTGTGGCCTCCACAGCCTGCATCCATGCGGCCAGAGGCGAACGATCGAGGGCCTTTGCATGCACCACGCGATAGGAAGGGTGGTTAAGGCTCCTATAGGTCGGCGAATGGCTCAGCACCGGAATAAATCCCATTGTCGAAATGTAATGCAGGACTTCCCGTATAAAGCCGTCAACTATGTTCTCCGGAAATGCAAAGGCCATTCCTCCAGCCCTCAGTTCACCGGCATTGTTCAATTCCCTGAAAAATTCGAGTGCATGTAAAAAATCGTCCTCGAGGCCGGTTTTTACGGCGGCGGATTTCACGCACAAATCCAGCAGGAGGTCGCATCCCGCCTCCTCATGATTTATAAAGAGGGCGCGAAAGGGCCGAAGATTAACTCTGAAAACCAGGCCGTTTGGGGAAACCCTTTCCAGCAGCGGTTCGGCGTAGACACCCTGAGCCCTCATGATTTCATCGATCAAGCGGTCTCTGAAGTTGTGCGGATTGTCTATTATGTGTCCGACGCCAAAAGCTCCCTGGTGTAGGCATTTGTAAATATCCTGCACTGCATGCGCCACCGGTTCGACAGGGGCTGCCGAGGTCTGGGCCGGCCGCCTCGCCGCTTCGGGCAAACGGCATGCCGCTTCATGAAGCTCAAACTGGCTCACCAGAACGGCTTTTATGCCTTCTTTCATATCCGGATACAGGGATGGCTCGCTTCCCATGATAGACCGCCTTCAGTTGGAATAATCCAGAATATCCTCGTGTTCAGACTTCATCGCACCCATCCATGAAGCTCCTGACTCTGCTCAAAAGAGCCCCATTGAAGCTCTCAAATGGATCTTTGAGCTTTGCCTTCAGTCCGTTTAGCGCCCGCTTTTGCCTGACGAAAGGGTGGTTTACGCCCTCTTTTCTCTTGTCGATTATCCTGATCGATTCCCAGCTTTCCACAATTACTTCCACATTTTTTTCCGACGCCTCCCTGATTATCCGGCCCCTCATACTGGCCCTCGTATTTTGAGGCGGCTCCTCCAGCGCCAGTAGGATATCTTTTTCTCCGATCACCCGGTCGACCAGTCCCAGGGATACGCAGTGCTCGAAAAGGCCCGTGTCGGGATTGAGATCGTGATACCTGAAGTCCAGATGCCTGATGTTCGGGTCGCTCCAGTCGAGCTTTTTTTTCTCACGAGCCCTGCCGAGGAGCCATAATTTTATGACCCAGTCGAGTTTTCGGCTGAGTTGAGCCGGATCGTCCTCTATGCCCCCCCGAGATGAGAACCTGAGATTTTTGAGCCCGGCCAGGGTGCTTTCCCACAAATCCAGGACAGCTCTTTCTTCCTTTGTCGCCACATGGGAGGCAAAGTACCCGCACGCTTTGTCCAGGTAGATGGACTGGACATCGAGGGCCGCAAGGCGGGTGTTTGTCCCATCGACCTCGTGCACCGATCCGGGGCAGCGCGAGATGGCTTTCAGCGCCTCAACCGGCTTTAAGAAGGCGGGGATGTCTCCAAACCCGTCTTCGAGCATTCTGAGCACAAGAGCCGTTGTGCCGATCTTCAATCTCAGGGCGTACTCGGACATATTGGAATCACCCAAAATAACGTGGAGTCTAACGTTATCCCTAAAGGGGGTTATCTCCCGTTTCCTGGTATTGATGATGCCTCTTGCATCCGAAGCCCGGTCGCTCAAGACATTTTCGACAAAATCGGCCCGCTGAGACACGGCAAAAGGCAACCCTTGCTCCCCCGAAAACGCCCGGCTCTCAAGGTGGGATATTTTCCCCGCACCGGCAAAAATCTGCCGGGTGATCAAAAACGGGATAATTTGGTGGATTTGCTCCATAGCCCTCGATGTCACGAGATAATTTTCATGGCTCCCGTAGGTGTTGCCGAAAAGGTCGTGGTTGTTTTTGAAAGCATGGAGACTGCCGGGGATCTGTTTTTGCGCCATGAGGCCCGCGGCCTCTTCGACCAATTTCTGGACCAGCCTGTCCCCGGCCTTTTCATGGGTGAGAAGATCGAGCACGCTTCTGCATTCGGGAGTGGCGTATTCCGGGTGGCTGCCCCGATCTATGTAGAAACGGCCGCCATTTCCGAGGAATTCTCCGGCCAGAGGGCGGTTTTGGGCCCTCAGGGCGTGAACCAGCAAGGCGGACATTTCCTTCAGATTTTCAGAAAATGTGGCGCCCGACCATTTCCCCGTTCTTCCCTCCCCTGAAGCGGACAGGGGCGGGAGTTGATGAAAGAGCGCATACTCGCACTCAGTTCCAAGGATCCTTTCCTCCAAAGCATGAACCTCCCACCCTTCAGCGATCCCGCAAAAGGCTTACTGCCCCTCGACCTGCCTGAACTCTTCCAAAAACTCTTCGCCCGCCTCCTCAAGCACGCTCTCGATGAATTCGTCAAGCTGCTTGAGCTTTTTCCTTTTATCGGTTGTTTCGGCGTGTGGAGAATCTTCACCTTCTTTGCCGCTTTTTTTCTTTTTCTGCTGTCGCACTTGCCGGGTTTCAGCCATAAAATTCGCCTCCTGTATGGAGTGACAAAAGCCAGGGACCCTTTCCCGATAGAGAAAGGACTATGGGACCATTTTTTCCATGAGACCCAACAGTTCCTTTGAATCGCCCGCTTTGTCGAAAACCTCTTCGAATCGGCTCCTTGTCCCCTTGAGCGGGTTTAACAGCGGGACCATCCGGTGAATGTCTCCATGATCGAATCCGACGACTTCCCAATTCACAAGGTATACTTCCCGACCGAATTTTTGCAGGCACCTGCTCCTGAACCAGGCCCTGGTGGAAGACGGGGCTTCCTCCACAAAAGCCGACACTTCGGCCTCGTCGAAAACGCTTTGGGCAATCCCCTGGTCCAGGAGCGAATAGAATATACCCTCATCACGGTCTATGTTGTGATACTGAAGATCGAGAATTTTTAGCTGCGGATGGTTCCAGTCCAGATTCTTCTTTCGCCGGTACCGGGTAAACAGCCAGAGCTTTAGCACCCAGTCGAGCTTTCCCCTGAGATCTTCGGGGTCGTCCTCCAGGTCGAAATCGCGTGAGAGTTTGAGATTTTTAAGTCCATCCAGAACCTCGCTCCAGTTCTCCAGTATGAGGTCCGCCTGGGGCACGCACGGAGTATCGGGCCTCAGACAATACTTGCGGGCAAGCTCGAGGAATCTGCGCTGTAATGCAATTGCGTTCGTTTTTCGCCCATCGGCCATCTCGATTTCACAGTCGTATTGGATCGAAATTTGCCTTAGGGCGCCTAGTTCATCCCGGAGGCTGAAATCGGACGTAATGAAGTCGTCTTCCAGCATCTGGAGAACGATTTGAGTCGTTCCCACCTTGAGCATGGTGGAAAAATCATTCATATTGGCGTCACCAAGGATCAGGTGCAATCTTCTGAATCTTTTCGGGTCGGCATGATGCTCCTGCCTCGTGTTTATCAGGGGCCGATTGAACATCGTGTCCAGGCCGAACAGGCACTCCATGAATCCGGCGCGCTGCGAAATTTCAAAGTGCACACCAGGTTTTCCCGAGCCTGCAAATATCTGGCGGGTAACAAGAAAGGGGATCAGGCTCCTCCTGGCCCTTTCCGAATTTCCGCCCAACAGCCCTTGATGGGCCTTCGCGTCCATGAGGTAATTCTCATGGCATCCGTAGCTCTGCCCTTGATGATCTATGTTGTTTTTGAAAAGTTTAATGACCGCTCCGGGCAAGATTTTCTTTGCCAGCCTCACAGCTTCATTCAAAATGAGTTCCCCTGCCTTGTCGCACGCGGCGACTTCCCTTGCGCTCAAGCATTCGGGGGTGGAATACTCGGGATGGGCGTGATCGGTATAGAGCCTGGCGCCATTTGGCAGAATTGCGTTTATTAGCAGGTTGTCTTCTTTTGTGGTTACGTCTCTTGCCGTTTTTCTCCCAAAAAGTTCCCCCCTGATATCCTGAAAGGGAGTTTCATGCCCGTAATCCCATAGCACGCTGATTCCCGGTTCCCTGATTCCGGCTTTTCGCGCATACGCATTTATCAGCATGCACGAAGCATGAAAGGCTGACAGACCGTCCACGCCCTTTACGCTTATCGCATATTCCTGTTCGATTCCGATTACTTTTGGAATGCTCATGCTTTGTACTTCTCGGCCTTGCTGTTTTTAGCAAAAATCCAAACCCCGTGGATACCCTTGAGTCGATACTCAAAGGTGAAACGCTAATCGAGCGCTTCCCCCGGATCTATCGTTTCTTCGGTTTTTCCCAGGGATCCGTCCTGTTCGTCCTGCTCCCCTATAAGAGGGCAAATCCTCACCACTCTTTCGCCTCCCCTGCCAATGATCCGGTACCACTCGGCAGGGTTTGTATTGCTTGGCAGGTCCTCATTTTCCCGGTATTCCTGCCTTAGCCCCATCAGAAGATGTTCGAGACTTATCCCCGGTTCTCCTTTCTCGACAAGGGCCTTTACAGCAAAAAACTTGGCGCGCCTGACGATGTTCTCTATGATGGCCCCGCTGACAAAGTCCTTCATGTAGAGGATCCTGGTGGTCCCGTTGGCATAAGTTATTTCGACCAACTCATTTGCAGGCTTGAGGTCATACATTTCGTTGACCACGCAGTTGATCATAAATTCGACCGCGGCGGTCCTGCTGTCAAAAGCCTCGACGGCGCCAGGAGCCAGTGGCAGGTCGGAAGTGAGGTACTTGGAAAAAATTTCGACTGCCGCAGACCTGTCGGGCCGCGGTATTCGCACCTTCCGGTCCAGTCGTCCCGGCCTCAGTATGGCGGGATCGATCAGGTCCTCCCGGTTTGTGGCGCCGACTATGACAACATTTTCCAGCACTTCCAACCCATCGAGTTCGGCAAGGAACTGAGGCACTATGGTGGCTTCCATGTCCGAGGAAACCCCGGAACCTCTGACTCGAAGAAGCGAATCCATTTCATCGAAAAAGATGATTACCGGAGTTAGATACGTAGCACGGCTTCTCGCCCGCGCGAATAAATCCCGGATGGCCTGTTCCGTTTCACCGACAAACTTGTTGAGGAGTTCTGGGCCCTTGACATTCAAAAAAAAGCTTGTGCCCCTTTCGCCGGTCCTCTTTTCGATTCGCTTGGTCAGGCTGTTGGCGACCGCCTTCGCGATCAGGGTCTTGCCGCATCCGGGAGGCCCGTAGAGCAGAATCCCCTTGGGCGGGCTCAGGCGGTATTCCTTGAAGTATTCCGGATAGAGGTGCGGCAGTTCGACCGCGTCCTTTATGGCGTCAATAGCGTGGGATAATCCCCCGATGTCCTCGTAGCTGATGTCCGGAACTTTTTCCAAAATGAGATTATCGACCGAACTCTTTGGCAGGAGACTGTATGCAAAAAGGGAATCCGGATCGTATTCGATATTATCCCCGACCAGTATTGTTTTCCTCTGAAGCGGGTAAGCCCTGCTGACCACAAGGGATTCATCCCCCACGGTACTGATCAGCAGCTTTTCTTCGTCCAGCACCTGCTGAACGCTCCCGAGGCTTCCGAAAATCAGGTCGAACCCACGGGCGTCAATGACGTTGAGTTCGTTATTCAATAGCAGCAACTCACCTTTTCGGAACTTTGCCTCGGAAGAAACCTTCTCTTTTCTCGAATCGAGTATTGCGTGGAATGTCTTGACCTCGGCCTGGCTCTCCTTTGGCGCCTCAGCTTCTATCCTCGCCTCATAAAGTCTTCCGTGATGCCTGATGACCGCCGTTTCGGGATCGCGGCCATATTCGACAAAAACGCCGAAAGGCTGGGCCCTGTCCTTCTCACCTTCTCCCGGTATGAACTTGCGCATCTGTTCCCGCGAGGCGTGAAGCGCCTGGGCCAGGAGCTTACGTTTGGCTTCCGATTCCCTGATCTTGTCTTCGAAGTCCTTTGCCTCGCCACCATGATCGGAGGTCTTCCTCTCGGAGGCTTCCCTCACGATGGAATCGACAACCTCCTTTCGCGATTTAGGGGCTTTCGAAGAAGTAGTGACGGATTCAGTTTTCTTTTTGGAACCCATAAAAACACCCTGTAATCGAGATATCCGGGAAAAACGCCGGTCTGACTCGAACCGACGCCCCTCACGGATAAATCATATCTTTTTCCTGCCTTTCCCGTAATACCGCTGCTTGGTCAAAAGATCGAATTCCGAACGATGAGCGAGCCAGGAGATGGCTTCCTCGCGGTCAACATTCCGATATTGGCTGACCAGGTCGACGACCGAACCGCCAACGTCCCGGCAGGATTTGCAGAAAAAAGTGTTTCGAGAAGGATTGAAAAATAGAGTCATAGCCTCATGTGCATCGCAGTGGTGTTCGCTTTTGAAGCACTTTCCCATGTTCCCCTGGACCTTGATTCCCAGTTCGACGGCAACCTCAATTACAGGGCTTGCCTGTTCAATTTTTACTAGATCGATTGCGTCCATGGCTCATCTCTTACAGTTAAACGGCGGCATGGTGCAAAACATGCTCGCAAATACACAAAACACCAATTCCCGCCGAAAATGCTCTTTAGTAAATTATTCGGCTGTGCTCGGGTCTATCATCGTCTTTATCTGCGATATCCGATTGGCCGGAAATCCGCCCTGACGGGCATGCTCGCGCACCGCGTCGGCGTTGGGAGCTATATAGATGCAATAGACTTTATCGTCGGTAACATAGCTATTGACCCACTGAATTTGAGGTCCCATAGCAGTGAGGATTTGACTGGACTTCTGGGAGATGGCCTGAAGTTCTGCGGCTGAGAGATTGCCGGCGCCCGGAATTTCACGTTCGATCAAATACTTCGGCATTTGAACCCTCCTATACTGTTGATGTTTGGTTTAACCGGCCCCGGCCGGTTGGCGCACCCGGCCACCCGGACCACCCGAACAGCCGGCGGGGAGTTGAATTAATGAAGCCTCGCTCCTTTCTCTTTGAGCCGCTCGATGGTTGATTGAATGTAGAAGGCGTCGGGGGCGTCGGGCTGCAAGACAAGGTACTTCTCCAGGTCTTTCACGGCAAAAGCGGATGCCCCCAGTCTTTCGTAAATGAATCCCCTGGTCTTCAACTCCGCCGCCGGATTGGGGGCGAGCGCGATAATCCACTCGAGCGCCTGCAAAGACCTGGCATCGTCGCCGATGCTTGCGTAGAGCCCTCTCAAGTTCCTCAAAAGCCGCACGATCAGGGCCTTTTCATCCACGGGCAGCAGAAAGCGAGGCTTCCACACCAAGGCCCCTTCATGCTGCACCGCAGCCCTGCGGCGGCATTCTTTTTCATCCAGAACGGTTGCTCGATAAAACGGATCGACCAGGATTCGGCCTTCTTCTCCGTAAACTCCAATTATGAAGTGTCCCGGAATGCCAATTCCGCGCACATCCAAGCCGGCCCTGCGCCCGACTTCCATATAGACCAGGCAAAGAGTGATCGGGATGCCGGTCCTTCTCTGCAGTACGCGATTGAGATAGCTGTTATCGGGGTCGTAATAGTCTTTGGGGTTTCCCCTGAAACCCTCCTCCTGGCACAGAACAACACCCATCGTTTCGGCAAGTGCGCCAATATCGGTCAAACCGGCGGTTCTCGCCCTCAGGCGAGCCGCCAGGACATCGAGCTCTGCCATAAGGGCCGGCTCATCGAGGTCCGGATAGGCAAGGCGAGAGACGAGCAGCCCCGCACGCGCCAAATCAATCGGGCCTTCCGGCTCCAGAATCGTTTCCCTGAATTTGTCTCTTAAATCGCCGGCCATATCGGTCAAAACAAGATCCTATCCAAGCCCCAGCAGTCGCAAGGCATTAATCCCGAGCACTTTGCGCTTTTCCTTTTCCGTCAGAAAGGTATTGGCCTTCAACGAGGCCGTAAGGAAAGCAAGGTTCACTCCGGCCGTCTTGGAAAGAGGGTAGTCGGTTGCGAAAAGCACTCTGTCGAAACCTATCGTTTTTCTGATTTCCTTAACCACCATTTCGCGATCCATAAGCCAATCGACCGCGGCCAGATCGGCATATACGTTTCGGTATTTCTTGCCCAGCTGAAGCACTTCATGGAGCCATATGCCGGGGATGTATGTGCTGTAGGACCCGCAGTGGGCCAAGATCAAGGGCACGCCGGGATATTTTTTAAGAAGCGGTTCCCAAAGGTCGGGATGGGAGTCCCTGCTCAACTCCGGAATTTCGAAAGGACCGGCCCCGCAACCGCAGTGGGAAAGAATTATTGATTGCGTGTCTTCGCAGTACTGAAACAGCAAATCCATATTCTCGTTTTCCGATGGATTGAAAAACTGGGAGTATGGGAGCAGTTTGATTCCCCGCAGCTTCAACCGGCGGATTTCTTCGAGCTTTTCTTCGACATAGTCGCTGCTCTTCGACAGATTGACGGAGCCAAAGCCGATCAGGATGTCCGGGTAATCGCTCACCCAGTCGGCGACATCCCGGTTTTCAACGTGGCTTGGGGAATACAAGCTCGCCCTCAACTGGGCAAGGATTCTATCAAAGGGCACGTTTTGGGACTGTGGAGACTGTAAGTAACCCTTCCTCAGCCTGTGCCTTATTTCAGGGCGATCCAGGTCAGAAGGGTCCGTATCCGTCGCCAGAATGACGGCATGAGTAACACCCGCCTCCCTCAGATCGGCAAAGAACTGAAGATCGGGCAACTTGGGATGGATATGAAAGTCAACCACAGGGAAGGAGTCCACCTTCGAAGAATGTTCGAGAATGGAAGGCTCGCTCGATGAATCCGGGTCTGGACGCCTGAATGCCCCCTTACCCCTTACCAGAATGTAGTCGTTTGCCGGTTGAGGGGTATGTAGAGCCTTCAAGGCCAGGACAATCCGGTATGCGATCCGAAAGTCGGAAACCGCCTGAACGTGCGGGTGCAGCATTTCGACCAGCGCCTTGCGATCTTGGGCATCGTTAATGCGGAAGAGATCTCTTACCACTCGCCATCGCACATCGGGCGGGTCATTGACCAGGGCGTCGACAATCTGCTCCCGGTCCGGAAGAGGAGGAAAACCTTTATAGGATGGATGCTCTTTCATGTGACCGCCGGACGCGGCATGGTCACCAGGACCATGCCGCCGTCTCAAAAGGTTATACTAACGTCCGTCCTGCAACTTCCCGGTCGTTCATAATGAGGCCTTCACTATCGGACCTACCGGCAAGACCGATCTTCCCCATAGCGACGCGAGCAGACCGGCAGCCGAGATATAGAGGGCCATAAGGCCGTCGACCATTCCGATATATCCCGCGTATACGATCAGTCCCGGATGCCCGGCCAGTCCGAAGTCCAATAGCAGAAACACGGCTTCGAGGAGTGCGAGCGTCAGAATCACCGCCCAGTTTGTCACAAAGGAGGCGACCATTACGTAAGTGTTGAAAATGGTGTAGGCCACAAGGAAAACCAGAAGCGCATTAGCGTCCATCACATACCATTTGACTGCTACGCCGAAATTGATCAACCCATAGACTACCCAAAACATGCCGTAAATTCCGAATACCAGACCAGTGAAGAGCTCGTTTTTCTTAAATCCGTTCAGGCATGCGAAAAAGTGAATGAGACCAACCAGAACAGCGAGCGGAATAATAATACTTATGGAATTTGGCCCAATGAGACCGGCGTTAAAAAAGCTCAGGGTAAACAGCCCTATACCGAAACTTGCCAAACCTACCGTGGACGGATCAGCTACCGCCTGATTAACGATGTTAAAGGTTTGTTCCTGCATTTGTACTCCCCCCCTGGGAAAAGAGATTTTGCAATTAGAATTAAATGCCGTAAGTATCGAGTATCAAGCAACACGAAACCAGATCTTTTACGCTTTCTATGCTATTATTCACCCCCTTCAGATCAAGATCTTATCGCTATCGAATCCAGTAATAGCTTTACGGCATTTTACTCTTAGAGCAGATTCTCTCCGCTCCAAATTAATACAGGATATCCCAAGAAAAGCGCGACAACAGGGCAACAGTTTGTGAGCAACGTCATTGAGTTGGAGAGTGAACGAGTGATCCCATCATTCGCAAAATGCATACCACGATGGTGGAAATCTCCACAACAACCTCGAAAGCGGCTTTGACTTTGGATCTTAAGAACAGGGCAAAAGGGTTTGTCAAAGCATGGAATTCAAGAAGACCTTGCTTCGAAAGCCTGTTCGAAAAACGGTCTATGTGGTCTATCTCCTTATGCAGTATCGCGAAAACCGCCGTAATGGCCTCCAAAATATTTACCCCAACCGACCCCATATTTAATTTGGTTAAAACTATCGCTGAGTTACCCCATAATCGGGATAGTAGCCGTGAGGCTATTCGCCTCAACCTGCATCCGAAAGACACGTCTCAGGGGACGTCGCGAGAGAGGTAAGCCTCAATTTTGAGTCGGATTCCCCTCTTTTGCGGTCACCCTATTTTACCCAACCGGCCCCAGAGTCTTTTTTACCTTGCACTTTCGGTCTCTTATGAGTCAGCAGGAGATCTCGCGCTGAGGCGATGTTGCTCGCGAGGCGCCCACTCAAGGCTCGCTCCGCCTCCCCGAGTTTTTTGGCATATAGCCCTAAATCCAGGCAGAGCCTTAAGTCTACCGTGCCGCGGATACTCTGGCATACATGTTGCCAACACTCGTTTGCGGGGAAAGCCGTGGGGCCGCGGGATGAACGGACTGGTCCTTTATCCTTTCAAGCAGTCGGCGGTGCTCGTTTACAAGGCGTCTTCGCCTCCACACTAAGGATACAGCAGATAATTGCAGAGGATTTCAATGCTTGAACATATCCCGTTGAAGCGATTTGCAGGAACGCACAAACCTTATGACGAGTCAGTCCGAACTGTTTGCCGGGAATGCACGGTTGGCTGCGGCTTCCTGGCTTACCTCAAAGACCGCAAGATTGTCGATATACAGGGAGATGAGAACGATCCCGTCAGCAGGGGCCGGCTTTGCGCCAGAGGCATTGCTTTCCATCAGTGTCTGGACCATCCGGAACGGATCGGTTCTATGCTGAGGCGCAACAGTCTTAGCGAACCTTTCGACTCCGAAAATGATTGGGAAAAATCCCTGGATTTTCTTGCGGAGAGGCTGCAAAAAATACGGGCCAGGTACGGGCCCCGGTCTCTTACGATCGGATGCGACCCGGAGGCGGGGCTTGATTTTTTCATTGGGGCCATCCGCTTTGCACGGCTTTGGGGCACAGCCGATGTTTATCATCCCTTTTACGCAACGAGGGGAATATCCACCGGAGCAAATCCTGTGATCCCGTCTGCCCCGCGTTGTACGGACTGGTCCAGAGCCAAGTGCATTCTCCTGGTGGAATCAGATCTTGCCACAACGCATCCCGTAGCTTTTGGCCGGCTCCTGGAAGCCAGAGACAAGGGAGCCGAAATCATTGCTTTGGACAGCCGATTCACTCCCACAATGAGCAAAGCGGATGTGGCCCACTGGATCAGGCCGGACAGCGGCAACAGGTTTGCACTGGCCTTGATGAAGGCCCTGCTCGAAGAAGATCTCCATCCCCTTAAGTCGGCCGAAGTGAAGTTCGATCAATTCGATGCCTGGAAAGGTTCCTTTGAATCTCTTGCCTACGACGATCTGGCAGAGATGACCGGGCTCCCTACCGCAAAAGTCGTGGAAATCGCCAGGCGGCTTGCCGCAAAAACCCCCGTAACGGTCATTACCGGCAATAGGCTTTCGGGCCGACAAAATTCGGGTATCTGGCCCACAATGGTGCTGGCGCGCGGTTGGAACCTCTTGGAGGGCGGGGGCTGGTATCCCGTGGATGCCGGTCTTCCGCCTTTCCTGCCCTTCACCGATATCGACGCGTTGGATTCGGGGAGGAATGCTCCCGAAGACGACCGGGTTGCCAAAGATCATGAAAATCCCGTGAAGGCGCTCATCAGCTCTGGAAACTGTCTTTATGATTTTATGTCGTGTATGCGTGGGGTCGCGAAAGGCACCGAACTGAACATCCATTTCGGAGCTTTTCCGAACGAAACCGTAAATCTCTCCCATTTTGTGATTCCTGCAACACTTTGGCCTGAACGCGAGGCCTTGAGCTTTACCAACGACCGTGCAATCCGGTGGGCTGGCAGAATAATTGAGCCAGCGCCGGCTCGGCGTTCAGGCCTCGATTTTTGGACCGGTCTCGCGCAGCGACTGGCGGACGTTCGCCACCTTGAAGGGAAAGCGTGTTTCCCCTGGAAAAAGGACGACGGTTCGGCAGACTCCCGCTCCTTTTACGGCTGGCTTCTCGATCAGTTGCCACTCACCAGCGGATGCGGGATCGACCGGATTATAGCAAATGATGGAAATGAGCCTGTCCACTGGCCCATCGATCCGGGAGCATCGGCGATTACACCCGACACAATCGAAGCTTTTACCGCGCCATCGGCTCTGCAGCCTCTTTTCCAGGCAGAAGAAAGAGAACTCTTCCCGCTTGTTCACCAGGCAACTCCGATAATTTCCCGGTCCGGCCATGCAGATAACTTCCGACCGCTTACCCTGGAACTCGAGGATGCGGACGCGGTTCAAATCCATCCGGATACGGCCGGAGCCCTTGGGATCGAAAGCGGAGACCAGGTCTTGATCTGCGGGCCCGGTGAAACCTTCGAGGCTTGGGCTTTGATAACTCGAATGGTTCCCCGCTGGCTAATCTGGTCCGCGCGAAGGCTCGCAGGCAATTGCGCGCTAGTCTGCAAAAAAGGTCAACCTAGCGAGGAAGCTTCCAAGATTTTGAGAGAGTTTTTGAGATGAATGAGGACAAAAGATTGGAAAGACGCGGGAACGCCCTGCTTTCGGATTGTTCGCTGTGCATAGGGTGTTTTGCGTGTGAAACTGCCTGTAAACTTGAACATGATCTGCCTGCGCAAACCCATCCTATCCGGGTAGTCATGACGGGGCCCCTCGAACGTAGCGAGCGCCTTGTTCTAAATTTCCAGCCGGTGACATGCGCTCACTGTGAAACGCCGGCCTGTGTGGCCGCTTGTCTCACTGGAGCCATGCAAAAACGAGAAGACGGAATCGTTTTCTCCGATCTTGAACTTTGTATCGGTTGTCAGACCTGTGCGATTGCCTGTCCCTTTGGCGTCCCGGAGCTCAACCCCAAGACCGGCAAGATCTCTAAATGCGACGGCTGCAAAGACAGAGTCGAGCAGGGATTGTGGCCCGTATGCGCACTCAGGTGCCCCACCGGAGCGCTCCTCTTCGGGACTCCGGCACGGGTAGTTCAGGAGAAAAGGCAAAAAGAAGCGATGCGAGTCGCAAATCGGGTCCTTTGAAATGAAGTGAGCAGGTAGCCAGCGGCAGTGAGCGTAGAGCCCTCTTTGCTCATCGGCGCAAAAATGGGGAAGAAGCGATGTTAACACTGAAAGGGTCCTCTTCCGAGAGGGAGTTTCTGGACCAGGTGATCCGTGAAAGCGGACAAAATTTGCTCGAGTGTTTGCAATGCGGCAAGTGCAGCGGCGGATGTCCCATCACCTCAAACGAAGTTGGAGGTCCGAGAAGATTGATCGCCGAGATCCTGTCGGGAATGAAGCAAAAGGCCCTAGGCGACCCCACGTGGTGGTACTGCGTCAGTTGCGGGACATGCGCAAGCCGCTGCCCGGTCGAAATCAACATGTACAAGGTTGCGACCGTACTGTGTGAAATAGCCGAAAAAGAAAAAATTGCGCCCTCCGAGCCTGCTATTCACCGGTTTGAAGAACTTTTCCTTAAATCAGTCCAGGAACATGGTCGGGTCGAGGAGCTTAAGACTGCTATGCTGTTCAACCTGCGGTCGTGGAAGCCTTTAAAGGATGCGGACAAAGGTTTGAAGCTCATGATGAAGGGAGCGATCTCTCCGATGGAATTGCTGCCGGGCAAAAGGGCCCAAAGCGGTCGGGCGGGGCGGATATTCGAAAAGCTCCGGCGGGATGAAGAGGGGGAGAAGCATCATGAAGGCTAGCTATTACCCGGGATGTTCCCTTGAATCGACAGGAAAGCCCTACGACCATTCAACCAGGAGTGTTTGTCGACTCCTCGAGGTCGAACTCCATGAACCCTCCGGCTGGTCGTGTTGCGGTTCATCGGCCGCTCTCAAGATGGACCGCCTTCTCTCGGTCTCTCTGGCCGCAAACAATCTGGCCCTGACTGAAAAAGAGCACCTCTCCGACGTGCTCGTCCCGTGTCCGTTCTGCTATCGCCGCCTTTTGAGCGCGCAGCAGGAACTTCGAGCCGACCCTGGTTTAAGCGCGAAGGTGGAATCCGCCATCGGATCGAGCCCAGGGGGGGAGCTCAATGTTCGCAACACCCTGGATTTTTATCGAAATCTGGTGGGACTGGAACTAATACAATCGAAGGTCCAAAAGCCACTTAGGGGGTTGAAGGTCCTCCCCTATTATGGCTGTTACCTGCTAAAACCCCAGAATGTGACCTCGTTCGATGATCCCGAAAACCCTGTGTCGATGGATGAAATTCTGGCTGCGCTGGGGGCCGAGGTGCTCGATTGGGATTTCAAAACCGAGTGCTGCGGATCCGGCCTCGCTATTAGCAAGACTGAAAAGGTGGTGGAACTGAGCGGGCGCCTGATTGGCGAAGCCTCCTTCCTGGGCGCCGACGCAATAGTTGTTGTATGCCAGCTCTGCCAGGCCAATCTCGACATGCGCCAACAGGAAATCGGCAGGCTGCATGGGTCCAAATACAGGGTTCCGGTCGTTTATCTGACACAGCTTATGGGGGTTGCGTTTGGCATCGGCGCCAAAGCCCTTGGTCTCCATCATCACCTGGTAAACGCGCAGCCTGTTCTCCGACGTTACAAAGGATAATTTGATGAAAAGGGTTGGAGTCTATATCTGCCACTGCGGCACGAATATCGCCGGCAAGGTCGATGTTGCCCGCATTGCCGAGCAAATCGGTGAGGAATGCGAAGAAGTGGTCGTTTCCAGGCACTACAAATACATGTGCTCGGAGCCCGGACAGAAGATGATCCGCGAAGACATCGCCGAGCTTGGCCTGGACTACGTCGTGGAAGCATCCTGTTCGCCCAAGATGCATGAGCCCACTTTCCGCAACGCCGTATCCATGGCCGGAATGAACCAGTACATGTTCGAGATGGTAAATATCCGCGAACATTGCTCCTGGGTGTCCGAAAACGGGGAATTGGCCACAAATAAAGCGAAAAGCCTGGTCAGGGGCGCCATAGCCAGGGTGGTCCATCACCATCCGCTCCAGGGGTCCCGGTGTGCGGTGAACAAATCGGCCATGGTCGTAGGAGGCGGAATCGCGGGTATCACCGCTGCCTTGAAAATCGCCACCGCAGGCTACAAAGTCTATCTGGTTGAAAAGGACGAAATCATCGGCGGCCGGATGGCCCAGTTTGACAAGACATTCCCGACGCTCGACTGCGCCGGATGCACCCTCACTCCCAAGACCAGCGAAGCCGGCCGGCACCCCAATATAGAAATACTGACAAAGTCCGAAGTGCTCTCCGTTATGGGGTTTGTGGGCAATTTCTCGGTCCGTGTGATGCAAAAGCCCAGGTACGTGCGCACGGATAAGTGCACCGGCTGTGGAGATTGCCAGAAGGTTTGTCCGGTAAATGTGGGGAGCAGTTTCGAGGTGGGGCTTGCCACACGGCATCCCATAAGCCGCCCGTTTCCCCAGGCAATTCCTAACACCTATTCCATTGCGCGCGCAGGAATGCCGCCCTGTCAGGCCGCATGTCCGGCGGGAGTCAACGCTCAAGGCTACATGACTCTTGCCGCGGAAGGAAAATTCCAGGAAGCTCTTGCCCTGGTCAGGCAGCGAATGCCGTTTGCCTCGATATGCGGTCGGATTTGCAACCGCCGCTGTGAAAGCGCCTGCAAGCGCGGCCAGGTGGACGAGTCCCTGGCCATATGCCATACGAAACGCTTCCTCGGCGATTGGGAAGTAGCAACCGGGGCGGACAATCCGCCAGCCGTAAAACCTCGCCGGGAAGAAAAAATTGCGGTGGTAGGCGCGGGTCCCGCAGGCCTTTCGGCTGCCTACTTCCTGGCTCTTGAAGGCTACAGCGTCACGGTTTTCGAAAAGCTCCCGCTTGCGGGCGGCATGCTGGCGGTGGGCATTCCCGAATATCGCCTTCCCAAGAAAGTCCTGGACCTGGAAATCGGAAGACTTACCGGGCTGGGAGTCGAAATCCGAACAGGGATGGAAGTCGGCAGGGATCTCAGTTTGAACCAACTGCGCAAGGACGGCTACCGCGCCTTCTTCCTTGGAATCGGCGCACACAGGGGATACTCGCTTGGAATCGAAGGAGAAAAGCAGTTCCAGCCCGTTGTGGACGGCGTCACTTTTCTACGGGAGCTGGGACTTGGAAACCGCAAAGCCCCCGCGGAGCGTGTTGTTGTAATAGGGGGAGGAAACGTCGCAATCGACGCCGCCCGTTCGGCTCTTCGCCTGGGATGCTCGAAGGTGTCCATCGCCTATCGTCGAACGCGGGAGCAAATGCCTGCGCACGAGGAAGAAATTCATGATGCGGAGCAGGAGGGCGTTGAAATCCACTATCTCACCGTTCCCAAACGCATAGTGGGGCAGGATGGGCGTGTTACCGGGCTTGAATGTGTCAGGGCGCGGCTTGGGGAAAGTGACGCAAGCGGCAGGCGAAGACCTGTTCCGATCGAGGGAAGTGAGTTCATCCTCGAGGTTGACGCAGTTATTCCGGCAATCGGCCAGGAGCCGGACCTCGGAGGATTGTGTGCCCAAGATCCATTCGAGATCAACAGGCGCGGGACTTTTGTGGTCGATAAAGACACTTTCCGGACAGGGGTCGCCGATGTTTTCGCAGGAGGCGACGCAGTTCTGGGTCCGGCCACCTTTGTCGAGGCGGTCGCCCACGGCCGGCTGGCCTCCCTCGCCATACACGACTACCTGCAGCATGGGTCTCTTCGTGAGGTCAAAACTGCGGAAAATGCTGTCGGAAAAGAACTGAGCGAAGAGGAACGCGCAAGATCTCGTCCAATCGGACGGCAACACATGCCCGTGCTTTCCCACAAGGCACGAACGGGCTCATTTGAGGAAGTGGAGCTTGGGCTTTCCGCCGAACAGGTTCAGTTGGAAGGCAAACGCTGTCTTAGTTGCGGGCTGTGCTCCCAGTGCGGCGAATGCGCCACCAACTGCGGCCCGCAGGCAATCGATCTCACTGAACGTGAGCGCATAAGGTCGCTTGATGTTGGGGCAATCGTGGTGGCTACCGGCATCGACATTTTCGACCCGCGCAAGTTTCCCGAATACGGCTATGGAAGGTACCCGGACGTAATCACCAATCTCCAGTTCGAGCGGTTGTGCAACGCTTCCGGGCCAACCGGAGGAAAGCTCGTGCGGCCCAGCGACGCCAAGACGCCCCAAAGCGTGGTATTCATTCAATGCGTGGGTTCGCGGGACCGTGCGCGCGGGGCCGAGTACTGCTCCAAGGTCTGTTGCATGATAAGCGCCAAGCAGCTGAGCATTTTCAAGCACTTTAATCATGAAGGGCAGGCCTACGTTTTCTACATCGACAACCGCACAGGTGGGAAGGGCTACGAAGAGTTCCTGCGCCGTGCCATTGAGGAAGAAGGCGCGCAATATATCCGGGGCCGGGTTGCCAAGGTCTTCCAGGAAGGCGGCCGTTTGAAGGTGCGCGGAGAAAACAGCCTGGCAGGCGGACCCGTCGAGATTGAAGCTGACATGGTCGTTCTTGCCACCGGCCTCACGGCTCGCAGTGATTACATGAGTGTGGCCAGGGCACTGAATCTTTCGACCGATAAGCACGGCTTTTTCATCGAACTGCATCCGAAGCTGGGACCGGTCGAGACCAGTCTGGCGGGCATCTACCTTGCCGGCGCCACCCAGGGACCCAAGGATATTCCGGAATCGGTCGCGCAGGGTGGAGCGGCCGCAGCCGAAGCACTGGCTCTTTTCAGCATGGGGCAGGTGGAAGTCGCACCCACGGTGGCAAGTGTTATAGAACCACTTTGCACCGGCTGCAGAACCTGCGAAGGGCTTTGCGCCTACCAGGCGGTCTCCTTTAACGTGGAAGAAAAACACGCCGTGGTAAACCAGGCCATGTGCCAGGGATGCGGGACCTGCGCAGCCGCATGCCCGGTTGCGGCCATAGCAGTTAACCATTACACGCCCGATCAGATTTTCGCCCAGATCGAGGGAATACTCGGATGAATTCTTTCGAACCCAGGATCATAACTTTCCTTTGCAACTGGTGCTCGTACGTGGCTGCCGATGCTGCCGGAGTTTCGAGGCTGTCTCAAAAAACCAACACGAGGGCCGTGCGGGTCTTCTGCTCCGGAATGGTTGACCCGAGCTATGTAATCAAGGCGTTTGCGCAGGGAGCCGACGGAGTTCTGGTGGCCGGGTGCCACCCCGGAGACTGTCACTACATAGCGGGAAATATCAAAGCCCTGCGCCGTTCCTTCCTTCTGCGAAAGCTCCTGGGGGAACTGGGAGTCGATGAAAAGCGATTCAGGCTGGAATGGATCGCGGCCTCCGAGCCGCACAAGTACGCGAAGGTCGTTAACCAAATGAGCGAAGAAATCCGGGGACTCGGACCGCTAAGGCAGGCGGCGGGACTGATGTAGTACCGCTGTGCGCCTCGGCTTTATCAGTTTGTGGACCCGAAGGAAGGAGTTGCTCGAAGTGAAAGCAAGAAATGTGGCCGTGTTCGCTGCCACAGGCTGCAGAGCATGTGAAAACGCCATTTTGGATATCAGCTATCAGGTGAATTCGCTGGATCGCTTTGCTCGCTTTGTATTTTGGCCCTATCTGCTCGGCTCCCGGTTGGAAGACCTCGATAAGCCCGGCGATATCGATGTCAGCTTCTTTACCGGGGCAATTTGCACCGAAGAGGATGAAAAAGCCGCGCGAAGACTCCGGGAAAAATCGAAATTAATCGTAGCTTTCGGTGCTTGCTCGGCTTTTGGCGGGATGCCAGGTCTTGCGAATCTCCAGCAGGAAAAAGACCTGCCCGAGGTTTGCGGGGAGGCCACTGCTGAGCTGCCGGCCTTGCGGGGCCGTGTCGCAGCGCTCCATCAGATCGTGGCCGTCGATTATTTTGTTCCCGGCTGCTCTCCGCCTCAGAATTACACCTGGACCATAATGCAGTCTCTCGTCTGTCAATCCGGCCCTTCGGCCAGGATGTCCTTTGCGGCCTCCAGGCTGCCGCGGCGCATTGCCCGGTCGGTTCTCTCGGGAGTATTGCCGCCCGCGGGAAGCGTTTTTGCCGGAGAAAGGGCCGTCTGTGCGAGTTGCGGCAGGATGAAGGAAGAAAAGTCGTTCACATCGCTTAACCGCATCCACCGGTTCGAACCCGATCCTCTGCGCTGCCTGCTCGAACAGGGCCTGCTTTGCCAGGGCATCGCCACCAGGGAAGGCTGCGGAGGACTTTGCACCGGAGCCGGCGTTGCGTGCCGGGGGTGCTTTGGAAAAGCGGAAGCGGTCTACGATGCCGGCGCGAAGATGGTTTCGGCGGTCAGTTCCACATTCGATACGACCGAGGCCGACGAGATGAATAAGATTGCCGAAATGTTCGTCGATCTGGCAGGCACCTTCTATCGCTACACCGCACCGGCTCAATGCGCTCTGCTACAGGCCCGCGAGTCCGAACGGCAGGTGTCTGCGGATTGCGAAGCAGCCGATGGCGCCCGCAACACTTAGCGGGAAAATTGGGCTCAATGCCCGATATGAAGGAACAAGTTTGATGTCGACCACAATCCTCTCTGCTTTAAGGTGGCTGGAAGAGCCTTCCAAAATCTCGATCAACCAAAATGGCGACAGTCTCAAAACCTACTATCAGGTTACGGCCCCCCGCGATATCGCGGCGCTATGCAAGGGGCGGCCTGCCGAAGAGCTGCCGCGAATACTGTCCATTCTTTCTCCCTCCCATCATATTGCATCCGCAAAGGCCCTGGACAATCTCTTTGGAATAAGGATTCCAACCACGGCTGAAAATATCAGGAAGGCACTCGGGGAGACCCTCACTTTCATCCACCATTCGAGAAAGCTGCTGTTTCTTCTTTCCTCCTCGACAAATCCGCTCGGACATCGCGAGGACTTTAGACGCCTGGCCCCATCTTTGCCGCGCCGAACAGGCGATGAGATCATGAAGGGGATGGCGCTCTTTGAGGAATCCGCGTCCATACTCGGAGGCCGCTATCCTCATCCGGTCACCGTCATTGCGGGAGGTGTTAGCCGGCCCCTTAAGGAAGTCCATTGTCGGCGCCTCCGCGAAATCGGGCAAACCTGCCTTCCCTACGCTTTGCGACTGCGGGACATCTTCGCGCAGACCGTCATTGGCAATGGTTGGTATAAGGCGATGGATCTTCCATTTCGCCCCATAGCCTCGATCACTTCGAGCCAGACCGAAGATGGTGTTGTGACTACCGATCCAACGGGTGCCGAATCGGCAAGATTTACACCCGACAAGACGCTCGATGTACTTGAAATTGTCTCCGAACCTTGGACGTACTTGCCGTTTGTGTGCGTGAAAGGCAAGACTTGGGAGGGGCCTGTTTCAGCTAAAACCGACGGTCTTTTCTTCGTAGGTCCTCTGGCCCGGCTCAATCGCTGTAAACCTGTGGAAACACCCCTGGCCGAAGAAGAAAGACAGCGCCTTATCAGCTCTTTAGGGCCTGCGCCACACTTCAGCGCTATCGCCGGTTACTGGTCGATGCTAGTTGAACTCATCGAGTCAGCCGAAAGGAGTAGAGAGCTTTTCTCTGAAGAAAAGCTCTCCGGGGCCGAGACCAGAGTAGTTGCAACCCGTCCGGGACGCCACGGGCTAGCCGCGTTTGAAGCCCCGGAAGGCTTCGTCTACCACCGCTACCAAGTAGACGAACGCGGCCTGGTCGAAGAGGTGAGCGTCCTTGACGCAGCCTCTCACAACAATGGTCTGCGCTCTTTTCTTACTCAAAGGATCGTGGAAGAAGCCATTGCTTGTAAGCAACCGTGGGATCAAGCGAAGAAAACAATCGAACTGAGCCTCGTGCCCTTCTGAGCCAAGGAGAATAGAATGTTCAAAACAATAATTAGAGACGCCGGGAAATGCTCAGGATGCCGTTCCTGCGAGTCATACTGCTCTCTTAAGCACGAGTTGGTCTGCGCTCCGTCCATGGGCAGAGTCCACGTAGTCAAATGGGAGCAGGAAGGAATTTTTGTGCCCATCAGTTGCATGCGTTGCGAAGAACCGGCATGCGAACTGGCATGCCCGCAACACGCGACTTATCGCAACTATTCCACCGGCGCAATGGAAGTGGACACAAGTCGCTGCATCGGGTGCATGAGCTGTGTTTTTGCATGCCCCTTCGGCGCTACTTTTCTCGACCAGGAAACAGGCAAAGTCCTCAAGTGCGATCTTTGCGACGGGGATCCCACCTGCGTGAAAGTCTGCCCCACCGGAGCGCTGACCTTCGAGGAAATATCGAAGGAGACCCACCTGAAACTTATCAGGAACGCGGAACAGATACCACGGCTGGTAAGGGAAGCCCTGGGCGTCAATGAACTGGACGCCGCCGGCTGATATTCAGCTCAACTGCGGCTATGGAGGCAATTGCAGGTATGATTACCCCTATTCAGGTGCCCCGGCACATCCTGGGTCTTCACACCCGGGTCCTCGAAAAGAGCAGGAAAATCGTTGTCGTGAAGTGGCTGAAGGGCAATGGAGACATCGTAGCCGATGGCGAAACGGTGGTGGTCCTCGATACGCGGAAGGCTGCCGTAGAGATTGTCTCTCCGGCTTCAGGCCTGTTGTTTCAATTGATAGACGTCGATGTAAACGTGAACGTGGGGGATACCCTGGCCGTAGTGATCGACACTGAGCAGGAGTTCCTGGAGTACAGGGAACAAAGGATGGTTCCATGAAGACCGACGTGTTGGAGAAAGGAGCAATCCTGCAAAGGGACGGGGAAAAGTATGCGATCGCCCCGCATATACCGGGGGGATTCATCGATGTCGCTCAGTTCCGCAGGCTCGTTGACGTCGCCGAAAAATTCAATGCTTCTGCTTTGAAGCTGACTGCGGGCCAGCGGATAGCCATTATAGGCATAAACGAAGAAGATCTCCCCACAATATGGGACCAGCTCGACATGAAAATCGGCCATGCCATCGGGCTGTGTGTTCGGATGGTCAAATTCTGCCCCGGCACCACCTATTGCCGGCACGGCAAACAGGATGCCATGGGAATGGGGCTTAAACTCGACGAACTCTTCCACGGCTACCCGCTTCCCGCAAAGTTCAAGATCGGGGTCGCGGGATGTGAAAACTCATGCGCTGCCCCGCTCACCAAGGAAATCGGCCTAAGGGGCACACCCGAAGGATGGACTCTTACCGCGGGCGGCAATGGCGGCGCAAAGCCCAAGTTCGGACAGGTAGTGGCGGAAGGCCTTGATGACAAACAGGCGCTTGAGGCTGTGGCCCCCATTGTGAGGTTTTTCCAAGGCTGCACCCGGGCCAATAAAATGCGCATGGGAGCGGTAATCGACAAGATGGGGTTCGAGGAGTTCAAAAAGGCGGTATGCGCGGGTTAGCCGCGGGGTGCTCCGGCACATTCGCCTCCGGGAGTCGGGCCGCTTTTCTATCGCAGAGGCGCACAAATTTCTGAAGGATATCCAGTATGGGTAAAGATGACATTTTGAGCAAGGCGGCTATTCTTCAAAGAGACCAGCGGACTTACGCCATTATTGCTCCTTTGCCGAATGGCGTGATGGACGTGGCGACTGCCCGCCGCATTGCGGATACGGCCGAAAAAGTGGGCGTAAGGCAGCTCAAGGTCACCGGCGCACAGCGTTTGGCGCTCCTTGGAATCAGGGAAGAAGACATCGATAGCGCCTACGAGTCGCTGGGGGTGAAACCACAACCGGGCAGCGCGCTTTGCCAGCAATACATAAAGGTTTGCCCCGGCAACAGCTTCTGTTCGCGCGGTCAGCAGGACACCCTTTCATTCGTCCGGAAGGCCGGGGAAAGATTATACCCGGTTGCCAAGATGACCGCCAAGGTGAAGATCGGGGTTGCGGGCTGTTTCAACTCGTGTGTTGAGCCGGCCATCAAGGATATAGGTCTTATCGGGCTTCCCAAGGGATGGGTCATCATGGTTGGAGGCGCCGGGGGCAAGGACCCGATGTTGGCGCAAATCATAGCCCGAAACCTCGATGATGAGCAGGCGCTTGAAATTATGGAGAAAATTCTCAAATATTATCGAGGCGTGTCCTCACGGCCCCAGACCAGAAATCAAAGGCTGGGGGTGATCCTGGCGCGTGAGGGCAAAGGGCCGCTTTTGCGCGTCTGCGGCTTGGAGTAATTATTAAGAACTGGGTGTCGGGGACTTTAAATCTGGTCCAGGAGAGCATGGGATGAAAACCGCTTACTCACTGAAGAGCACCGTGGAAAGTAACGTTGAGGAGATTAAGGCCGGCTTTGACGGCATCGAACCCAGAGCGGTGGTTTTTTTTGCTTCTTCCAGTTTCGACCCATACGCTGTAAGTCGTGAAATGAGCAATGCCTTTCCGAACGCTTCGGTTTTCGGATGCACTACGGCCGGCGAGATCGTAAGCGGCTTGATGCTTAAAAGATCCATTGTGGCCATGGCCTTGGATTCCGGGGTGCTAGACGATGTCATGACGGTAACGATAAAGGACTTGAATGGGGCAGAACCCATTGAAGAAGCCATGGCAATGTTCGAGGCGCACTACGGGCAACCGGTTATGGACATGGATTACGAGCGCTACGTCGGAATCATCCTGGTAGATGGTCTGAGCATGGCCGAGGAGCGGATGATCGACGTGATAGGGGACCTTACCAACGTCACCTTCATAGGCGGTTCAGCCGGAGACGACCTTCAATTCAAGAAGACACATGTGTTCGCCGATGGGATGGCCTACTCGGGAGCGGCCGTCCTTGCCCTTCTCAAGCTCAAGGTTGGCTTCGACATCATCAAAACTCAGAGCTTCTGTCCGACAGGAAAGGTTCTCAAGGCCACCAAAGTAAACGAGTACAAAAGGGAGGTCATGGAGTTCAATGGGAAACCCGCCGCGGTGTCCTACGCGGAAACCATAGGTGTAAGTGTGGAAGAGGCCCCGGGACACTTCATGCGAAACCCGGTCGGGCTAATGATCGGCGAAGATCCGTATGTCCGAAGCCCACAGCAAATACAAGACGGCAGTATGATTTTCTACTGTAAGGTCAAAGAGGGCATGGAGCTTTCAGTGTTGGAATCCACCGACATTATCGAGGATACCAGGAAAGCCGTCGAGACAAAGAAGCTGGAACTGGGCGACGTTAGCGGGATAATCAATTTCCACTGCATACTCAGAACCCTGGAACTGGAAAATAAAGGCCAAACGCAACCATACGGAAAACTATTCGCGGATATCCCCACCATTGGCTTCAGTACTTACGGAGAGCAATACATCGGACATGTGAACCAGACTTCCACGATGCTGATATTTAGGGGCAACCCGTAAGGCGTATAGCAGGGAGCAAGAATGGTTGAAGTCGTTGCCGAAAATGGGGAGGATACTTGATGAAACCACAGACTGACTGAGAGCTGAGGCTTAATTTCCAACTCGGAGATCGCAAGATTTTTTACAGAAAAATGGGTACAAACGCCCCATTGCTAATCGGGACAAGAGTGGCGCCGCCCCGTTCGGGAACGGGGTTTTATCGAGAACGGAACTTCAGTACACACTTCACCCCGGCAATCATTTAGCCGGGGTGAAGTGTGGTTTTTCCCAAAAGAAGTTTCACAAGAGGAGTCGGTATGGCAGGCAGAGCAAAAGAAATGATTGACGCCATTATTTTGCAGCGGTCCGGAGGCAACCCGGAGATCGCCAAGGCGCTCAGAGCCAAATTGCTTCTAAAAGGCATCAATCCGGACAGTTATTCGGATGGGACCCCGGATCAGGAGGCAATTATCGCAAAATTGAAGGGGATGACGGGCAGATTAAAAGAAATGAATCTTGCCTACGACCGGCGGCAGGAAATTGATAATCCTTCTCATATAAAGCTTCAAGACATTCAGGTCTGGGTTACCAAAGAGATAAGCCGGACAAAAGTGGCAATTCATACCTCCGAGACGTATCTTAGAAAATTTGAAAATTCCAGGCCTGAGGAGCCCGCAGGGATGTTCCGATTTCTAAAGCGGCAAGAATTTGAAGGGATTTTGGAGATCTGGGCGCAAGAAAAGAAACGACTCCTCGATGAATATAAACGGCTTGATGAAAAACTTACCAATTTGATGGATTTCAGGAATCAGATCGAAGAATTGGTTAAGTTGGCGGGAGAACTGGGTGTTGGTTTGCAATAAGAGGGGCGTAGACCGAGGGTTAATCGTGGATTTGCTGAGGGCGGGAGACCCGCCGGGGGGAGGAATAAAGTGGAAAAGTGGGAATGTTCGGTTTGCGGTTTTGTCTACGATCAGGCTCTCGGAGACCCGGAACATGGAATAGCACCGGGAACCGCTTTCGAATCGCTTCCCGATTCGTGGTTCTGTCCCAACTGTGGGGTAGGCAAAGAATTCTTTAACAAGCTCGAATAATCAGGTAAGGAATGGTATGGATCTGGAGAAGAAAAACCCAGTTTGCGGCACATGCCGAAATTGGGGCGGCAAAAGAGAATGTGGGGAAGGCGGGACCATCCGGGTCAGCCCGTCGGCCAGGGGCCGATGCGAAAAGCTCAATAAGTTTAAAACTCCACAGGGAGGTTGCGATTATTGGACAGAGGAGGCCGAAGACAAATGCAGGCAGCCTGAAAACCAATGACTGAGGGAAGAATTTAGACCCGCATGGGGCAAAGCTTCAAACTTTTCCTTCACCCTGCCATAGCCCGAGAACGGCGCTGTGTTTACCTTAAATGCTTCCAGACCTCCCGCTTCACTGCTCGATCCGGATCGAGGAAAAGGTATAAAAGCACGATTTGAGCTACACTTCACCCAGAGCAGTCCCCGTGAAACGTTCCTTGGTAAATAGCGGTCATAATGGGAGCGGGCCTTGCATCCTCGGATTCAAGATTTTGTCTGTACGCGGAGCAAATTATGTGCGGCTACAACCAAAATTCGATGTTTGTAAAACTAATTTACAAGGCCATAATGGACGAGACGTTTCGAAAACAATTCCTTGCCGATCCCGCGGGTACGGCGCAGACGTTCGGGTTTTCCGAGGCTGACCAAAACGAAATGGCCAGGTACAGCGCACGGAAACTGGCGGCGCTGGTAGAAGGGCCTCGCTCTCACTGTTAATTTTTCAAAGCAATGAGCGGCCCCAAAGGCAACGTTTTTTGCGCTCGGGTGAATGCGCAAGAGTGGTTGTCGGTGGGGACCGGAAGACGACATTCGGTATGGTTCGTCTATTGACGTCCCTTAACAAATATCGACCGAAAGGGTGGGCATAGCTCTATCTGCCCACCAACACAGTTGAAAATATCAGCGAATTTACGGGACGTAAACACTAGCTTCTTACTGTAAAGTGGTAAACTCAATACTTTTCCAGCACCCTGCTAAGTATCTCCGGCACCAGGAGAGAGTCCACTTTCGTCAGGCCGTGAGGGGCCCTGCCCGCCTGCCACCGGGTCCCGGCTTCCGCATTCAATGTAATCCGAGATCGCCTGCCTGAATCGAACCTCTACCCTGGAGGGTTCTTCTTGAAGGTAGGAGGAGAGCTTTTCGACCATTACGCGGCTGAACTGCTCGATATCTCCTCCGGAGGCGCTTATTCTGGAATAGGTATCAAAGATACGGTCCCACGCATGCGGGCAGGCCGTGTTTGGATAATATCTCGACTATTTTTTTCTGACGCGGTTTTGGGCTGTTTTCAAAGGAGGCATTCAATTCCTCGGCTCTTTGAAATATACTGTCGAGTGAGAGTTGCAAACGCTTGATCATTTCGTCTGAGGCGTCCTTGTCCGTATTCATTTTTTCCTCCCGAGAGCTTAAAGTTCTCAAACCTCCTTCAAAAGTAAGCACTTTCTCCGAAGATGAAAAACCATGCTCCGCACTCTCTTTTTTGGTCCGGCCACTCTGCTGTGAGAATCGGCCCGCGAGTAGCAACGGGGCAAGATTAAGGGAAAAACGATGTATGCCAAATGTTGTGCTACAATGAAAATGTCCAATTTACTTTTGGGCGCGAAATAATGGCACATATTTTTGGCAAAAAGAGAGCATCTTTGAGAGTTATCTTATAGGCAAGGTACAAAATGCAATTTGAATGGGATCCGGAAAAGGCGGTTAAGAACAAGCGTACACACGGGATTACATTTGAAGAGGCGTCAACGATCTTTGCCGATCCTCTGACCATAACTTTCGCCGATCCGGACCATTCCTTCGACGAAGACCGTTACCTTACGTTTGGCCTCTCCAAACTGGAGCGCCTCCTGGTAGTTTCACACACTTCGCTTGGTATGTTGACCAGGATAATCAGCGCGCGGCCTTTAAGCCGTCAGGAAAGGATGATTTATGAAGAAGGTTGATATTGACGAACTGCGCCCGGAGTATCGCCGTGAAGACTTGGGGCCGGGTGTTCGGGGCAGGTATCTGGAGGCTTATCGCGAAGGGACTAACCTGGTGCTGCTCAGCCCGGATGTCGCAAAGGCATTTCCAACCGAGGAAGCCGTCAATAAAGCACTTCGCTCGCTAATCGAAGTGGCGCAAAGGTCAGTCACCCCGACACAGGGTGCGCGCCGACACAGGGAAGGCTCCAAGCCCTGATATTGCGCGAAGCACGGGTTGTAATTTCGACGAGGAATAGCAATGCTTGTTGGTTACGCCATGCGGACCCGAATCAGCCTCGGGAGTCGGGCGAAGTGCCTTCACTCATCACTTCGTGGAGAATATCCAATAGCTTGTTGCATGGCACGGGCTTTACGACCACACGATTTACACCGCTCTCTTCGATCTTGGCCGGGTCGAACCGCCTGTCCCATCCCGTATAGAGCAGGAAGGGAACCTTCGGAATTCCCTTCTCCAAACAGTAGGCTTTGATCTGCTTTCCGAACTCCCATCCATTGACATCGTCCATGCCAAGGTCGCATAAGATCACGTCGAAACACCCCTGCTTGAATGATTCCAGGCCATCGCTGGCCGTCCGGCAGGTGACCAGTTCGACCTCATTGTCTTCGAAGAACATCTCCATGGCTTTCAGGATATTGACTTCGTCATCTATCATGAGAAATCTGATCTTTTTGGCTTCCCAGTGCTCCGCGGGGATTGCTTTCTCAATGAGAGGCGCCTCCGCGTGTGGAAGAATGACAGTGAAAGTCGTCCCGCTTCCCACCTGGCTCTCAACCAGTATTTCCCCCTGGTGCCGCTTGACGATCCCATAGCTCGAAGAAAGACCCAGACCGCTGCTCTTTAAACCCTTTGTTGTGAAGAACGGTTCAAAGAGCCGCTGCAGATCTTCATCCGAAATACCGTGGCCGGTGTCGGAAATCCGGCAATAGATCCTGTCGGCAAGCGATTTGACTGAAATGGTCAGGGTTCCTCCCCACGGCATCGCCTCGAGAGCGTTCTTTATCAGATTCACTATGACTTCATATATTTCTGAGGGCTTGCCGATGGCATAACATTGATCGGCCTTGATCAGACGGACCTCATACTTTCTCGAATCGGGCAGGTCCTTCCAAAGAGGTTGCGTCAGTTGCAGGGCATCCTCCAAAAGCTTGCATAGATCGAAGGATGTCTCCTGTCGCGAGGCGTCATCTTTACGAAAATGAGTAAAATCTTTTATGCGCCTTACGACTTCGGCTGCCCGCAGTGAGGTTTCCTGGATCTTGCCGATTGCCTCCGCCGCGGCCCTCACATTGCCCGAAGCGAGCTTTTCGGCAGCCGCGTCCGCAGCGCCAAGGATCATTTGCAAAAGATTATTGAAATTGTGGGCAACCCCGCTCGCCATTTCGCCGACCGCTGAAAGACGCTCGGTCATGACCATGATCTGTTCGAGTTGCTTGCGGGTGCTGAGATCGCGCCCCACGCTCAATACCGCCGGCTGTCCCTTGTAAATTATAGGTCTTGTGTGGAATTCGAAAGGAATAGTATCCCCTGTGCAGTTTCGCATTTCCAATTCGAATTGAATGCTTTCCCCGATTTTTATCTTCTCGCCGGATTGGACCACTCTGCCGCGCTGGCTCTCGGGAACCAGAGACTTGAGTTTCATCTCCAGTATTTCTTCCCTCGGGTAGCCCAACCGCTTTACGGCTACGTCGTTGACCTCGAGGAATTTGCCCCTGGAATCTGAAATGAATACCGGGTCGCTGACGCTTTCAAAAAGCTCCTTGTATCTTGAAAACTCTTCGAGCTGTTTGCGCTCGGTGACGTCGCGGTGGATCCCCCGGTAGCCGATCAAGTTGCCCGACTCGTCTAACAAAGGAACCCCACTGGATTCCAGACACACCAGATGACTATCGCGATGCCGCCTCCGGCTCTCGTAGAGCTTGAAGGCGAACGGACGCTTCCGCACGACGGCCAGCACTTTTACCAGCCCCTTTTTGTCCTCTTTGGGCATTCTTTCCCAAATGGGTTTTCCGATCATTTCATCGGCACGGAAGCCAAGGATCTTTTCCACTCCCACACTGCTGTAGGTATATTTCCACTCCCGGTTGACCTCCCAGATCCAGTCGGGAACGTGGGTAGCGATGTCACGGAAACGCTGTTCACTCTCCAACAGCGCATTCTCGGCCCTTTTACGTTCGGAAACGTCCCGCGCCAGGACCACGATGCTCGTCTGGCCGCGGTACTTCATGGTTGTGCCCGTTATCGCGGCATCGACCACGGCGCTGTCCTTTTTGATGAGACGCCGGTCGAGGGGCATTATCATTCCATTTTGTTTTATTTTTTGAATATTGTCATCGACGTTGGTGACGCCGAGTTCCAATATGTCGTCGTAGCGCATCGAGAGGAATTCGGCACGGGTGTATCCGAGCCAGTCCTCCATGAAGGGATTGCAGTCAAGAATTCTGCGGTTGGTCCTATCCAGGACCATGATACCTTCAGGCGCGTTTTCGAAAATGGCTCTAAAGTTCGCTTCCGATTCCGTGATAATTTCGAGCGAACGTTCGAATTCAGCGCTGGCCTCTTTCAGAAGATTGGTCAGGATATCTGTCTTCCGCTCGGAAGCCACCAACATTTCATCTATGTCGACGAGCCGTCTGCGTGAGCGTTTAAGAGACATCAATCGAATCCCAAAATGGATACGGTGGCCGTTTCGTTGTGAAGTAAACTGGGTCTGCCGCGTTTGGCGGGACAGAACTCCCCGTAGGAATAGAAGCCCAGAATGGGCACATCCGGTCCGACCATGAGCCGAACCTTTTCGACCTCCTCCTCGGTGCGTCTGCCAAGAAGGGTTCTGCGCGCCATACAGGAAAAAAAGAAAACCATGGCGGGACTGTAATTTCCCAGGTCGAGCAGGGCCATTTCGGCTGCCCTGCCAGCGGCCTCCAGGGTGCATTTGAGGTCGCCGCACGTAAGCCGCACCATCGCGCCTTCGGGGATTTCACCGGCGAATCTTATGGACCCGTCTTTTTCATTGATCGAAACAGATGCGCGTAAGACAATATTATAGTTCGGGTCGTCGAGGACCTCTGAACAATCTACAAGGCCCAACGGATATTCGATTCCCACCATGGGCAGATTCTCGGCATGCTTTCCAAACAACCGGCTGTAGACTTCCAGAGCAGGCAGGCCATCGAGCTCGTAGACGATCTGCTTTCGAGAGCGTGTAACCTTTCTCGCGATGCCGATCGGAGACCATCCGCTCTGCACCCCGGCTCCAACCTTGATGTCACCTGTAAAGCCTATTCCCACAACCGAATCCGACAAGAGCTCCCTGCCGAAAAATTGCCACGTTTCCTCAAATCTGACCCCGTCTGCGGCGGCTCCCCCGCAAATCGGGATTTGTTCTCCGAGCAGCGACATCATTCCACGCAGGATCCCGCATCCGTCCCCGGTCAGTCCGTCGGAAAACGCCTGTACGTACTGCACGGAACGCGGCAGGCTCTCGGCGAGCTTTTTTCCCGCAGCTTCGCTGTCGCTGCCAACCCCTTTTGCCGAGGCAATATGAAACACGATCCTGTCAGTGACAATTCCTCCAAGCACTGCGGAGCCGCTTCCAAAACCGTCGCAGGAAATCTCTCCATCGGTTGTGCAACCAATGATATTTTCCGTGCCGACCGTGTCTGCAATTCCGGAAAGCAGCTCACGGAGCCCCTTCCCGGGAGATGTAAAAAGCCATGCCGCCCCAGGTTTATCCCCCAGGGCTTCTACCAGGCTCTTTCCCATTTGCCGGCCCGTTTCAAGAGAAAAATTTCCTTTGACGGTTATCGTTTTGGCTTTGAACATTTCAAGATTATCTTCTTAACTAAAAGGTTCGAACATTTTGGCCGCGCCGCATTTCTACGTGAATTGCCGTAAGTCTATCACCGACTGTTTTGATCGACAAAACCAATCCGCTGTCGGGGACTTGCTACGAAATGGACCGGACTGCAACAGTTGCGGCATGCATCACCTCCTTTAGAGGGACATTCTTTTCGAAGGCGATTCTCTTGCAGTCTTCATATTCCGGAGAAACATTTATTATCCCGTTATTGGTTTGGGCAACTTTACCCTTTACCGGCCCATACTGCGTCTGGATTTCGCGAATTGTTCTGCGGGCCTTGATCCGGTTGTCCACTCTCCACCTGAGTCCGATAGAAGTCGTCTCGCGAAGGATAAACTCGGTAAAACGATGCATCAACTGCGGCTGACAGGTCAGAGTGACAAGAGTTCCGGGCCGGTTTTTCTTCATCTGAACCGGGCTCAGGTAAATGTCTAGCGCCCCCATTTCCAGTGCTCTGGAGATGAGATAATCGTATAGTTGAGGGTTCATATCGTCTATATTGGTCTCCAGGACCACAATCTGTTCCTTCTCGTAGTCCTGTAGATCTTCGCCGGCCTCCCCGATAAATACGCGAAGCAAATTCGGTATATCCGGCTCGGATGTTCCAGCCCCATACCCGATCTGCTCCATGGTCATCGCGGGAAACGGACCGAAATCCGAAGAAAGCGTCGTCAGAATCGCCGCTCCCGTGGGCGTAAGCAGTTCGCCCAGAACGCCCGTGGAATAGAAAGGCTTGCCCTTGATCAACTCGGCTGTTGCCGGGGCCGGAACGGGTAGTATCCCGTGCGCGCACTCGACAGTCCCGCTACCCACATGCAACGGCGAGCAGTATATCCTTTCGATCTCCATTGCGGCAAGTCCGGCAACGCCGCCAACCACGTCGATGATCGCATCCATTGCTCCCACTTCATGGAAATGGATGTGATCCACCGTTGTTTGATGAACCTTGGCTTCGGCTTCCGCAAGCCGTCTGAAGATTGCAAGGCTTTTTTGCTTTACGCCCTCATCCAGGCCACTTGTCCCGATGATTTCCTCTATATGTTCAAGGTGCCGGTGATGGTGATGATGGTGATGGTCGTCTATTTCCACGATGGCCCGGCTTCCGCCGATGCCTTTTTTTATGACCTTTTCCGCTCTCACTTCGAAATGGGAAAGCCCAAGCTTTGAGAGTTCCTCCATCAGCCGGTCGACACTGAGCCCCGCATCCATAAGGGCGCCAAGGATCATGTCTCCGCTGGCCCCTGAAAAACAGTCGAAATAGGCGATTTTCATTTGTTTGCTCCCATGCATGCAAACGACTCAGTTACCGCCTGCAAGCTATTTAAATCATGCCTTAATACCTGTTTATTGATGAGTCCGGCCTGATACCCCGCGCCAAAGCCATTGTCGATATTGACCACCGAAACCCCGGAGGCGCAACTGTTGAGCATGCTGAGCAAAGCCGCCACGCCACCGAAACTCGCGCCGTATCCCACACTGGTGGGAACTCCGATCACCGGACAGGAAACAAGGCCTCCGACCACGCTGGCCAGAGCCCCTTCCATCCCCGCCACAACCACCGCCACATTGGCTTCAAACAAGTCGTTACAGACATTGAGCAGACGGTGAATTCCGGCGACGCCCACATCAAAGATCCGTTTGACCTTGTTGCCCAACACTTCGGCCGTGATCGCGGCTTCTTCCGCGACGGGAATATCCGATGTGCCCGCGCTCACCACCACGACATTGCCGATCTTTTCGACTGGCTCGGGGCGGATTACGACGATTCGGGCCGCTTCGAAGTATTCACAGGACTCGCTCACCTCGCGGACCGCGTCAAAGACCTCGCGTCCCGCGCGCGTGGCCAGAACATTGGTATGATTCTGTGAAATCCTTTCCACGATCCCCTTGATCTGCTCGATGGTTTTGCCCTGGCAAAATATCACCTCCGGTACCCCGGTGCGCACACATCTGTGATTATCGATTTTTGCGTAGCCCAAATCTTCGAAGGGGAGCTTCTTCAACTGGAGCATGGCCGCATCGAGGTCCATCCGGCCGTTTTGAACCATCTCCAGCATGTTTCTGAGATGCTTTTGGTCCATGGTTTGAAACCTTTCCTAAGTTGGTGGCGCGAATTGAAGCGGGAATTTTAAACGGACTCCGTTGACATCCGCTTCACGATGCTTCCCCGTTCAGGCTGCCCATACGATATCCCTCCAGATCCAGCGTCACGAACTTGAATCCGAGATTTTTGAAAAAATCAATCACGCGCGCGCGCATCTTATTTTCGAGCAGCTTGGTTATATCTTCCGGGGCCAGTTCAATGCGCGCCGTATCGCCGTAATGCCTGACACGCACCTGTCTGCTGATCGACATAGCCCGTATATAATCTTCGCAGGCATCGATTTGCCTGAGTTTTTCGGCGCTAATCGGGTTCCCGTAAGGTATGCGGGTAGCCAGGCAGGCATAGGGAGGCTTGTCCCAGGTCGCAAGTCCGAGTTCCCTGGATAATGCTCTTATATCCGCCTTGGAAAAACCTGCCTCCAAAAGAGGACTTCTAACTCCGAGTTCACGGACTGCCTTCATGCCCGGGCGAAAATCCCCCTGGTCATCCACGTTGGATCCGTCAGCCACCCATGCCAGCCCATAAGTCTTAGCAATAGCGCAAATAGCTGAAAAACGGCTTTTTTTGCATATGTAGCACTTATCGACTGGATTTCTTACGAATTCCGGGTTTTTCAGTTCCTCGGATTCAATTACGAGGTGATCTACGTTGAATTCCGCGGCAAACCTCCTGGCGTCCTCCATCTCGTAGCGGGGTGTGGTTGCCGAGGAGGCCGTGACAGCCAGCACCCTGTCACCGAGCGTTTCTCTTGCAACCCGTAAAAGCAAAGTGCTGTCGACACCGCCTGAAAAGGCTACGGCCACGCCTTCCATATGTTCGAGTATTTCTTTTAGCTCCGCCCACTTACCCACAATATCCCCAGCCATGAATGTCCTCATTGCCGTTGCCTCCGGAAGACCCGAAGGGAGGACGGAAGGCTTAGAGCCGACGATAAAAAGCCCGACGCTTTACCCTGGTTTTGCTTCTTCCGGCTTGCGAAGCTCAACCGGTAACATCTGAAGCTCCGTATTTGAAAACACATTGAGAAAACTCCAGCCTGATAGAATATTTGCTCTGCCGCGAAGTAAAGTATAAAGAGAGGCCATGAGAGACGGGGGCGGAGTTTGAAATACTCCACCGTAATGGGAAAAACCACCAGCGTCAGCAAAAGCGGGGCTGCAGGAGGGAAAATAAGCGCAAGCGGAATAGCTAATAAGAGGTAATAGCGCACGAAATAGAGGCTTAGATGATATCCCGTCGCCTGGTAATTCTTGAGTGTGGCGTTTATGATCTCAAAAAGGCCCAAGGCAACATCGGTCCTTTTCCTGATTGCGGTCCTGTTGCGAAGAACCGATGCCGCTGCAACGGCGATTGAAAAAATGGAAAAGAAAAAGGGTTTGGTAACCAGCCCGGCACAGCAGGAACCAAGGAAGACAAGTGCGGACGGTTGGCAAGGAAAGCGTTTCTTAGCTTCCCGGTGCCGGTCGTAGAGGACCGGTTCCGATGTCCCGTAATCA
>JBMFHI010000006.1:0-3582 GCA_049976905.1 Syntrophobacteraceae bacterium | reverse complement strand
CGGCGCTTAAAGGCCGGCCAAAACCGGTTCCGATGTTTGTGCGAGACATGCCCTTCCGGCACGTAGACAAGGCGGTGGCCAAGTTTTTTGAGTTTCCAGCAAAGATCGACGTCCTCGCCCACTCGAAGCGATTCATCAAATCCTGCGGCCTCAAGGGAGGCACTCTTCCTTACCAGCATATTGCATGTCGGCACGTAGAAGTCGGAATCGAAGGAAGTGCAGATGAACATCTGGTTGCCCATATTAAGGGGCGATCTTGCTTGCTCGTAGCGATCCAGCCACGACTCGCGAAAATAGGAGCCCACAATTCCGCCCACCAGCGCGATGCGAGGATCCTCAAAATACGCGGTGAGATCGTAGAGCCAGTTTCGGTGAGCTATACAGTCGCTGTCTATAAATGCGAGGATATCGCCTGCCGCAAACGAAATCCCGGCGTTACGAGCCGCCGACTGGCCAAGGTTTTTCTCCTGAAGGAGCAGTTTTATCTCATTTCCGTAGGAGCGCACCACATCGGTTGTAGTATCGGTTGAAGCGTCGTCGACTACGATGATCTCCCGGCGCTCCGGCGGGTAGTTCAGGGCAAGAATGGATTCGAGACATTCGCCAACCTCCTCCGCACGGTTATATACGGGAACGATAATGCTGACCAGAGGCTGAGCCGTTTGTCTGGAAGGCGTCCACCGAAGCACTTGAGCCGAACACATCGCATCCAGAAACATAAGCGTTGGATCCGGGGTGTTTGTACTTGCCCAAGAACCCACATTCTCAGGGGAAAAACCCGATTCACATTTTTTCAGAATTTCGAAAGCGGCCCCGTTTACCCTGACTGCTTTCAGAGGGGAAAGACGCAGGATTACTCCTCCCGTCTCGCCTTCGATCAAACGGACTCCGGGAACCAGTTTGAAAGTGCCTGGAAATTTCTCGGCCGTCCGTTTCTCCACCATCGCGCCATCCTCGAGAACCGATCTGTTCGACCATTCGGAAATCTATAAAGTTCACTCAAGCCCCGCCGACACTTACAAATTGGTGAGGCCAAATCCGAAGTCAACGCCGATGTCCAAGGCATTGGACTTCACACTTACGCAATTGGCCAGGCATCCGGGATCGGGTATTCCGAGCTTTCTTTGCGTGTGATAGGCGATGGCGGGACACCCTCCATGGCAGAGATCGAACCTTTGGCAGCTTTCACAAGATTTTATCTCCAACTGCCGAAAAGATCGAAAAACGGGCGAACTCTCCCACAGGGACGAAAGCGAATTCCCGGGAAATTTTCCCGCCATGAATTCAGGCTCCTGCAGGAATGCGCAGGGATAGAGCCCCCCGGAGGGCGAGATGCAGCACGTCAGTTTACAGGCCCCGCACATGTTGAGTCCAAGGGCCCTTCGTTCTTCGGTCTTTACCGAAAAAAACGAATCTCCGGTCGAGACATCCAGATGCCGACCCAACCAGTCCGAAAATTCAACCATTTGTTCTCTTGTAACGTTTAGCAGCGACCAGGCCTCTTTGCCCCGACCGGATGGGCGGAACCTGGAAACACGGGACTTTGCCCCGAACATGAGCGACAGTTGAGTCAGTTTATCGAGCTCGGGGAAGCTTAACTTTGTCAGCACCGTATTGATGCTGACCTCCAAATCTCTTTTTCTCAGGTGCTCTAAGGCCTTGAGAACTTTTCCGTAGCTTCCCTTTCCACGGATGGCATCGTTTGACTCGGCAGTGGCGCCGTCGAGGCTCACCTGGATATAGACCAGCTTGTGATCGAGTCTGCGGGCCACTTCTTCATCTATTAGAGTTCCGTTTGTGCTGATGCACGTCACGATCCCCTTCTGGTGGGCATAATCCATAAGATCCAGAAAGTCTGGACGTGTAAACGGTTCCCCTCCACCAATATTCAACTGGAAGACCTTTGCGGCCGAAAGATCGTCGATGACCCGGATGCATTCTTCAGTCGTAAGTTCGCCCTGCCTCTTTGTGCCGGAATCCGAAAGGCAGTGGACACACGAAAGATTGCAACCGTAAGTCACCTCCCAGGTAACGTTCACCGGAGCCATGAGGCCCATTTCAACATAGCGGTTGCCCATTGATTAACCCTTTGCTTTCAAGCGAGTTAAGTACTGAGTCGAGGTGATCGAGCATTGTCTTTATTGGCAGACTGTGCTCTTTTGCCAGGGCGTCGGCCAATTGACCGATTGTTTTTTCGCCATCGAAGAAATCATCTCCGATCAGGCCCCATGAAGGAACGAAGTAAATTTTCGGTCCTTTGTAATTGTAGAAAAGAAGTCCGAATTTTTCGCGGCGAACTTCAACCCCGTCGACGAGTCGAAATGCACAACCTTCAGTGTAACGTCTCCTGATTTCCGGAAAAACAGCTTTGCCTGTTTCCATTGATATACCCTTTGCCGTTTCGGCCCCTAGCCCAGCCTGGACAGGGGCCGGAACAGATTTTTCCCTTCTAGTAAATACCGCAAATACCATCCACGTCGAGTTCTTCGATAACCACCTCTTCGAGGATGGACGGTCTTGCGCAATCCTGGTCCTTCTCGATTACCGCTTCATTTCTGGTTTCTTTTCCCATTTTGCTGATTCTCCTTTACTGTGTTTTCTTTGAAAACTTACACTGTTACTCCGCCGCCAACGAAAAGCCCCCTAACGTTTTGCAGCCGAATGTCCCTGCGGAGCGGTTCCATCCGGATGGTCAGGCAGCACGCGCGGTCCAACCGCAATCGACGGCGATTTGTCCGCCGGTGATGCACTTTGAATCTTCGGTGGAAAGCCACAGCACTGCACGGCCAATATCCTCGGGGCAAATCTCCCTGTCCTTGAAAAGATGTCCCGCGAAAAAATTTTCCTTGGCCTCGGCGGTCTCCATACCGAAACTACCGGCCAAACCCGCCATCATGTCGGTCCAAACCGTACCCGGACAAACGGCGTTGACATTGACGTTGTGATCGGCGGTCTCCATTGCAAGCGATTTGGTCAGGCCGATGATCCCGTGCTTGGCCGCGCAGTAGTGCGAGCCCATCCCAAACCCGCGAAGGCCGCCAACCGAGGAGATATTTACAACTTTGCCGCTGTGTTGCTCAATCATGTGGGGAACCACATACTTGCAGCAAAGGAAGGTCCCTTTGAGATGGATGTCGAGCATGTCGTCCCAGGACTCTTCGGACATATCCACCAGTGCTTCCAGACCTGCGATCCCGGCATTGTTAACAAGGATGTCGACTTTTCCGAAGGTATCCAGGACCTTCTTTACCATCGCTTGGACCTCAGCCGATTTGCGAATGTCGCACTCGATGCCGATGGCCTTACGGCCCATTTGAGTCAGTTCCTTCACCGCCCCGTCCATTGTTTCCCTGGTGGATAGCGGGTAGGGAGCGGTATAAACGTCACGGCATATGTCGGCAATGGCTATGTCCGCGCCTTCCTGAGCCAAACATCTGGCTGCGGCAAAACCGTTTCCGCGGGCCCCCCCCGTAACGATGGCCACTTTGCCCTCAAGCTTCATCATTTTTCTCCTTTCCTATCCGGTCCGCTGCACTCCGCAGGGACGCTCCCGAACTTGCTCAAAAGCTCCCGCAACATTTT
>JBMFHI010000005.1:0-70989 GCA_049976905.1 Syntrophobacteraceae bacterium | reverse complement strand
TTCGGAGGCCTATCTAAACCGGACAATTCACGTGCTACAAGTGCGGACATTTTATTTGCTCGCTACAGTTTTCAACTATTTGCTGGTTTCCGCGCAATGCGTTTAGTATGCTGTGAGGTTAAAGGCTCAATAGCCCACATCCAAACTCGGCTCGCATAACGAAAGCGGTCTATGGCATTTTGGAAGACACGCCAGCACATGGGGCTGGCAGCGGTTATCGTAGGCGGAGGCATACTGCTTTCCCGTTTCATGGGGCTTTTCCGCGACAAGCTCATCTCCGTTATGTTCGGGGCCACCCGCGAATCCGATCTCTACTTCGCGGCCTTCGTTATACCCGATATTATTAACTATATGCTTGCCGGAGGCTATTTTTCGATAACCCTCATCCCTTTTCTTACCCGCTATTTCGAAGAAGACGAAGAAGAGGGCTGGAGGTTTTTTTCAAGCGTATTTCTGTGGGTAACGGCTTCGATTTGCGTTCTTACCGTCATTGCCTTCTTTTCAGCCGCTACTCTCGCCCGCCTGGCCGCACCCGGGCTTGGGCCCCAACCCCTTGCCCGTCTTGCTTTTTTTCTTCGCATCATCCTCCCGGCCCAAATATTTTTTCTCTGCGGATCGTGCTTTACCGGGATCCTTTTCATGCGCAAACAGTTCTTCGTCCCCGCCCTGGTCTCGGTTGTCTATAATTTTTTCATTATAGCCGGAGGCGTTGTGCTGCGGGCCAGGGGAATGGAGGGGTTTTGCTGGGGAGTCCTTGCGGGGGCCTTCGTTGGAAACCTTCTGCTTCCTTTCCTGGCGGTAAAGTACGGAGGAGGCTTTAGTTTCAGGTGGTCGTTTTTTCATCCTGGGCTTAAGAAATACTTCTTCGTGGCCCTTCCTCTCATGCTGGGCCAATCCATAACGGTTTTGGACCAGCAGTTCATGCGGATCTTCGGCTCTTTTGCAGAGGCCGGAGCGGTAAGCCGGCTAAGCTACGCGCGGCGTATCATGATGGTTCCGGTAAGCGTGGTGGCGCAGGCCGCCGGCATGGCGTCCTTTCCTTTCATGGCCGACCTTTACGTAAAAGGCGACCTCCAAAGGTTGTATCGCACGATAAAATCGGCCCTGCAAAACGTAATGACCCTTCTTGTGCCCATCTGCGCATGGATGATTCTGGTTGCCGATCCAACGATTCGGTTGATCTTTCAGCAGGGCAGGTTTGGCGTTTCAGATACGACGATAACGGCCCGGGTGCTGCAAGTGCTGCTCCTGTGCGTTCCCTGCTGGGGGTTCCAGCAGGTGTTGGGCAGGGCTTTTTACGCAAAGCTCGATACTCTCACTCCTGCGGTTCTTGGCAGTATAGTAACCGTGCTCGTAATTCCGTTATTTTATTTTTTGGCCGTCTATACCGGCGCGGTGGGCGTGGCGTGGGCCAGCGTGTCGGCTCTTTTTTTATATACCGCCGCCATGGGGCTCTGGTGGAGGATAAAATGGGGGGGCGAGGCCTTTTGCGGGCTAACGGCGGGAACGGGGAAAATTTTGCTTGTGAGCTGCGCGGCGCTTCTTCCTGCCTGGGCCGCGTTAAAGGTCAGTCCCTTCGATCCGCTTGTTTGGCCTTATCTATCCGCCCTTTCGGAAATCGTTTTGAGCGGACTTGGCTTTGGAATAATTTTCGTGCTTTTCTGCGCTCATTTCATTCCGGAACTGGCAAGGCCCTTTTTGGAACGAATCGGCCTCGTTGGCAGATTCCTTTTGAAAAACAGAGCCGAGGGAGGTTAGAGGCATGTCTTTATCCCGCGTGCGCCTTGCGGGGCAAAGACCGACGCTAGACCTACGGGGGGCAGCAGGAGGTATTGAACTTGCCCTCTGATACGTATCTTTAAGGAACGATAAAATTTGGCCGCGATTTCCAGCCTTTTTTAAAGGAGATATTTGCTTGGAGCAACAACCTGAAATTCCCTCCCATTTTAAAGTTTTACCAAACAGCGGGACTCACGGATGCTTTGGATGCAGTCCCGTAAACCCCCATGGTCTCAGGATGAAATTCTATTGCGGCGACGGGGCGCTTTTTTCGTGGATGAGCGTGCCGGGCCACCTCTGCGGCTGGGATAACCTTGTCCATGGGGGCGTTCTGGCAACGATCCTGGATGAAACGATGGGCTGGGCGGCCATTCATTTTTTAAAAAAATTTGCCCTAACCAATTCGATGACGCTCGAATATCAAAAGCCCGTTAAGATCGGCGAACAAATCCGCGTGGAGGGACGCGTGCTGGAAGCCCGGGGAAAACGCGAGGCGAAGGTCGAGGGCCTTTTGTATAAAGAGGGCGATCTGCTTTGCGTAAAAGCGATTGGAACCTTTCGGCTCTTTAGCGCCGCGGCGATATCGAGGTTGGGTGTAATAGCGGAAGATTCCTTGAAAAATTTTGATTTCCTGATTTCCTGATCCAGCCTTGAATAAAGATATAGACATCCACGGCAAGGAACCGGAAGGCGAGGGCAAAACCAGCCGCTAAGGCATAAATGAGCGAGGTGCCATGCAGGCCCGCGGTTAATTAGACCGTCATACCCTTAAGACCGTCATTAATTACCGAAGATATGCCGTACCCTCAGATCATTGGTGGCAACGCCGGCGCTTTTGCCCACCCTTCCCCCCCAAAAAAACAGGCGCCCCGAGAGCAGTTTTTAAGCAGGAATTTGGCCGTTAGTTGGATAGAGGGACGAAGGAGACAAACCTTTACTGAGCAAAGCTTTTTGGGTAATATTGGCGTTACCTTGCAAGATGGTTTTTGACGGCCTTTTCTGCATCCGGGGACAGGAAATGCTCAGGGGCAGCGGCCAGGGCAATTCAAATTTACTACTCGAATTGCTACACGAGTAATACCCTGGAGGCTAAGAAGTTCTCAAGTCGCAGTAAGGCTTTTGGGCGGGATCAGGAAGTACTGTGTTCAAATTCAGGTGAAGGGTAAACGCACAGGTCGCGTAGTCGATAACTCGACCATTGCACGGGAAGTCGTAGTGGCGCGTATATCCGGCGAACTTCTCACATCGAAGCGAGGGCAGGTTTTGCAGACCGTGAAGTGACGAGAGGCCAAGGCATGACGCAGCGAGAAAAAAGACATGAAAGAATAATCAACAATCCCGCCGATGTCGATTTTAGCGATATCGTATCGTGGCTGCATGACTTTGGCTTCGTACTGGAGCGTATAGCAGGGAGTCACCACATTTTTAGGCATCCGGTGCAAAAGGCTAAATTGAACTTTCAGCCGGAGCGCTCGGGGAAAGCCAAGGCGTACCAGGTGAAACAGGCAATAAGGCTTATAGCGTCTTTAGATTTGCGGAGTAGATGACATGGACCGATACACGGTTACGATATTCTGGAGCGAAGAAGATCAAGCGTACATTGCTGTGGCAGATGAACTCGAGGGCTGTTCCGCCTGGGGGGAAACGCGGGAGGAGGCTCTCAAGGAGCTAAAGAGCGCCATGGAACTATGGCTTCAGGTTGCACGCGAGCATGGCGACCCTATCCCTAAGCCCAAGAGGTATAAGGCGGTCGCGTAACTCAATTGGATGGATAATCCAGTTTTCCGGGACAGAGCTGGTGTGATGAACCCGCTCGACAAGACCGGAATCCTGCGCAGAAAATAAAAAAGACCTAACGGCGATCCCGCTAAGTCCTTGATTTACCTGGCAGGCCAGGAGGGATTCGAACCCCCAACCCTCGGATTTGGAGTCCGATGCTCTAGCCGTTAGAGCTACTGGCCTGCAGGAGGTTTTTCTTATAACTGGTTTGGCTTTTCGATGCAAAGCAAAAATGCGTTCGCCATCGTCAAAGGCTTGCAGCAACCGTTAGGCACGACGCGAGGACATTTTTGCAGATATAAAGACTCAAAAAACCGGTTGCAAGGGGTAGTGACCGGCCACCTGCAATAGTTTGGGGCTGTTTACTTTTTGCTTTTCCTGCCGTTTGCCTTCGCATATACTGTTTGGGTCTAAATAAGGGTTTATCTGTTTTTCCTGAAACCGGGGAAGATTTGAGGGGGTGCTTGAAGGCACGTAATGTGCCTCATGGTAGAGTGTGTCGGGAAAAACGGAGTTGGCTGTGAGGTCCGCAGCCGATCCTGCCGGGGGGGAGCGGGGGAAGAACGCGATGAAAATCAAGTACTGCAAAAAATACGAAAAATATGTGAGTGAACAGCATTGTGAATTTTTTAATGATGGGCGCTCCTGTGAATTCTATAGCCAAACGAGCTGGCCGAGCATAAAAGAATTGTTAAGAGATGCCGACAGGCCCAAATGGGAGGCAAACGCGATAATAAAGCCTTTTAATTGCAGCCTGATGAGCAGAGAAAACACACACCAGAGAAGCCGCGCGCGCCGCATGGGCAAACGCGCGGGGGTCTCTTCCTAGCCGCGGCGCTCCAAGAGATTTTTCGCAGGCTCATTGTCTTTGGGCTCCAGCCCGGTCCTTTCTTTCCTTTACCGGCTGGTCGCACATCCGGCGGCCGGCCCTTGAAGAAAACCAGAAACGAAAGAGCTATCCGATGTTTAAAAAGCTGCTTGTAGCAAACAGGGGGGAGATCGCCATCCGCATCATGCGATCGGCCCAGGAGCTTGGAATCAAGACCGTGGCCGTCTACGAGGAAACGGACAAGACTTCGATGCATATTATGCGAGCCGACGAGGCCGTCTGCATCGGTAGCGGTCCAAGACGCGATTATCTAAATATCGAGCGCATAATCCAAGCCGCCCAGATGACTCAGGCCGAAGCCATACACCCCGGGTACGGTTTTCTTGCCGAAAACCCGGCTTTTCCCAAGCAGTGCACCGAAGCGGGTCTTGTTTTTGTCGGCCCTCCCCCCCAGGTCATCATCGATATGGGCAGCAAGGTCATTGCCCGACGGGTCATGGCCGAGGCCGGCATTCCCTCCATCCCCGGGACGGCGGTTTTACCTCCCGGAGAGGAAGGAAAGCGCATGGCGACCTCCTTTGCCGAAAAGCACCGTTTTCCGATCATGGTCAAAGCGGTTGCCGGAGGAGGGGGGCGCGGAATCCGGGTCGCCCAGAATATGAGCGAACTGGAAAGGTACATTGAAGTCGGGCGCTCGGAGGCCAAAATGGCTTTCGGAAACGGCGATGTCTATCTTGAGAAGGGTTTAACCAATCCCAGGCATATCGAGGTCCAGGTGCTGGCCGATGGGCACGGAAATGTCATACACCTTGGGACCAGGAACTGCTCGATACAAAGACGGCATCAAAAGATGATAGAAATCGCCCCGGCCTTTCTGCCCGGAGATCTATCCGATAGAATTTGCCAGACGGCGGTGCGGGCCGCGCGCGCCTGCAACTATTTAAGCGCTGGAACGGTTGAATTCCTGCTCGATCAGGAAGATAATTATTATTTTCTCGAGGTAAATACGAGGATCCAGGTCGAGCATACCGTAACTGAGGTAATAACGGGCATAGACATCGTGCGCGAACAGCTCCTGGTGGCGGCCGGAAGCACCCTCTCGGTCACTCAGGAAGACATAACGTTTAGGGGGGCGGCCATAGAGCTGCGGATTACGGCCGAGGACCCGAAGTGCAATTTTATGCCCAATCCCGGCGTGATCGAAATATACCAGTCGCCGGGCGGCCATGGGACCCGAATGGACGGCGCGGTCTACCAGGGCTATGAAATCCCGCGCTTCTATGATTCCATGCTGTGTAAACTTACCGTCTACGGTTTTACCTGGAAAGAAGCCGTCGATCGTTTGAGAAGATCTTTGGACAGCTTCCTGATCGCGGGGGTAAAGACCACGATCCCCTATTACAAGCAGATCGTAACCGATCCGGATTTTATGAACATGGATTTTGATACCTCCTATATCGAGACACACCCCAAGCTGCTCGACTACCAGGAGGAAGTACCCCCGCTTGGCAAACTGGCCAGCCTTGTGGCCGAAATTAACGCCTGCGGATATAATCCTTACAGCTGAAAGCGATTGCTTAAAAACCGATTGAGCCTCTAGGAGCTTTACGATATGGCTGAGCGAGAAAGAGTTTCACCACAGATGAGGACTGCCGAAATCCTGGATTTTCTGCGCGCAGTGCCCGGGGTTTTCCTCACCAATAACGAGCGGGACCTTTCCCAGTCGGACTACATGTGCCGGATCATGCCTCAGACGACCCTGAAGGTGGCCCCTTACCGGGACGCGACGGGATATTTCGCCTTTGAAATTTTCGGTGGCGCCACCGAGCACATGGACCTGATAAAAAAACAGATAAACCCGTTCGAAAAGCTCCGGCTGGTTCGCAAGGCCATGCCCAACACGCTCATCCAGGGGCTTTGCAGGGGTAAAAATCTTTTTGGCTACCGGCCTTACCCCGATAACGTAGTGGAAATGAGCGTGAGGCTTCTTTCAGAATACATCGACGTTTGGAGAATGTATGATTTTCTTAACTACATTCCCAATCTGGTCGTTGCGGCCAATGCGGTAAAGGAAGCCGGAAAGCTTCTCATGCCGTGCCTCTGCTTTAGCACGGGGGAGGGGCACACAGACGATTTCTATACCAGGAAAGTCGAGGAGGTGCTCTCTCTTCTTGGCGAAAACATCATCTTGTGCATCAAAAACCATTCGGCTCTTGGCTCACCGGCGCGTATCGCCTCTCTTGTCTCGGGCATTCGAAAGAGGTTTCCCGAGCTGCTTATAGCCTACCATGGCCATAACACGGATGGAAACGATCTCGCCCGGTTGGTGGCCGCTGTCCAGGAAGGCGTAAAAATTGTCGAAGTCTCCGATCACGGTTTTGGAGGAAGCTACTCCCAGGCCCCGGCATTGACGGCTATTCAAAACCTTCATGACTACGGCTTTAAAACCCCGGGCCTTAGCATCGCCCCCTTACTGGACGCCTCCGATGTGCTGCGGCGCGAAAGGCGGCTCTATGAAAAATTTACCGGCCCCTTTCACGGCTTCGACCCTACCGTTAAGAGGCATAAGCTTCCCGGAGGGGCTTTGAGAATTGCCATGGAGCAGGTCGAGAATGCCGGTCTGCTCGATCGCACCCACGAGCTTTTCAGCGAAATCATCCAGGTTCGAAAGGAACTGGGTAACATGTGGGTGGTGACCCCGGGCAGCCAGATCCTTTTGTCCACGGCTATGAGCAATGTGCTAAACGGCCGCTACGAAAAGCCCTCAGACGATCTCAAACGGCTGCTTCTTGGCCGCTACGGGCCTTTTCCGTTCTCCAATCCGCCCGAATGGATTTACCAAAAGGTGCTCGAAAGCGGCAGGACCGACGGCAAAAAGTGGGAGGAAATCCTGGCCGAGGAGGGCGGCTTGCAGGACCTGGCCGACGAGGACTTTAAAGCCAGGCGTCTTCAGCTTGAATCGGCTCTGAAGCGTCCCGCGACCAAGGAAGAGCTTTGCATGTACCTGCAATTTCCAAGAGACGCCCTCGATTTCATAAAATTTGAAGAGCGTTTCGGAAAGACCTGGCTTCTTCCTCCGGAGGTATGGTTTCATAAGGGCGGCTTTGCCGACGGCACGCGCATCTCTTTTGCCGATGAGGCCGGCAAGACCCACAATATCGATCTCATATCGACCAGGAAGACAGCCGATGCCGTTCAGACCTCTCTTTTGGTCGACTATCACTTCCAGACCTATAAGACCCCAAAGGGCGGCGAGCGTTAAGAGGTGATCAACTTCATTCCATCCGGAAACAGGGGTTTGGTTTCCGGATGGAATGGCCTTTTTTTTCGCGGCTTTCCGTTAAAGGGCCCATACCCCCGGTTTTCTCCCGCAAGTTGTTTCTTTACTTGCCGTTTGGTTGAAAGTATATCCAAAGACATTCTTTGGGGGGGGTGAAAATGGAAACCAAAATCGACCTTTTTCTTAGCAGCCTTGCCGTTGAGCGCGGGCTTAGCGAAAATACGATCGCGGCCTACTCCCTGGATTTGGCGCACTTTACAAAGTATTTGAAGGTTTTGGGCCTTTCCACCTGGGAGGAAGTTTCTCAGAGCAGCATAAGCGCCTATATTCAAAGCATGGGGACCTCTTTTGCCCCGCGCTCCCGCGCCCGCAGGCTGGCCGCCTTGCGCACGTTTTTCGGCTTTTTGCGAAAAGAGGGGTTGATAGAAGAAAATCCATCTTCCCTGGTTTATTTCCCAAAGCTTGGGCCGCAGTTGCCTAAAACCCTTACAGCCGCTCAGATCGATTCCCTGCTTTCCCGGCCGGATGCCTCGAAGCCCCTTGGCCAAAGAGACCGGGCAATGTTTGAACTTCTCTACGGGTGCGGTCTCAGGGTGAGCGAGCTTTCCGAACTGCGGACAAACCAGGTGGCGCTTGAACCCGGCTACGTAACAGTGCATGGCAAGGGAGAAAAAGAGCGCCTTGTGCCCATGGGGGAAGTTGCCGCCGACTGCTTGAGAGATTACCTGGGAAAGGGACGCCTGGAGCTGCTAAAAAACGGCTCCGCGGCGCAAGTCTTTCTCAATGCTCGCGGGGAGGGGCTCACCAGGCAGGGCGTGTGGAAGATTATAAAAAGTGGCGCGATAAAGGCCGGGATCACGGTAAATATTACCCCGCATATGCTAAGGCATTCCTTTGCAACGCACCTTCTGGAAAACGGCGCCGATCTTAGAGCGCTCCAGATGATGCTCGGACATGCCGACATATCCACTACCCAGATCTATACGCATGTGGCCAGGGAACGCCTTAAGGAGATACACGCGCGGTATCACCCAAGGCCATGAGAAATGATTGTCTGGTTTTTATCGTAAAATCCGTGTCGGCTGCGACCGGCTAAAGAGTGCTTAACGCCATGGAAGTGATTACCACCCACCTGAACGCAGACTTTGACGCAATGGGAGCCATGATTGCGGCAAAAAAACTCTATCCCGAAGCCCTGCTGGTTTTTCCCGGCTCCCAGGAGCGCACCCTTAGAGAATACTTTATAAAGTCCACCGTCTATATTTACGGTTTCAAGCGGCTTCGCGATATCGATATAGAGAAGGTCACCCGGCTTATCCTGGTCGATACCCGACAGTCTTCGCGAATCGGCAAGTTTGTCGATATTTTAAATAAGCCGGGCGTGGAGGTCCATGTCTACGACCATCACCCCGATGCAGAGGACGACGTGAGGGCGGATTTTTCGGTTGTAAAAAACGTCGGGTCAACCGTGACGCTTTTTACCGAGCTTTTGCGCGAGCGCGGCATGGAGGTTTCCGCGGAGGAAGCAACCATAATGAGCCTGGGGGTCTTCGAAGATACCGGCTCTTTTACCTTCAGCAGTACGACTGCCGAGGACTTCGAGGCTGCAGCCTTTCTGCTGCGCTCCGGGGCCAATTTGAATGTGGTCTCCGATATGGTGACCCAGGAGCTTACCGCCGAGCAGATCCGGCTTCTAAACGAACTGATCCTTTCGGCCAAAAAATATAACTTTAACGGCGTGGAGGTCTGCCTTACCTCGGTATCCGTGGACCGCTACATCGGCGATTTCGCCGTTTTGGTCCATAAGCTTCGCGATATTGAGAGCCTGGAGGTCGTATTTGCCCTGGCGCGGATGGACGACCGGGTCTATCTCGTGGCCAGAAGCCGCCTTCCCGAGGTAAACGTGGCAGCGATTGCTTCGGTCTTCGGGGGCGGAGGTCACGCTACCGCGGCCTCGGCCAGCATCAAGGATTTGACTTTGGTTCAGACCGAAGAAAAGCTCATTGAAACGCTGCGCAGGCACATACTTCCCTATCCCGCGGCGGAAAACCTGATGTCGAGTCCGGCCATTTATACCGAACCCTCCGTGGAAGTTGGCGAGGCCCACCTTACCATGGTGCGCTACAACATTAACGCGATGCCGGTATTGGAAAAGGGTGTGCTGGTGGGGCTTATAACGCGCCAGGTCCTTGAAAAGGCCCTTTTTCACGGCCTCACCCGGCAGACCGTGGCCGAATTTATGAATACCGATATAACCTCGGTTGGCCCGGAGGCCGGACTCGTAGACATCCAGACCTACCTTGTCGAGCTCCATCAGCGTGTTCTGCCCGTGGTTGAGGGCGGAAAACTCCTTGGAGTTATCACCCGCCGGGATCTGCTTGATTTCATGCTAAGCGACCACAGCGAGGAAGTTCTGCGTGGGGATGATCCCACCGTTGCCTTCTGGTCGAAGAGAAAAAATATCCAGTCGGTGCTTGGCGAACAGTTGCCCGGAAGCATGATAGAAATGCTAAAGGAGTTCGGGTTGCTGGCTGGAAGCATGGGTTTCCGCGCCTACGCGGTTGGCGGGTTTGTCCGCGACCTTCTTTTGCGCTGCCCCAATTTCGACCTCGACATAGTCGTTGAAGGCGACGCTATTGAATTTGCCCGGGCTTATGCGGATAAATTCAAGGTAAAGGTCAAGGTGCACAAAAAGTTCAGTACCGCCATGCTCGTTTTTGCCAACGCCCAGACAGTCGACGTTGCTTCGGCGCGGTTTGAGTATTACCAGCACCCGGCGGCGCTGCCCATAGTCGAATTCAGCTCGCTTAAAATGGATCTTTACCGCAGAGATTTTACGATTAACACCCTGGCCGTTGCCCTAAACCCTGACGAGTTCGGTCAACTGATCGATTTTTTTAGCGGGCAGCGCGATATTAAAGAGAAAATAGTAAGGGTCCTCCACAACCTCAGCCTCATCGAAGACCCTACGAGGATTATGCGCGCTATTCGCTTCGAACAGCGCTTCGGCTTCAGGATCGGCAAGCAGACCGGTTCGCTCATTCGTAACGCCGTTCGCATGGGGCTCATCCAAAAGCTGGGAGGCCGCCGTCTTTTTCATGAAGTCAGACTCATTTTGGAAGAAGACGACCCACTGCCCGCTCTTCGCAGAATGGCCGAGTTTGGCGTAATGCCCGCCCTTTCCTCCGAGATCAAATTCGACCGGAAAATGGAGGAGCTTTTCGCCAGGCTAAGAGAGGTTATTTCCTGGTATCGGCTGAGTTTTCTTGACGAACCGCTTGAACGGTGGCAGGTATATCTTCTTGGGCTTTTTTCAAACCTGGAGTCCCAAGAAATTGTAAAGGCGGCCCAAAGGCTTCTTTTGGCCGACAATCAGCTGGAGCGGTTGCTGTGGACCATGGAAAACGCGGGCAGGCTGCTCAAATCTTTTTTCCCGGATCTGGGCAACCGAAAACCCAGTGAAGTCTACCGCGCGCTTTTGCCCTTCAGGGCCGAGGAGTTGCTCTTTCTTATGGGCAAGGCCGAAAGGGAAGAAACCCGAAAGGCGGTAAGCCACTATTTCCACAGGTATAGAAATGCGCAAATCGAGCTCAGGGGAAAGGATTTGAAGGCCATGGGAATTCCTCCGGGCCCGATTTACCGCAGGATGCTCGACGACCTTCTGGATGCAAGAATAAATAAGGAGGTCCAGGGGCGTCACGAGGAGATAAATTTTCTCCTCGCGAGGTGGCCGGAGCTTTTTAGTGAAGTTGCCCGGACAGAGGAAAAGTTTTTTTGCTAACTTACAAGGAGCATGCAGCCTTAATGAGCCACATTCAATCCATTATCCTGATGATAGTGCCCCTGCTGTTTTCCATTATTCTCCACGAGGTTTCCCACGGCTGGGTGGCCGAGAAACTGGGGGATCCGACGGCAAGATTGATGGGCCGGCTTACCCTGAACCCCATCCCGCATATCGACCCTCTGGGTTCGATTGTCGTTCCGGGAATTTTGCTGCTTGCAGGCACTCATTTTTTGTTCGGCTGGGCAAAACCGGTTCCGGTTAATTTTTCCAATTTGCGGGGCGGACGCAAAAGCATGGCCCTTGTGGCGCTTTCGGGACCCGCGACCAACTTTATGCTGGCCGTGCTGAGCGCGATTGTCTACCATCTGACCCTTGGCAAGGGCTCGGGTGGTCCCTCCGGGGCCTTCCTTGTGCCTATCCACGCCATGGCGTTTTACTCGGTATTGCTTAACCTGGTGCTTATGCTTTTTAACCTCCTGCCCATCCTTCCCCTCGATGGCGGCAGGATCGCCGTGGGGCTTCTGCCCGAAAGCATCGCGATCCCCTTTCAGCGCACCGAAAGATGGGGAATGCTCATAGTGGTGCTGGTTATAGTATCGGATGTGTGGACACGCGTGCTGGGTCCGGTTATATATGTATTTTTGCGAATCCTGGGTGTAAAAATCTGAAAATAGAGCGGCGGAGGGCAGGAAAAAATCTCTTGCTTTCCCGGTGCCTGCCTTAGAGGAGTTAGAGCCTGTGATGGCTGATAAAAAAAGAGTGTTGAGCGGCATGCGCCCAACAGGGCGTCTCCATCTTGGAAACCTCCACGGAGCTTTGGAAAACTGGATCAAACTTCAAGATCAGTACGAATGTTTTTACTTTGTAGCCGACTGGCACGCCCTTACCACAGACTACGCAAGTCCCGGGGATATACGGGAAAACTCCCGCCAGATGCTGCTTGACTGGTTGAGCGCGGGCCTTGACCCTGAGCGCTCTACCCTGTTTATCCAGTCGGATATAAAGGAGCATGCCGAACTCTATCTTCTGCTTGCGATGATAACTCCTCTGGCCTGGCTCGAGCGAAATCCAACCTACAAGGAACAGCAGCAGCAACTCGATCAGAAAGACCTTGGGACCTATGGATTTCTGGGCTATCCGGTCCTGCAGGCCGCCGATATTATCATCTACCGCGCAAACGGTGTTCCGGTCGGCAAGGATCAGCTCCCCCATATCGAGCTGACAAGAGAAATAGCCCGCAGGTTCAACTATCTCTACAAATCCGAGATATTTCCCGTTCCAGACGGGCTTTTGACCCAATCGCCCGTGCTCCCGGGCCTGGATGGAAGAAAGATGAGCAAGAGCTACGGCAATTGCATCTTCATCACGGACTCCGAAAAGGATATAGCCGGAAAAATATCCGTGATGATGACCGATCCGCAAAGAATCAGGCGAAATGATCCGGGAGATCCCGAGGTCTGCCCCGTTTTCGCCTACCACAAGCTCTATTCCTCGCCCTCGGAGATAGAAGAAGTCGCCCATGGGTGCCGCACCGCGGGCATCGGGTGCGTGGACTGTAAAAAAATTCTCATTAAAAACGTCGTGGCGCGGCTTGCCCCAATTCGCCAAAAGCGGCTGGGGCTTGAAAACGACATCGAAGGGCTACGGGACATTATAGCCCAGGGCAATGCCCGGGCCGCCCGCGAGGCCTCGGCGACCATGGAGCTTGTCCGCGGCGCCATAGGCATTTAAAAGAAACGGGACACGGGTCACTGTTTTCAGGCACTGATAATGCGTCTTCAAAAATTTCTGGCACAGGCTGGGATTGCATCCCGACGGGCTTGCGAGCAACTGATAAGCCAGGGGAGGGTAACGGTAAACGGGCTTCGGGCGCAGCTGGGCGCGAGCGTCGACCCTTCCAGTGACCGCGTGGTCTTTGACGGAAAAACCATCTCTTTAAAGGTTCGGAGGATGCTTATAGCTTTTAATAAGCCCTCTGGTTGTGTTACCACTCTAAGCGACCCGCAGGGGCGAAAAACCGTAATGGATTTTTTCCCCGATTTCGCAACGCGCATCTTTCCGGTCGGACGCCTTGACTATGACGCTGAAGGCTTGCTTTTGCTTACAAACGATGGCGAACTCGCCAATCGTCTTCTGCACCCCAGGTATGGGGTAACTAAGGTCTACGATGTAAAATTTAAGGGACATCCCGATAAAAAAGCGTTAGAAGAACTGCGGGGCGGGGTTCGGATCGAGGAGGGCGTGACCGCCCCGGCTGAAGTTGAGGTCCTTGGGCTGCTTCCCAACTCTGCCTGGCTCAGGATGAGCCTTCACCAGGGCTGGAACCGCCAGATCAAGCGCATGGGGCAGGCTGTCGGGCACCCTGTCTTGAAGATAAAACGCATCGCCTATGGACCTATCGAGCTTGGCAGGTTGCCAACGGGGGGGCATCGATCGCTTAGCCCAGATGAAATCCGGAAAATCTACAAGGAAGCCAATCTTTACAGGGAGTGATGCCTGAGATGAATTCGAGGCGAGGTTATCCTTACGGGTCAGCCGGTTCCTATTACAGCGGCCGAAGAGAAAGTGAAAAAAACCAACGTCCCTCCGGACAGGGACGCGTTATTTTCCTCTGCGTGCTCGTCCTGGCGCTGCTTGGCGCGGCCCTCTTTTTTTTGGTCCCCAGGGGGAAAATTTTTCCAACCAAACTCCTAGCTCTTGGCTTCCTGCATAACGGCCAGGAAATGCTTCTTACCCCCGACTCCCAGGTAGTTGTAAACCCAAGGGATACACTGCAGCTAACGGCGATAAAAACCAATGGATGGCTTTCCTGGGGGACCAGGGTGGTCTCACCCCAGGTTGACCTTAGACCTGTTACCACAAACCCGGGCGTGGTGCTCAGGGACCTTTTCCCGGGAGAATCCTTCGAAAATCCCAAAAATCTTCAGTTCGACGTATTGGCGTGGAACCGGCAGATAGGCAAGGTCACCCTGCTTGTCCAGCTCGACTATAAGGATTGGCTAAACAAGGCCAACGCCACCCCGGATCTCGATTTGAGGATCGAATACCTCCAAAAGGCTCTTGCCGACAACAGCTCCAACATACTTATCAAAACGCAGCTCGCGGGGCTCTATTTCGACATCAAGAACTATAAAGAAGCCGAAAAGCTCTACCGGGAGATAAACCAGTCGGGAGAATCCAAGGATATTTGCGAAAAGCTTCTTCTTATCTACCAGGTTACGAACAAAACCGGCCCGGCGCTCCATGTCTACCTCGATCTTATGAAAATGAACGGCGACTCGCAAACTTTTGCCGATTTCCTGGCCTATTTGAAAAGGAAAAGAAGTGTAAGCCAGGCCCAGAGCTTTCTGGAAAGACACCAACGCGATATCCCGGCCGCTTTCCGCTCCCAGGCCATGGTTGAAATAGCCGAACTGGCCGGAGCGCGCAAGGATTGGCAAACAGCGGCCAGGGCCTGGAAAAGCGCTCAAAGAGCCGGCGTGAAAAACTCCGATGTTCAATACAACCTTGCGGTAACCCTCATGCGCACCGGCAAGACCGATGAGGCCATTGCGGCATTTGAACCATACCTCCAGAAAAACCCCAATGATATCAAGACACTCGGGCTGGTCGCGGGCCTGTGCCTCAAAGCGGGCAAACTTGCCAAGGCCAGGGCCCTTTATGAGTCCATGGCGCAGAAAAACCCTCATGACCCGCAGGCTCTGGTGAGCCTTGTAGCCCTTGCGCAGAAAACCAACGACGTGCCCGGAGAAATCGACGGGTATCAAAAACTTTTGCGGATCGACCCCAATAACCGCAAGTACCTCTTTAATCTGGCGATGCTCTACGTCCAGATGAAAAAATATGACAAGGCCCTGGGACCGCTAAAGACCCTGGCCTCCTCGGCCCCCCAGGACGTTCAGCTCCAAAAGCAGCTGCTCGCTGTTTACCAGAAGCTAAACGATCCCAAGGGACAGGCCCAGGTTCGCCTCCAGATCGCAAAACTTAGTCCCAACGATTCGGGCAATCTCGATATCCTCTACAGGTCTTTTGCCCAAAAGAAAGACTATAAGGGAATGCAGGCTTTCTTCCGTACGATAGCCGCGAAAAACCCCAATTCGGTAAACGTGCACAAATATCTTCTCGAAGCCGCAACAAAGCTTGGGGACAATAAGTCCGCCCTGCACGAACTGGAGCAGCTGATCCGGTTGCAGCCAAAGCAGGTTGAATATCACCGCCTTGCGGCTTATCTCTACGAAAAGCAGGGAAATTACCAGGCTGCCGCGGGCCAGCTAAAAGCTGTACTCACTATGGATTTTAAAGATCAGAAGGCACAGCAGGATTACGAAAGGGTAAAGCTTGAGGAACTTCAAAACGGCTCGCTAAAAGATGGGCCTAAGCCCGCAAAAAAGACCGATTCCTCGGACAAAAGCCAAAAGGCTAAAGCCGCGTCCGCTCACCAGGGATCAAAGACTGCCGCGGGAGCCAAAAAACCGGCCAAAAAAGTTTCCAAAACTCACAAGGAAAGCCAGTCCAAAGAAGGAGCAAACAACTGAGACCGATCCTGGGCAATGTTGTTGATTTAGGTTCACGCGAAGACGCGAAGACGCGAAAGAAGAGATGCAAGAAACACAATACGAAATGTGTCCGAATTGACCTGAGCGCTCCAGGCCAGAATTAGCTCTCGAAGCCCAGCCCGAAATGGCGCTTTTTACGGATTCAATTTTTGCGGTTTCGCGGCTTTGTATGAGATAGGCAGACCTTAGGTCAAACGCCATTGCCGATCCCGGGGGCGATGGTTTGTTGCCTGATGTGCCTGCTCCCGTCTATTTGTTGACGGCGAGCTTTTATTTAACCCGTTCTTTTCCCTGTTTTTTGGGGGATTGAGTAGTTGCGTTAAAATCGCGAATCAGATATAAAATAGTTCAGTCTCGCGGTGGTGCCGCGATGATACGGGCGGGTAACTCAGCGGTGAGAGTGCCATCCTCACACGGTGGAAGTCGGAGGTTCAAATCCTCTCCCGCCTATTCGTAAAATCCGGGGGAGCTCTAAGCGAGCTTGCCCTTTTGGTGCCTTTAGCGCTTCCCAAAAGCGCTCCATGTTTTTCCCGTTTTCCCTGGCTCGATCGCTTTTCTCCCCCCCCTTTGCGGGCGCACTCTTTTTCAGAGTGGTTAAAAAATATATCATCTCCTGTTAATGTGCTATGAAAGGCGGCGTCTTCGCCAAACCGTCTAAAAAGGAGCAGGGCTTTGAACTCTTCGCTGGAGGCGATAAGGAAACTTATGGAACAGCGCTACCCGGACTGTTCCGAGCTAAGATTCATTATGTCCAACGAAAGGGGTACGGGTTTGGCCCGAGATTTTGCCCACCGGGCGCTCGGAGGACTTTTGCCTTCTTTTACGAGCTACGATGAATACAAGGCGCAAGCTCTTTCTAAAAAACTCGGGCTAAGAAAAATCGACCGGTTCGAAGAACTTGTCCACCTTACCCTGTTTATCCGGGAAAAAAGGCCCGGGCGAGGAGAGGATGCGGGCCTTGCCGCGTTCAACCTGCTGCCGGCCATAAGATATGCGTGCATGTTTTGCCTGGAGAGGGAAAATCTAAAAAACCTAAAAGGCATAAGGGAGGAGCAGGAAAGAAAGATTGACGACCTCTTCGATACGATCGCCGCGTTTGACGAGTATTTGGCAGGACAGGGGCTATTCATGCCCATTCTTCGCGAGCGCGACTTTGGCGGCCACGTGCCGGGGGATAATGATTTTTTTGTCAATCTGCCTCTCTTTACACCCCTTACCCAGTCTTTTTTTCAAAAGGTCCCCCGCGAACGCAAAGTGGTGGACATGCCGCTTTTCGCTCCTTCCTTCAAAGAGTGTAGCCCCGATTACCCTTCTTCGCTAAATCTGGTCCGTCAGGCGCGCATCGGCGCGGGTTTGGGCAACCGCCTCAGCCTGTCTTTCAACGAACTCCAGGGAAAGGCCACTCTGCCGGCCCATCTTGTAAAAAATATCCTCGATTTTTTAAAGGAGCGAGAAGATCGCGCCCAGATTTACGTTTTGCTCCTTGATGAAGCGCTTTCCTTCTACCTGTTTGAGACCGTCTTCAAGCCGCTTGGAGACGTTGTCAATTTTTCCCTCGGGCTTCCGCTAGGCGTTTCATCGGCGGGTTTGAAAGTCCGAGAGTTCATCGAGGGGATGGGGGCAAGGGCAGGGGCTGTGGATTTTTCGAGGTTCAGGGCCAGCCTTGCCGCAGAGCTCTACAGCCGCAGAAACGATTACGCGCGGGAAGAAGGGTGGGCTATCGAGGCGGCAATCGGTTTTATCGACAGCCTTGAAAAGTTCGCCGAGCCTCTTGGAAGCAGTTTTAAACAGGTCGCCGGCCTTTTGCTTGGGCAAAAGCAGTTTTTCCTAAAAGGCGAGAGGAGCGCGCCGGTCCAGGTCGTGGGGCTGGGCGAGACGACGGGAGCCCCTTTTGACCGGGGTATAATTTGTCCACTAAACGATGAGGTTTTCCCCTCCAAGGTCTACAACGGGCCGTTTCTTAATTTTATTCACACCCCGCAGGTGCAAAACACCCACTTCGAGATGGAAGACCTTGCGCTTCGTCAGTTCATGAGCTTTGCAAAATCCCTGGATATTGTCTCGGTCTTCGATGAGGCAAGAAACATGACTCCCAGCTTTTTCTTTACTTTTTTAAAAAACGAATTTGGCGAAAGCCTAGGCAAAGCAACGGTAAAGAGTCTTTCGACGCGTTCTGAGGAGTCGATGCCCTTCATTGAAAACGACGCCGGGGTAAGACAAAAGATCCTGGAGCACAGTTTTTCCTTTACGACTCTTGGGTTCATTTTGACTTGTCCCTTCGGCTTTTATCTGGCTCACATCGAAAAAGTGCCGGTTCCCGGCATCTTGAAAGACGAGGATAGCACCAGCCAGGTTCTTGGCAATTTCGTCCATGCGTTTTTTAGCCGCCTTGCCGAGGAGCCCGCCCCTCTTAAAACCTGGCAGCCGGTCTTTGAAAAGGTGTGGGAAGACAGCTACGATATCGCGCGGCTTGAGGGGAGCGGGATATTCAGGCTTGCTTTGCTAAATCAGATCGAGGCGCTTGCCTCCCATGAAATAGAAGAGGAAAAGCTGCTGCTCTTCGATAACGCGAGCAGGGTGAGTGAAAAAAACCTTGAGGCCGTTTTCGGGGAGTCGGGCCAATTCAGGCTCAAAGGAAGAGTGGATGCCTGCGTGGCCCGCGATGGCGTGCAAACGATTTTGGACTACAAATATAAGAACTGTCCGGTATTCAGAAAGGGACCCCTTGCCGCCCTGGTCTCCGATACTAAAAATGTCGATGCCAGATTGCAGATCGCGCTTTATGCCTACCTGCTCTCCAGGGCCTGGGCTGTGCCGGTGGAAAAAATAGAGGGCTGCTTTGTCTATATAAAGGAAGAACAGGCGGAAAAGAGGTTTTTTAAACTTCAGCGAGAGGAGATCGATCAGGTCCAGGTAACGATGAACGCCCTTTCCGGCAGGCTAGGCGAGATACTTTCTCTTCCAAGGCTTGAGCCCAACTACAAATCTTCCAACTGTCGCTACTGTGCGTTTAAACCGCTTTGCAAGCGTGAAAACTTCTATAGAAAATCCGCGAGGTAAACCAGATGGCCAAAAGCGAACTCCTGGGAGCGTCCGCCGGTTCGGGGAAAACCTACAGCCTCATCGAAAGAACCTACGAAGCGATTCTTTGCCAAACTCCCCTGGTTATAGCCGTTACTTTCACGAGGGCCGCAACGGCGGAAATGCGAAAAAGAATCCTCGAGCGAGTCGACAGGGCCGACCTGGATTACGTTGAAAGGCTCAGGCAGATAACCCGGGCCGGAGCCGTTCGCTTTTCGACCTTCGACTCCTTTTTCTATCAGCTTCTGGCCGCTATCGGGGATCCGGTGGAGATTGCCGACGAGAAGCAAACATCGCTTATAAGGGAAAAGATAGCCAGGGCCTTTTTCGACCAAATCCAGAGGGCGGACAAGGCCGAGGAAATCACTATCGCCTGCAGGCTTCTTGGCGCTTCAATCGAAAATCTTACCGACGACCTGGCTGAAAGTCGGCTTGGAAGGTTTGCCCAAAACGATATCTCGGGGGAAAGGTTTACAAAGATAATCGTGCAAACCGCCCGGCTCAAGGCGGAAGTGCGCAGGCTCCAGGGCGAGTTCCAAAGCCTTGAGCCCGAAGAGCGCTTCACGGCTTTAAAAAAGGAAATCGGCGATCTGCGTCGCGCAGACCTTTCGGCGCTCGTAAAAAGAGCCGCCTTCACCCACGCCAGTCTTAGCGGATTTGCAAAGCTTGGCTCGAAAATTCCGTGGACCGCGTCGCCCTATGCCGATATTGACCGGATCTTTAGGGAGTTAAGGGAAATACTTGCGGCTTATCTTCGCAACCGGGCTCTGCTAAGGGAGCTTACCCTTACGCAGATGCACCGCGTCTACCAAATCGCAGCCAAAAACATCAAGCAAAAAGAGCGCAAGATTTTTTTCGAAGATATTCTGGACAGGCTGATTGCGCTGGATGGAAAAGAGGCTCTGCAAAGGACGGAGGTCGCGGGCCTTTATTTCGAACTCGGTCTGGACCGGGTTGGGCATTTGCTGATCGATGAGTTCCAGGATACGAGCAGGGATAACCTTGAGCTCATATTTCCCCTGGTGGAGGATATCCTGGCCGAAGTCGGAGAAGAGGGCCAGGGGGATCGCTCGCTCTTTATCGTAGGCGACTGGAAGCAGATGATCTACGCCTGGCGGGGGGCAGACAGACAGGCCGTTGAAGAGCGCCTCTCGCCCTATCTCGGCGCTCAGCTCCAAAGAAATTTTTTGCCTTGTAACTGGCGAAGCACTCCCCTTTTGATAGAACTCTTTAACAGCACGGTCTCCAGGATATTTTCCGGCAGCGGACCAAGCGAGCTCCAGCTTGTACCCTCGGGTAAGCAGTTTGAGTGCGTATCCGAGATCAATTTGTACAAGGTCAGCGTGGCAAACAAGGAAAAGACGCCTTTTTTCGAGCGCATGATCGAGGCGATACAGGTAAAAAAGCTCGAATGGGGATGCGATTACTCCGACATTACGCTTATTTTCAGAACGAACACGGAAAAGGAGTCGATGGCTCAAAAGCTTATCGAGGCGGGCATCGGCTTTGCCGAAGTTAGAGGCCGGCAAATACTTTCCTCCGAAGAGGGTGTGGCGCTTTTCTGCCTGCTTTCCTACCTGTTTGCCGGGGATGGGAGCCTTTTTTTCAAGAAGGCGCTCGAAGCCTCGTGCTTAAGCCGGGGGCTTCTTGCAATCGCCGAAAAAAAACAAATGATAACTTCACGTTATGGTATGCCGTTTGGTCTTCAACCGGTTGCGGACGTTCTTGAGATGTGCAGGGGGATAGCGCCCGACGCGGTTATCGAAACCTTTCAGGAGGAAGCCGAAGCCTTTTTCAGGGCCGGGGGAAACTGCGCCGAAGAATTTTTGGCCTGGATTTTCAAGGTGCGCGACAAGGTCACTGTCCCCGAACCCGCCCGTTCCGACAGGGTCAAACTTGCCACGATCCACGGCGCCAAAGGGCTTGAGTTTCCCCACGTTTTCCTGCTCTTTTTGGAGCAAAGTCGCTCGTTTCCTTTCTATGTGCCTTCTTTAAAATCCAACATGTCCTTTAGTCAGGCGGAGTTGGCCTTCTGGGACAAATACGGCTCCCCGGAGGCGGCACGGATCACGGAGGCCTGGGAAAAGGAAAAGGAAAGGGTCGAAAACGAGAAGGCCAATCTCCTCTACGTGGCTCTTACCAGGGCGACGCACTCCCTAAGTATTTTCGTAAAGAAAAAAAAGAGCGCGGACAAAAGCAGCAAGGAGCCAAGCGAAGACCTCACGGAAAAACTTATCTCGATTGTGGAGCAGTCCGCCTTTAGCGCGCAATGCGCGCGCAGCGGCGATGATACGTCCTGGAAAACCGATTACGGCCCGAGAAGGCGTGAGGAGTCGGGGGAGATCATGAAAATCGAGCCCGCGCGTTTTCCCGCGCCCGCGGACTTAACCGGCAATCCCGTCGAGCTTGACCGTAGTTTTGTCTCCGAAAGAGTACGGGAGGGAATCGAGCGGGGAGAAAGAATCCACGCTTTTTTGGCAACTCTTGGGAGCTCTTTGGAAATACCGGCGGCCCACGGACTCCTGCCCGCCGAACTCGATGCGGTTTCAGCCTTTCTTGGAGACCCGGAAGTTGCGGGTATCGTCTTCCGGCCGGGAAAGGTGTACGCCGAACAGGCTGTTTCCAACCGGCAGCGCTACGGTGTGGTCGACAGAATGCTTATCGATGAGGCCTTGATAACCGTGATCGATTTTAAAACGGGGGCCCCAGGGGAGCTTCTCGATTCCTACCGGGAACAGTTGATACAATACGCGGATATACTAAAATCCCTCTACCCGGACAGAAGCATCGAAGCCTTCCTGCTTTTTGTGGACTTGGAGCAAAGGGTTCTAAAGGTGGAGCTTGGGGCAGTCGGAACATCCTGTTCCGTCTGCCCGCTCCAGTAGTTTTGGTGGATCAGGAATCGTAATGATACGTTGGGTCATACATCAAAGTTTCGATGTATCTTGATGTGTCTCCTTCTATTTGTTTTGTCGCAAGGCCGCGCTCGCGGGCAAGTTCGGCCACGGCCGAGGCGATGCTAAGGGAAACCTCCCGGATCTTTGGCAGGGGGGGGTAGACCCGGCCTTCGTCCAAATCGGCTTGCGATACCTTTTGCGCCAGGGTCCCGGCCGCGGTGAGAAACATTTCGTCGGTTATGTGGCGTGCGCCGCTTGCAATGGCGCCCAGTCCCACGCCCGGGAAAATGTAGACATTGTTTCCCTGGGCGGGCGAAAAGGTCCTGCCGCCCGTGGTAACGGGGCCAAAGGGGCTGCCGCTTGCAAAAATCGCCCGCCCTTGCGTCCCTTTGTACGCCTCTTGGGCAGTGCATTCGGTTTTAGACGTTGGGTTGGAAAGGGAAAAGACAATGGGTCGCTCGTTGATTTGGGCCATGGTCTCCAGGACCTGCCGATCGAAGAGTCCCGGCTTTCCCGAAACTCCAATGATCCCGGTTGGCTTTAGCTTTGCCACAATGGCTGCAAGATCGTCCATGCAATCGAAATCATGGGCGTATAAGAGCTTGTGGCCGCTAAGATCCTTGCGGCCCTTAACGATGAGCCCCTTGGAATCATAAAACCATGCCCTCTTTCGGGCTTCTTCGATGGAAAGCCCCTGGGCGCCGAGAGCCGATGTGAGAAGATCTCCGGCCCCCAGCCCGGCTTCTCCTGCTCCAACGAACAAAAATCTCTGGTCCTTAAGATCGGCGCCCGTGATGCGTAAAGCAGACATCAAACCGGCCAGGGTTACCGATGCCGTTCCCTGGATATCGTCATTAAAGGCGCACACCTGGTTTCGATATTTATCGAGAAGCCGGAAAGCGTTGGAGTTGGCGAAATCTTCGAATTGGATCAGTGCGTGTGGGAAGACTTGCTGCACGGCCGTTACGAACTCCTCGATAAGTTCGTCGTAAGCTTGGCCTCGAAGACGCTTTTGCTTTAGCCCGATGTAGAAGGCGTCTTTTAAGAGCTCCTCGTTTTCCGTGCCGACATCGATTGTAACGGGCAGGGAAGAGGTCGGGTAGATTCCCGCGCAGGCCGTGTAGAGAGCAAGCTTTCCCACGGGGATTCCCATGCCGTTTGCGCCCAGATCTCCCAGCCCGAGTATTCTTTCCCCATCGGTAACCACGATAATCTGAATGTCCTTGAAGGGCCAGTTGCGCAAAACATCGGCCACGCGTCCTTTATCCCGGGCGGAGATGAATATCCCGCGCGGCCTTCGGAAAATGTGACCATATTCCAGGCACGCCTGCCCGACCGTAGGCGTGTAGACAAGGGGCATCAGTTGTTCCATGTTATCGAGCAATACGCGGTAAAACAGCGTTCTATTGCGATCCTGAAGACTTATTAAAAAGATATACTTTTCAAGGTCGTTTGGTTTTCTCGCCAGGTTTTCCAAAACACGCGCGACTTGTTCCTCCATCGTGTGAATGCGGGGCGGAAGAAGCCCGCGAAGCCCCAGGGCGTCGCGTTCGGTTTCGGAAAAAGCCGTGCCCTTGTTAAGGGCCGGATCGTTTAACAGGGACGAGCCGTTTGAAAAGCCCTGCGACAGGCTCTTCTTTATCCAATCAACTTTTGTGCTTTCCACTTGTTTCATTGCCAGTCACCTCTGCCAATTGTCCGCCTACGCCAGTTCGGTGGAAACCCCAACCGATGAAAGTTCGACTGTACGGGTCTCGGGGCTAAAATACAGGCTCGTAAAAGTCATTGCCGCACCTATTGTAAGGATAACCGCCGGCGAGAGCCACATGTCCTGCTTTTCAATGGCGGCGATTACGGGGATCTTGTGGGCCCACCACACATAAACGCTAAACCACGCACCCAGAAGCGCCCCCGAAGAATAGCCAAACCCCACGCCAACGGCCCGACGGCTGGTTGGAAACCGCTCGGAAAGATAGGCTGGCACAACTCCCCAGGCGAGTTTTAGCATTGCCGCCATAACGGCTCCCACGACCGCAAGCTCGATATTGTGGGTTATGGCCGCATGGTAGAGAACGTAGTAGGAGGGAATGCCGAAAAGGACCAAAAAGACGCAGTAGTTCATGGTAAGAAGTTTTCTTCCCCAAAAATCCGATATCCACCCGTAGAAGATATAGCCCAGGAAGGCCATGAAAAGAGCAAAACCGTAAATGAGGCTGTAGGTCGTGGTGTCGAAGCCTCTGCCTCCAAGGGTAAGGATATTTGGCAAAAATCCGTACACGGAATAATCCGTAAGGAAAAGGCCAGTCATAAAGAAGAAAACCTGCAAAAAATCCCAGAGCGCGGGAGGCTTTAGCATGCTAAAAAACGGTGCCTTTTCGATATCGCCCCGAGCCTTGGCTTTAGTGAATTCGGGCGATTCGTGCAGGGACTTTCGGATGTAGAGCGCAAGTATTACCGGCATAACCCCGCTCATGAACGCGAGTCGCCAGCCGTATTGAAGCATCGCGGCGCTGCCCACGGAGTGGGAAATGAAAGCAAAAAATATGGAGGCAAACACAAACCCCAGGGGAAATCCCGATTGAATGAAACCACCAACCAGGCCGCGCCGGGTCGATGGGGAATGTTCAATGGCGAAGGTATGGCCGATAGCGTATTCTCCGCCGAAAAAGCAGCCCATGAAAAATCGAAGAACGCAAAATATAACGTAGGCCCAAACCCCGCACATCGCCTGGGTGGGCATAAGGCCGGAGAGAAGGGAAATAAGGCCCACCCCTCCAATTGTGAACACCAGCAGGGACCGGCGGCCGAGCTTATCGGCGTAATGGCCAAAGATGGCCGACCCGATCGGCCTTGCGGCCATTGTTATGGAATAGGTGAAGACAATCGTAATATACTGCCAGGCTTGGGAACCGTGAGGAGATGAAAAGACCTTGACAAGAATCGGCGCCATGATAAGCACAAGGGCCATATCGTAGGCGTCGAGCATGAAGCCTAAAAACTGTGAAAGCATTGCCATACGGGTATCTTTGCCTAGTTTGGTCTTTGCCGACATGGATGTATCTCTCCTTTTGCTGTTGCTGTGTTTTTCCCGTTATCTTTGCCTCTTGCCCTGGACCCGAACGGCAGCCATAATGAGCAAGGACAGTGCCAGAGAAAAACAGTCCAGGCGCGCGGTCCTTTCCCCGAACTTCCGTGGCCGCCCCTGCCGGGTTTTAGGCCGTGCCGGAGCTTTGCAAAGGTAGTGTTTTCGCTGATAACAGGGGCTAAGAAGGCGGCGGATTTTAGCCGGGTAAAACAGCGCAGAGGATGTTTTAAAAGGCCGCTAAACCGTGGTGACGCGCCGGGTTGCGAAAAACGGCCAAAAACCGGCAAAGGGTGGCGAAAATTCGCCGATTTATTGGAAATGACTAAGCTCTCTAAAAGGTTTCCCATGTATTTTCGGTTTTCTCTTGCCAAAAAATTCGTTTTGGCATTTTTTCTTCTGGCGTCCGTGCCCCTGGGTGTGCTTGGTTTCTGGAATTTGCGCAGTATGAGGCAGGTAGCTCAAGGCGCCATAGCAAGCGCGACCGAAAAGCTCGAGAGCAGAGCCGGCAAGGCCCTGGAGCTTCGCGCCATGGATCTGGCCAAGCAGGTCAGCCAACTGCTCGACTCCTGTGGATCGGATTTGCTTACGCTAAAGATGCTGCCTCGAAACGCCCAGGTTTATCTGCGCTTTTCCGCCGACCACCAACGATACATTTGGGTCCGGGATCCCGGGGGCAACCCATCAAACGGCATGCGCAGAAAAATTGCCCTCTACAGGGAGATAGCCTTTATAGACCCGGCAGGCAGGGAGCTCGTGCGCATAAGCGGCGGTAAAATCGTGGATTCATCGAGGCTGCGCAATGTGGGCAACCCGCAAAACACCACCTATAAATCGGAGAAATATTTCGAAGAGGCCTCGAAGCTCCCATCCGCTCAGATATGGGTCTCTCACCTTACCGGGTGGTATGTCGACGGCAAACAAGCCCTTTTGGGCAGGCGCTACGAAGGAGTCGTGCGTTTTGCAACCCCGTGCAGGGACTCTCGCGGAAGGCTCGAAGGCGTACTGGTGCTTTCCCTGGATTGCCGCCATCTCATGGGCTTTACCTCCCATCTGCTGCCCTCGGGAAAAAGGTCGGGATTTCCCACCTATGCGAGCGGCAACTACGTCTTCATGTTCGATGATGAGGGCTGGATCATCTCCCACCCCAAGCCCTCGGATATTCGAGGCCTTCTTCCCGACGGCAGGGGCTTTGTCACCGCTTCGGGTTTTTACACCCGTCAAAAGCTCCTTGCCGGAGAAGTTCCCTTTAATCTTGACCACGTAGGCTTCATCAGTCCCAATTATGGGCTGATTGCGCGCCAGGTGCGGAATTTGTGCTCGGGGGTAACAAGCACCCTGAATGTGGCCGGAACTCCAAGAATAATGGCCTATGCGCCGATACTCTATAACCGCCCCCCCTATAACCGCCATGGGATATTCGGAGGAATAACCGTTGGGCTCGAAACGGAGAAGTTTGCCGAACCCGCCTTCCAGGCCGGCCGCAAGATAGATGAGATGGTTGCCAAAACCAAGCGAAACAGCCTCCTTGTCCTTGCGGGCTCGGTGCTTCTGGCCGTGGGGCTTGCCCTCGGCCTTTCGAAAACCTTGACTAGGCCTATCCTCTATCTTGCCGATAAGGCAAGAGAAATTGCCGCTGGAAACCCTGTTGGCGATATAGCCGTAAGAACCGGTGACGAGCTGGAACTGCTCTGCGTAAATTTTGCCCACATGGCCAATGAGGTTTTGGAGCACCGCAAAAGCCTCGAAGAATCTCTAAGGGAGCTTGGCCAATCCAAGATTGCCGTCGAAAGGCACACCAAACAGCTCGAAAAGCAGTTGCGGGTTCTAAACAACATCCATTATCTCAGTCAATACCTTAGCACCGTTCACGATCGCGATCAGGTGCTGGCAACGGTGCTCGAGACCTGCGTGGAAGGACTGGGTTTTGACCGGGCCATTATCTACCTGTTGGACAATAAGACCAACAGGCTGGTTTGCCACAATACCTTCGGGTTTTCGCCCGAGGATGAAAAACTTGCCGTGGGAGCCTCCTACGATGTCGAACTCCATGATTGCGTGCCCACCAGGGTGTTTCGAAGCTCGAGAACAATGTTTGTAAAAGACATCCGTACGCAAGGGGAAGCAACCGCTCTCGATCTAAAGATTTGCCGCAATGCGCAGACAGACTTTTTTGTTTTTACGCCCATTAAGAGTCATGGAGAGGTCAAAGGGGTGCTGGGGGCCGATACCAAGATCTGCCGGCGCGAAATCAGGCAAATAGATGTCGAATCCCTTGAGATCCTGGCAAATGACGCCGCCCGCGCGATGGAGCGCTCCGAACTCTACGGGCGTCTTGTAGCCGAGCGCAATTTCATTGAATCCATCGTCTCAAACATCTCCAATGCGATTATAACCCTGGACGCCAGTGGGAAAATCACCTGGTTTAACCCCTTTGGGGAGGCCGTCTTTGGCGGGAAGCGAGAAGATGTGCTGGGCCGCCACTACAGGGAGGCCTTTGGAGCGCTGCCTTCCTGGGTGGAAACGATTGAGAAAAATCTTTCAGCCCCCGGCGCCGGTTCCATCGAGTTTCGGTCCGTTTTCCAGGACGGCAGGCAAAAGGTGCTCGAAGTGCATTTTTCACGCATTCCCCAGGAAGGCCGGGACGGTTTCCTGATAATTGTGCGCGACATTACCCAGCGAAAACTCGTGGAGGAGCACCTGAGAAGATCGGATCGGCTGATCAGCCTGGGCGTGCTGGCCGCCGGGATCGCCCACGAAATAAGAAATCCTCTTACCGGCATCTCCTTGCTTTTGGACGATCTGCACGATCATCTCCACGGGTTGCCCGAAGAAAGGGAGCTCATCGAGAGATCTCTTCAGGAAATCGACAGGCTTGAAAACCTTATAAACGGCCTTATGGACTTCGCCGTTCCCTCCAACCAGATGAAATTCGAATTGCGCCCTCTAAGTTTGGTATTGGATAATACCCTGTTTCTTGTAAAAAAATTGTGCAAGAATAACTCGATTTCCCTCTCGGTTCACATCGGGGAAAGGCTGCCACTGCTTAGATTCGATGCCGAGAAAATCCAGCAGGCGCTGCTAAATCTTTTAATGAACGCTATTCAGGCTATGCCCCGGGGCGGCAGGTTGGACATCGAAGCCTCAAGTATTTCGCCGCCCGAATACCTCGACTCCGAGGGGGCCGTGCGTATCACGGTTGCCGATACCGGCTCGGGTATTGCCGAGGAGGACATCTCCTACGTCTTCGATCCTTTCTTTACCCGCAATAAAGCGGGGTGCGGTCTGGGGCTTGCAATCGCCCACAGTATCCTTAGAGAGCACGGGGGGCGTATATCCCTCACGAGCAAGCAAGGCCACGGCACCACGGTCTGGGTAGATTTGCCTGTAGTTAACGGGGCTTAAGCGCAAAAGTATGGAAAAGATTCTTGTTGTTGACGACGAAGATTTTATCCGGCAAAATCTCGACCGGATCCTGAGGGAAGAGGGCTACCGCACCGCGGGCGCCAAGGATGGAGAGCAAGCCCTGGAGTTTCTAAAGGATGCTTCCTTTGACCTGGTTTTTTTGGACCTGCGGCTACCCGATATCTCCGGCATTGAAATCCTTAAAAAGATCAAGGAATCCGACCCCGATCTGCTGGTTATCGTCATGACCGGGTATGCCTCCGTGGAATCGGCTGTGGAGGCGCTCAAATGCGGGGCTTACGACTATATCAAAAAGCCCTTCAAGGCCGATGTGATTAAGCTGATCGTAAAACTTGCCCTTGAGACCCAAAGCCTGAAGCGCGAGGTCTTCTCCCTTAAAAAACAGCGCGAAACCGTTTTGGGCTCCAGGTCCTTTATCGCTGAGAGCCCCGCGATGAAGGACGTCTTGATGCAGGTCCGCGAGGTTGCAAGGCATGCCGAGACCACTGTGCTCATTACGGGCGAGACGGGAACGGGCAAGGATCTGGTCGCCCGCTCCATTCATAATCTCAGCGCCCGGGCCAATCGGCCCTTTATCGAGGTAAACTGCGCGACTCTGCCGGTAAATATGCTTGAAAGCGAGCTCTTCGGCCATGAATCCGGGGCCTTTACCGGGGCCAGGGGCCGGAAGATCGGACTCTTTGAAGCCGCAGGTTCCGGTACGGTTTTCCTCGATGAAATGGGCGAAATCGAGTTGGGGTTACAGGCAAAACTGCTCCGAGTCCTCGAGGATAAAAAGATCCGCAGGCTGGGAGGCACCCAGCTCCATGAAATCGATGTGCGCATTGTTGCGGCAACAAATCAGGACCTGCGCCAGGCCATAAAGGCGGGCCGTTTTCGAGAAGACCTCTTCTATCGCCTCCATATCGTGCCGATACATGTGCCGCCCCTGCGACAAAGACCCGAAGATATCCTCGCTCTTTCAAACCATTTTCTCCACGAGTATGCGAGGAAATTCTCCCGCGCTTTCCAATCCTTTGCCGAGGATGCCCAAGGGCTTTTACTCTCGTACAGGTGGCCTGGAAACGTGCGGGAGTTGCGCCACGTCGTGGAGCGGATCTGCATTATGCACGACGGGAAAGTGCTTGGTCCTGAACTGCTGCCAAGAGAGCTTGCCCAGCAGGCCCACGACTCTCACTCAGCCGTGGACCCGATAGTTTTTCCCATCCCCGGAGAAGGGCTAAAACTCGATGAAATGATCGACCGGTTTACTCTTCACCTGATAGAGAAGGTCATGAAAAGTGCCGAGGGAAATATTTCCAGGGCCGCAAAAATGCTTGGAATCCCCAGGACCACGCTTAGGTACAAGCTTGATAAATATTCAAGCGAGGGTAAACAACTCCAATGCGCGCGGTTAAAAGTAGGGGATCCTCATTGTGACCAGCCATTGATTTCCGAATGAGTGATCGGAAGTGGCTGCGAACTGGTAGCCCGCTCCGACGACAAAATAGGTGTGCTCGGTTAGCTGGAAGCGCCCCAGGTTTATTCCAGGGGTTAAGTAGACCTGCTGCTGGCCGCTTGCCTCACCGTTTGGGAAGGATACCCAGGTGACTTCGAATTCGGGCCATACCGGGATCTCGTAGCCAAAAATGCAAAAACGGTTTCCGTACTGAAAGGCGCTGTTCCATGTGACAGGCGTCCCCACCTTGTTGAACTCGCTGCTCGGTATGGCCGGTCCTATCGTTGCCTGGTAGTCGAATTCGCCGATCGAAGTCTTAAAACCTTTTCCAAAGCCAAGCATCGGGGTTACCACGTCGTAGCCCGCGCTAATTTGGTTTGACCCCGTGGCAAAAGAGGTCGCCAGGAGGAAAGTCACCACGTAGTTGCCTTCCGTACTGGGAGATGAGAGCAGCCGGTATTTGAAAAGAGTCGACCAATCGGCCCAGCCGGAGGCTTGCGCGCCTTTGGGCAAATCCTTGGTCACCCAAGTGGGATTTCCAAATATTATTTCGGTGTTTTCCGTGGGGATTATCTCGGTGCCCTTAGAGGCATAGGTGTCGGTTTCCAGGCCTTTAGAGGAGGTAAGAGCGTAATCGGTTCGAATTTCCTGCTGAAGCGTTGGCGTTATGGTCACAATCGGAGTCATCCAGTCGGGCTGCTCCTTTTCGTGCGTGTGGTGGACCATTGCAAGCCAAGCCTCATATTTGGCCCTAAAGTCGATGAAGGGGGAATAAACCTGGCAATTGTCCGGTTGCGCCGTCTCCGATTGCAAAGACCCTTGAGTGGCCTCCGCAAGAAGGCCGCTCAGGCAGGGCTCGCCGTTTTGGACCGCGCTCTCTTGCACCGGGGAACCGGCCGGGTCTAAAGCCGCGGCAAAGGAGGGGTTCGCAACCACAAAGGTGAGCATAACCATGGCAAAAACGATCGAATACTTTCTCATACTCTTCCCATCTCATAATGTAACAGTTTAGATTTTTTGCCCGGCTTCAACACAGCAGGCAAATTGGGCAGGCGAGCGGCGCTGCCCTCCACATCGAGTTTGTCCGGAGGCGTCCGAGGTCCTTTGGACGCCCGCTCCGGGTCGACTGCGCTGGAGCGCACATTTTTGTCGCTTGCGCGCGACTCTGTATTGGATAAAAAACTTAGGGCGGGAACTGGGATGGATTATATTAATGTGGTTTTTAACAGTCAATAAGTATTTTATAGAGTATTTTTTGTCTGGTGTGGAATTAAAGTCGCGGAAATCGTGTCGAGTTAATCATGGTCTACCGGCATTGTCAAGGCGCTTGCCCTTTATAAATCTTTTAGCTTCCCTGTCTGGCCCAAACAGGGCTGCTTTTGTCCAACCAAATTTAAGCGGGAGCAGCGCCGGCAGGGCCGATTCCAATTGCTGGAAGATTAAGCGGCCAATTTCCGTGCTCTTACGTAGCGCTGTGACGACAGCCGCGATTTTAGCGGAAACCGCCCCGATGGGTTTCCCAAGGAGCCCTTGCCTGCTTTCCCTTGCGCTTGTCGGTCTAAATTTCCTAAGGAGCATGAGTGCTTTGGCTTTAATGCGCCGAGGCAAAGACCTGCCTCGGCGCATAAGTGGCACACCCGGCTTTCCGAGTGGTTTTAGAATCGGAAGGTGAGGCCGGCATCGACCATGCAGGCGTTGTAGTTGGCGCGTCCTGTTTCCATGTTGGAGTCAAGCCGCACGGAAAAGCTCTGTCCTGAAAATACGGTGATGCTCGCACCCAACATAGCGAAGTCGGTGCCCAACTGCTGGGACTGAAAACCAAAAGGGATCCCGGCCTGGGCAAGGCTTGCATCGATGTTTCTGCTGTTGTTGCAAAACTCGTGTTCGTAGCTTGCATACAACTGGGGGGCAACAACGGCCCGGCCGCACTTTATGACGCTCGCCAGTCTAAGGCCCGGGCCCAGTTGGAGCGATTGGGCGTGCTGGGAATCAACGTTAAGATCAAGGGAATCCGCTCCGGTTTCGCCGAATCCATCGATCCAGAGGCTCGAATAGGCGAGGCTCGCCATAGGGGTAAGTACAAAGTTTCCGGCTCTAAGATCATAGCCCTCCTCCGCGTAACCGTTGAACATGTTGCCTGTGGGGGAAGCCGTTGTGGTGCGGTCGAAAAACGGCATTTCGCGGTTGGTGTTAAAAAGATTTACAGCGTAGCCCGCGGACCCGTAGGCGTAGAAGCTTCCGGGAAAGTAAGCCGCATAAAAGTTGATGGGTACGGTATCGTTTTGCACATTTCCCATGTTGTTGTAGAAGCCCGCATCGGTGTGGGCGTATCCGCTGGCAGCGCCGATAAGCAGGTCGTCACAAACCCGGTAGTCCGCCCCGGCGGTGAGGCCGCCGATGGAAAAATTATATCCCGTCTCTTTTGCCGTGGAACCCTGCGAGCCCCAGGATACCTGAGGGTCGGCGTAGAAATTCCATCCGTTGCCCTGGCCGATCGCGCTGGGCCCCGCACCCTGAAGCACCGAGGCTTGTCCGAGTTGCATGGCCAAAGCGGGGCTTTGCCCGCCGGCAACTCCGGAGGTTAAGCCTGCAAGGTCGGCGTAGCGCAGAGTTGTGATCCTCTGGTTTAAGTCCTGCTGGAAAAAGGAGGCGGCAGCAAAGCCAAGGTTTCCCAAAGAGGCCGCCACGTCCGGCGACATCTGCTGGTAGACGCCGGCAACCGAACCGGCTTGGGAAACCGGGATGCTGTCGATGGCGTGCAAAACGTTGCCAAAGTCTCCTGTAATGGTTTCAGAAACCTTTTCATTGTTTAACATATTTCCCACCTGCTCCTGGTTCTGTGTGAGGGTGAGAGCGGAATTGGTGTAATCGCGAGAGGCGCTGATCGTTAATTTTGTTGGGTCGGAAGGATTGTTGACCACACTTCCCACCAGAGTGGCTGTGAAGTCTCCAATCGTGGGCGTACCGGTTATGTTTAACGCATTTTGGATAACGTCGAAGGTTTGGTTTTGAGTGGGGACGAAACCACCCTGGAGCATAGGGACTATCGTGCCGCCGTTAAAGTTCGCCGTACCGGTCCCGTTCATGTTGAGCCAACCGTAGTTTTTCGCTGAAGCCATGCCTATGTACAAATAACCATTTGTGCCCTGCGTGAAGGTCGCAGCGGCGGCACCGCCCATCCCTTCAGGATCGAGCTGCAGGACGCCGCCGGAAAGATTGTAGGTTGCCGTGCCGCCTTCGGCCCCCAGATACAACCCTTCGTTTACTGTATTGGTCCCACCGGTCTGGGTAAAGGTACCCGTGCCGCTTTCGCCCACAAATTCGGAGTCCGCCCGCAGGACGCCGCCGGAAAGATTGTAGGTTCCCGTACCGCCTTGGAAGCCCACAATCAACCCGCCGTTTACTATATTGTTTCCGCCGGTCTGGGTAAAGGTTCCCGTTCCGCCGTCGCCCACATACATCCCGCTTTCAACTGTATTGGTCCCGCCGCTGAGAGTGTACTCTCCCTTGCTTGTGCCAGACCCTGAGGTGTCAAGGCCTGGAAAGGACGTGTCAAGGCCTAGAAACAACATACCGGTGTTCGTATTAGTCCCACCGGTCTGGGTGAATATTCCCGTGCCGTAAAGGCCCACAAATTCGGAGTCCGCCTTAAGGGCGCCGCCGGAAAGATTGTAGGTTCCCGTGCCGCCTTCGGAGCCCACAAACAATTCGCCGCTTACTGTATTGTTGGCGTTGGTATGGTTAAAGGTTCCCGTGCCGCCAAGGCCTACAGCTTCAGTGTCTGCCAGCAGTGCGCCGCCGCTCAGATTGTAGGTGCCCATGGTCGAGCCCGATCCAAACACGTCGGCCCCCAGATACAACCCGCCGGTAACGCTGTTGTTGCCGCCGGTCTGGGTGAATGTTCCCGTGCCTCTAAAGGCGCCCACGAACAACCCGCCGTTTACCGTATTGGTCCCGGCTGAGAGATTGTAGTAGCCCGTGCCGCTATTGTCGCCAACAGTCAAGCCGTAGGTAACCGTATTGGTTCCACCGCTCTGATTGAAAGTCCCGATGCCGATTTCGCCTACATCTTCAAAGTTGGCTTTAAGGGCGCCGCCGGAAAGATTGTAGGTTCCGCTCGCGCCGCTCTGAGCACCTACGTTGAGCGCATCGCCAACCGTATTGGTGTAGCCGGCCTGGTTCATTATCCCACCCAGGGAACTGACGCCTATCCATTCGTCGTCGCAGGCTAAGCTGGAGGCGATGGTATAGGGTGAATTCCCCAGGCTCTTGTCTACAAGGAGGTTCTGATACGATGCTCCTGATACTATACTCTCAGCCAGATTGGCAACAAGTTGATGGGTAGTTGCCGAGGGGTGCAGGCCGTCAATCCAGAACAGTCCATCGACTCCAGTGATTCCATTTTGAGCGTAGGCTTGTACCTCAAGGTGCTGGATGTAGTCCTGAGTGTCGAGAGTGTAAAAATTATATGTAGGATACTCGGCTTTGAGTGTTGTCAGGTCTGTGAATAGTTGGGTGTTATAGGCGTTCATCCAACCTTCCGCCAGTTCCATGGTCTGCTGCGAGGGCTTTGTATTTTGAAACGCCGGAGTGTCTGGAATATCGGGCAGTCCCGGAACAAGAAAGTTTGTAAATCCGCTGTTTACAAGATCGGTTACCGCCGTCTTTATATTGTTTGCGGCATCGACCGGGCCAAACGCATAGGGTTGTGGTACCCCAGCAGAACCGAAAAGAAAGTCGTTTGCCCCCGCCAAAACGGTTACAAGTGTGGTTTGAGGATTCTGGGTAAAGCCGGAAGCCTTTTTGTCGAAGTTGGTCAGATACGTGTTCACCTGAGACAATAGACCGGTTCCATCATATTGAGTATATTTATTAACAATAGCCCAGGGATTATAGAGACCGCTGGACGCCCCGCCGTAGGCTATGTCAAGGAGGGGAACGTTCATGTTCTTTGAAAGGTCGGTTACCCAGGTTGTGCCGTCGGTAAATGGTCCTACCGTAAGATCGGGCAGGGCGCTGTAGGGGTGGATTCCCTGAACGCCAAACTGACCGTTTGAGGAAACACCGCCGTCATCTGAGAGACTGTCCCCGAAACTGAGAATGCTGCTGTAAGCGTGAGCAAGAACCGGCGAGGATAAAAAAAGGAACATTCCAAAGAGACAACAAAAAATCGAGAGGCTAAATCCCCCTCCCTGGTTGTCCACCCCATCCACACCTGCGCCCCGAAACAAAGAAAGGCTCTTCACCGTAAGATCTCCTTTTTCTTAAAAAGTCAAAATCGCGGCTTCCGCCCGGAAGCCCGCTCGCAGTCTTTTCCCCGCTCAAGTAAGAACTAAAAAAATATTATTTTTTTCTTTCAACCAAACCCAGATCCAACCCCGTGCCGGGCAACACAGACAGACGTGCCATCGCAGATTGGTTGTACCAAGCTTCCAACAGGATAGTGGGCTAACCAGTCTGTGGCTATGCTAAGACCGTCATTAATCAACGAATATATATGGTGCCCACAAATCATTGGTGGGCAAAGCTGCCGCTTTTGCAAACCCTACTCGCTCGGAATGCTTTGTTATTTATGCATTTCTTAGTAACGATAAGTCTCCATAGCGTCTTGGGGAAAAAGCTAAACTTTGTCTTAAGCATCTGAGTAACAGTGAGATAGCAAAGGGAGAAGCAACAGGAAATTTATAACCAGAAAACAACGCATAATAAAATAAGAGATCCAGGGCAATGTGCTTACTTCTCGATACTCCCTACAATGTAGAATTAGAAATTACCAAATTGTAAAAAGTCATTCAACTAAAAATTGAGTTGTTTACGAAACGTATTGTGGATTGGTGCTTAGCCCATGTGTGCAACTGAGCCTGTCTGGGAAAGATTTTTAGACGAAACTTTGCTTATGTACGTCGGAAAGGCCACTCATGTAGGGGCTTTTAACTATCCAGTTTTATGGATGAAAGAGAATGTAGGGGGTAGGCCGGGAAACTCCTCGAAACTCCTTCATGATCGGCAGAAGTCCATTCCTTTATTTTGTGCGCTGGTTTTCATTCTTGTTCGGCCTTACAGGGTTTGCGTTTGGCTTTCAGCCCTGTTTTTGTAGAGCTTTCCTCTAATGCCGGCTGACCTTCAGCCGGGAAGACGGTATTTTCGATATGGCGGCCGTGACCGGGGTGTTTAACTGGGTCTTTGTTCTAGTGTGACATCCCATAAATTAGCTGATATATTATATGTAATTGGTGGGCACGAAGGGCTGTGCCCACGCTACGCTTTGAGCCGATTGGAATATCATAGAACTTAAGGGACGGCACACTGGAGGACCCGATAAATGGGGATCAGGTGCAAAATGGGGGGTTCGGGCACCCCCCACCGGTTTGCCGCCAAATCAAAGCCCCGCGTTGGCCTTTTCCTGGATGCTCATCCGGGAGATCAGATCGTTAAAGGGATGCGAACTAAGAAAGGTGGAAAAAGAGTTCTTATACGTTTCGATAATGCCCACCCCGTCGATCAATACGTCTCTTATCATCCATTTTCCGTTGCTTTGTTGCATAATGTAGTCAACCGGGATGTGCTCGTCGGTTCGCATTATGAGGGTTTTAACCTTTACGTATTTTCCATCGGGGGTTTCCCCCGGGTATTGGATTGTCTCACGCTTTAGAAAGTCTACCACCTGCCTGGTGTAGGAATCGATGAAAATGGAGGTCAGAAGCGATTGATAGCGGGCGTGCTGGCTCGCGCTAAGCCTGGCCCAATACTCCTGCAGGGATTCTTTGGCCATTTCCGATGAGAGGAAGTTTTGAGCGATCAGCTTGCGGATCATCGCCGCGCGTTCCTTGCGGTGAGCGGTTCCCTGGAGACTGGGGTTGGTCTGAACAGCCATGGCCTTTTCCAGAACGGATTTAACCTTGGCCGTGGCCCCCGATTGGGCCCTTAACGGACCGGCGGTCCAGAGGACTAATAAAAAAGAAGAAAGAAGTACAAATTTGCATTGCCTAACTGCTAACATTTTTTACCTCCTGTTCTAAGACCGGGGACGGATTATCCAGGGCAGGATTTTCCATAAAAGACAAAATTGAGGGCAGGATAAGCAGCGCGGCCAGAAGAACGCAAATACTTCCCGACCATGCCACAAATCCCAGGCTGAAAATCCCCGGATTGTTGGAAATCATCAAGGCGCCAAAACCAATCGTCGTGGTAAGAGCCGCAAGTATGACTCCCTTGCCGGTGCTGAAGGCAAGCCTTCCATGGCCTTCCCGACTCTCCTGCCACCGGTAGAGAATGATAACTCCGTATTCCACGCCCGCTCCAACTACAAGCGGCATGAAAATGCTGTTTGCAAGATTGAAATCAAAGCCCGTTGCTCCCATTATTCCAACCGTCCAGATGGAGCCAACGATGAGAGGAATAAGGGAGATCAGCATAAGGCGCAAACTTTTAAATGTAAACAGAAGAAGAATCGAGATGGCGATCAGGGCGTAGACCGAGGCGTCGATAGAGGCCCTTTTAAAAGTGGAGGAAAATACGTAGAGGTTGATCGGATCTCCTAAAACGTCGGGGTTTACCGACTCTATACTCCTAATGAATCGTGAAAGCGTTCCCTGACGCCAGACAGAGCCCTTGGGGTAGATCCTTACGAGGTATTTGCCATGCTGGTAGAACTGGTCTCTTAATTGGGCAGGGATGTCCTCGATAGTCATCGGCAAGGCCGACGTGGCGCTGCTGATGATGCTCCACTGGTCGACGATATCCTTGCTGAAACGCTCTCGGAATTTCAAAAATCTTTCGGATTCTGTTGGCGAAGTGGTGTGCAGGGACTTGAGAATGCCGCCTATAAGAGATCGTACAAGGTTCATCTGGTCAACTTCAGGCTTTGATGCTCCCCATTTGGTGGCCTGCTCGGGCTGCATCTTGAAATTAATGCGCTCCAAAACGTCAATTAACGAGGCCCTGTAGGCGGTGTCGCCTGCCAGGGGGGGGTGGGAATTGGCGCTGCCGGTGCCGGCCAGGGTGGATTTTAGTGCTGGGACAATCCGGGCGATCGACCTCAAAATCGGGACCTTCGCGTCCTGGTCGTCGGGAAGAAGCGAAAAGATGTTGTCAACATCGGAAACGGTAGGCAAGGCCTTAAATCTTGCACTCTCCTGCCTGGCCTTCTGGGCCGAGTCGGTAATGAGGGCGGCTGAAATAATCGAGCGGTCCGCATCCTCCACCATGATCTTTTCCCAGTGAACAGATTGGGAGTTTTTCGCCTGGAGCCTGATGGGATTGAGATCGAAACGAACGTGGGAAGCCCCGATACCTCCGGCTACGCTCAAAACGATCGCCACGAAGAGAATGGAGCGTATGCCCTTGGGGCCAAGACGCAGAAGATAGCGTTTTGCCTTGTTTGCTGAAGTCCTTTTTGAGGAAGGGCTTGCCGCGGTCATATAGCAGCTTAGGGCCGGCAGAACCGTAAAATCGGCAAGGATAATGAAAAGAATGCCCATCCCTGTGATCATTCCAAGTTCCATCAGCCCACGAAACCCCGTGAGGACAAAGGGAAGAAAGGAGATGGCGGTGCTCACCCCCGCCAGCATGATTCCCGGCCCCGACTTGTCCATGACATTTTTTATAATCGTCACCCGAGATCCGTTGGAGATGTTTCTTTCTTCCTCGAAGCGGGCAAACCAGTGAATGGCGTAATCAACTCCCAGGCCGCAGAGCATGGGGGCAAAAATTATAGAAAGTATATTGAGATGGCCGATAAAAATAGTAGTCCATCCGAATGTCCAGCATAGTCCCACAAGAAGGGATAAGGCAATTATCAGCGGGTGGCGAAAACTGCGCAGAAAAATCACCATGATCAGAATGACGCCCAGAAGCGATAACCACGTCGCGGCGGTCATATCCGACATCGCGCTCACCATTTGATCGTTGTTTAGCGCTTCCTGGCCGGTTACGCCGGCTTTCACGTCTTTAAAGCCCGAGGCCTGAAGATCTCGAATGTCGGCGCGCAGTTGCTCAAGGGGTCCAAGGGTTTTGCTCACTTGCCCCGAAACTTTGCTGGGCATGACTTCGGCTATGAGCAATTTCTTTTTGCCCTGCCAAAGATAGCCTTCCTTTTGAAGATCCCAGGAGCCGCTTTTAAAAAAGGAAGACCAGGGGGAGACATATTCGAGATTGCCTGAAAGGTATCGGGAAAATCCTTGGAGAACCTTTATTATGAACTCCAGGTCCATGGGCTTATCGCCTTTTTTCGTCGCCGGCTTGGTGTCGTCTAGAAAACCCGTGAAAAGCCGGCCTACCATTTTTGAGGCCATCTCCTGGTTTACAAGATTGAAAAAATTTAGAAGATCCGGATTCCCGGCAAGATTTTGAACCAGATTGGAGTTGTCGCGTATGGTGTCTCTGACGTTATGGAGGTCATCTTTACTTAGGTAGAACAGAAGCCATTTTTTGAACTCATCGGGATTTACCCTGTAAAAAACGTCGCGGAAATGCTTGGGATCGCTATGTATCTTCGCAACTATCGTCTTCATGAACTCAATGGCCCTGTCTTGCGAAGGGGCCTTTACCACCAGCGTAAAGGTGGTCATGCCGTGAAACTCGAATTGGTCGAGCCTCTTCGATTGCGCTATGAGAGGAAGCCTCGGGGAGACCAGTTCGAGTTGCTCGGTTTGCACTCCAAGCCTGGTTGCGGCAAGCCAGAGCGATGCGGCCGCGCTAAGCAATGCGATTATAAGAACCAGGCGTGGCCTGGGAAGCACCCAAGCCACGAGTTTATTCGTAAACCACGCTAACAGTTTCATTATTATCCTGATGCTTGCAAGAGTCCAACCCTATCGCCCACAGGTTTCCGGGTGACTCCACAAGGTTGGTTACGGCTTGGCGCTCATCTCTCCCACAGCACAATCGAGGTTGGCCAGGGCAATATTATATTTATAGAGGGATTCCAGGTAATTGCCTTGATTTTTTCCATAACGGTCTATAGCGTCGAACATATCTCTGGCTGTGCCGATTCCAAGATCGAAATTGGAAAAGGCCGCAACAATCCACCTGCGGGCCCCGACCGCGGCCTCCTGATAGTCTTTTGAAGCCTTGCCCGCCTCAACCGCATCCTCGTAATATTTTTCAACCTCCACGGGTATATTTCTTCGGGCGTAATCTTGTTCGCTCAGCATTTTCTGGTATTCCGCCCTGGCCTTGTCGCGTTTTCCCGTTCCGACGCCGAAGTCGATATGCCAATTGACCCCGGCGAAAAAATCGGCATAAGAGTGATTGAACTGATCGTATATGTAGGTGTTGTCAAATTCCTGGCGACCGGGGGCCCCGGCAACCGAAGCCGCAACTACGGCAAAAATTGTGGGGTACAGATCGGCCTGGGCGGCCTGGGCCAGTTTTTCCTTGGCTGCCACGCCGTTTTTTACCTCTGCCAGTTCCGGGCGGTTGGAAAGAGCCCTCTGTATATAAAGTTCCACGGGGGCCAGCTTAGTCGCGCCTTGAGGCAGTTCCGTCGCTTTTAACTGAAACTGCGCATCTTGAGGCAAGCCAACCTCGGCCTTTAGTGCCGCGTAGGCTACTCGTGCCCCTGATTCGGCCTTGGCTGCAAAGGCTTTTACTTCTCCCTGGTAGGCCTGCACCCGGTAGAGATCGCTTGAGTTAACGTTTGGCGATTTCAGATCGAGCAGCCTCTGTATGCGGTTTGCCGCATCGTTTATGTAACCGCTTGCGTCTCCGGCGGCATGACGGCCCTGTTCGGCTATAAGATAGGCGAAGTAGAGCTTTTTTACTTCCAAAACGATCTTGTTTCGCTGCGCCGTTCTAGCGGCTTTGCTGGCCTCGACTCCGTAGCGCGCAGCGTCTTCTCGGTTGGATATCTTTCCGAAGGTGTAAATCGGCTGGGTGAGGAAGGCGTCCAGATCGCCGAATATCCCGATATCCCAGGTCGATGCGTCATTAGATATAATTTGTCCGGTCTTAGTGTTGACCGTAGGAAATCGCGCATCCTGGGTCGGCCCGGTCGTTCCTAAAATATCAATCTGGGGCAGTTGACCGCCCCTGGCCTCTTTGTATTCACTTTTAGCGGCCAGGATGTCCTGTTCGGCCATTCTTAGCTTGGGGCTGGTCTCAAGAGCCATCTGGACAAGGTCGTCCAGAGTGAGGACCCTGGTTTTTTCAGCAGCGTTGGAGATTGCAGGGGATAACAGCGCGATAAAAAAACAGAGAATCAGCGATGACAGTGACCCCTTGACAGCACCTTTGAGATTCATAAACAACCTTCTACATGGCTCTGTTCATGGTAAAAAACAAAAATGGAAAACGGCCTCTTATACTGCAATTTGCCGCCTATTCCTAGTATTTAGTTTTCATTAATATCTGCTTTTGGGGCTGGGCACGCTGGATTGTTCTCCTGCCAAGAGGAAAAAATTTCACGGCGTCGATGGTCGTGTCGGCAAGCTATAAGTTGCTCCCGCTCTTTTGTTATCTGCTCACCAAGGTCTTGGTTGCATCCACTTCGCGAATAAATTGACTTTCGATTCCATATCTGATAGCTGAGATTGCTCTTAGTATAGATTTTATGGCCATGCCGTCCGAAGCTGAAATGAATAATGTGCCCAAGTCTGATTATCAATGCCGACGACCTCGGTCTCACCCGGGGTATCAATCTGGCGGTTTCGCAGTGCGCGGATGCCGGCCTTCTGCGTAGCGCGACCCTTATGGCCGCGGGCGAGGCTTTTGAGGAGGCCGTAAAGATTTTCAGGGGACGTGATGGGTTTGGAATCGGGATACATTTTGTTCTTACCGGTTTAAAACCGGTCGCGCCGCCTGAAAGTCTCCAGGGCCTTGTTGGCCCCAAAGGCTTGCTGCCTTCCGGGCCCATCGGGCTTTTAAAAAAAATCGGGGGCTCTAAAGCGCTAACCCACGCTATCCGAAGGGAGCTTTTCGCTCAGGCTGAGAAAGTCTTTGATTCGGGGATCACTCCCACGCATTTCGATAGTCATAAGCATGTCCATATTATTCCGGCTGTCCTTGAGGTCTTGATCGAGATAGCCGAGCGTTTTTCGGTTAAATGGATTCGCGAGCCTTTCGAACCAGTTGGTTCGTGGACCTTTTGGCCCGATCTGCAAGGGGATGACAGGGCCAAATTTTTAAAACAGTTTGTTGTCTCGCGGGTTAGCGCCGTTTCACGGCCGGTTTTTAGAGCCCTTGCCCGCAGGGCTAAAATCCGAACCCCTGGCGGAGTGCACGGAATTTCCTTCACGGGGCTGCTCAATGAAGCCGTGCTAAAGCGTCTTTGCGGGATGCTAAGGCCTGGTTTAAACGAGCTCATGACCCATCCGGGCATTGTGGACGCTGAACTCCTTAAGTTTAAGGGCCGCCTGCTCGACTCGCGCGTTAAGGAAAAGGAACTTCTGGTTTCGGCTGGAATTAAAGAACTTTTTGAGAAAAACCACATTGTTTTGCGCCATTTCGGAGAGGTGGATAGTGAACGATCGTAAATTGGAAAGGTTGAGAATTCCGGTTAGCATCCAGCAGGAGCCGTTTTTGTCGGTTGTAATTCCCCTCCATAATGAAGCCTCCACTTTGGAGGAGCTCTACGAGCGGGTGCGTAAGGCGGCCGACACTCTGGACCGTTCGTGGGAACTCGTCCTTGTAAACGATGGAAGCACGGATGCAACTCCTCGCATTCTCGACTCGCTTTTTGAAAAGGACCCTCGCCTGAGTGTGGTGCACCTGCGTAGAAACTACGGCCAGACTGCGGCGTTGATGGCCGGATTCGATCATGCAAGGGGCGAAATTATCGTCTCCCTCGATGGAGACCTCCAGCACGCTCCTGAAGAAATCCCCGAGTTCGTTAAAAAAATCGAGGAAGGCTACGAAATGGTTTCGGGATGGAGAACCGCAAGAACGGATGCCTTCTGGACCCGCACCTTCCCTTCACGCATTGCGAACTGGCTCATTGGAAAGGTCTCCGGAGTCGATGTCCATGACTTCGGGACTACTTTCAAAGCCTACCGTCGTGAAGTACTTTCCGATCTGCACCTTTACGGAGACCTTCACCGTTTTGTCCCGGCCCTGATTGCGCTAAACGGCGCCCGGATAATCGAGATTCCCATAAAGGATATGGGCAGAAACAACGGCAAGTCCCACTATGGATTGAGCCGGACCTTCAGGGTCGCCTTCGATCTTTTGACCGTGGGCTTTTTGAGGCGCTACCTCACCCGGCCTCTTCACTTTTTCGGCAAGGCGTTTTTGGGCTGTTGGGGCATATCTTTCCTGGTGGGGCTCTTTTTGAGCTATAGAAAATTTATCGACGGTGTGTCCATCCTCGAAGTCCATGGACTTCTGGCCATGTTTGCCTCCGTTTTGGTGGTCGTTGGGGGAGAGTTTCTTGCCATAGGGCTTATGAGCGAGATGCTGATGCGGATCTACTTCGAATCGCAGAACAAAAAGATCTATTCGGTTAGAAAAGTTCTTCGCGCCCAATAGAGCAAAATGGGACCGGGAATGGACGCACATGGAGTCTGTAAATATTTGCGTCCATTCCCGGTTCTAAACCCCTCTTAGTGTTCAAACGGTTTGAGGTGTAGGTGTTGGATTTCCTCGTTTAAGAAAAACGTGCTTTCCTTGACCTTCTTTTCAAGCATTCCCGTTGTAAATATAATCTTGTTTTGCGCCGCGAAACTTTTAAGACTCTTTACGGCCGCAAGGGTTATAAGGGTGTCGAGGCATACGGCGTATACGATTTCATTTCCCTCGTTTAGAGCGATTATGTCCACGGACCGGTCGGAGACGCGCGGAGGCATATAGTCGGCAACGCCTTTCATGCCCGATTTGCGTACCAACTCGTAGAGCCTGCACTGGAGTGTTCTGTGCACGCTCCGATCGCTTCGAAACGGTTTTGGAATTTCAAGCCACGCTCGTTCGAGTTCTCTTTTCCATAAATCCAGGCTATTGTCCGCGTCCTGCTCCATGATTTCCTCCGCTTAGATTATCACCAGCTCTTCTGTGGCTTCATTGAAAGATTGGAGCCCTTCACTCGTAACAAGATAGGTATTTTCAAGTCCGGCGATTCCAACATCCGGGATTATTACCTTCGGTTCGAAGGCAAAGACCATTCCTTGTTGAAGCTCCAGATTCTGACGCTTGGCAAGGAAGGGAAATTCATCGACCTCCACTCCCAGGCCGTGGCCGACAAAGGTAATCCTGGGGTCCTGGCATCCCATGAACCATTTGCCCCATCCGGCCTCCCTGGCCCATTGCCAAACGGTCTCATAGAGTTGGCCGCTCACCGCGCCGGGGCGTGCGAGAGCCCTTAAGCGTTCGTGGACGGAGCGGACGAATTCATACGCTTCCACGAGGCGGCGTGGGGGAGGGCCGATGCAAAAATTTCTTGTTTGGTCGTTTGCATACCCATTAAAGACGACCATCGTGTCGACGCTTACGATCTCACCGGGCAAAATCTTTTTGTGGCCGGCCCCCTGGGCGAAGGCGGGTGAAATGCCCGGCCCTCCGGTGGGAGCGTCGGTGTAAGAGGGGACGGCCGCATTCGGGCCCGAAAGAATATGGCCGAAAACCATCTCCATGTTAAAAGCCCTGCAGCGGTACATCCCGTAGTTGCCCGCCTTTAAGGAGATGCTTTCAAGTTCCGCGCATAACTCGAGTTCGCTTATCCCGGGCTTTAATAATCTGGGAACCCAATCGGCCAAAAGCTTGGAAATGGAGGCAGCCTTCCTCATCGTTTGAATCTCCCAGGCCGATTTTATCATCCGCACCCGGCGTATCAGGCCGCTTATATCGACTAAATTTTGTTTTGGAAAAATTTTCTTGTTGTAGAGTGAAAATGTGTTTACGGGAATTACGTCAAGTTCGAGGCCGATGGTTTGTGGTTCTGCTCCGCATGCGCTACGGACGGCCGCGGAAAGTTCCCCCATGCTCTTCATTGCCGCTACCGGCCGAATTGGCGATAGCTCCCGAGCGCGTTCGACGCTTCGGCGAACGATCAGCAGCGGTTCAGAGGAGGCGGGCACAATGAGGTGAGCATCCTGAACCGTTCCGGTGAAATAGAAAAGATCGGCGTTTTGGCGTATTAGCGCAACATCGACGCCGTTATCCCGCAGGAGTTTCTGCAACATGATGATCCTGTTTGCAATCTCGCTTGCCGGTACTTTTTCCACGTTTAGCCTCCGAAGCCGCTCTAGTGCATTCCAGGCGCCGCAGATCCCGAGGAGCCCTTTCGTAAAAACAGGGTAAGCGGAGTCATGGCGGCGGTAGCAATGGCAAGAACATAGAAGGTGTCGTTAAAAGAGAGCATACTGGCCTGGCGCAAGACCTCGCCGTAAACGAATGCAAGCGCTCCCTTCGAGGATGCGGCCATGTGATGCATTTGCATAAAAGTTAAAACATGCTGATATGTGTTTTGAAACGCTGGATTATAGGGGGTGATGTTTTCGGATAGCATGGTCTGGTGAAACTGGGCGCGTTGCGAAAGAATAGTGGAACTGAGGGCAACCCCGAAGCTGCCCCCAAGGTTTCTAAGCAGGTTGAAAATCCCGGAGGCGTTTCCCATCTGCTCTATGGGGATATTGACATAGGTCGCGGCCGCCAGGGGAACGAAAAACCCCCCCAGACCCATGCCCTGGATGAGCCGGGGCAGGGCTATCGAGGAAAAGCCCGCCTGGAGGTTAAAGCCCGACATCATAAAAAGGGCATAGGATGTTATAGAAAGGCCTGCAAGCAAAATGCACCAGGGTTTTACGCCTTTTTTCATAAGAACGCCGGCAATCGGCATGACGAGAAAGCTCGACAACCCCCCCGGTCCAAGAATCAGACCGGCCCAGAAGGCCGTATAGCCCATCAGTTCCTGAGCGTAGAGCGGCAGCAAAACGAAGCTGCCAAAGAGACAAAAGAAGCCCAAAAACATGATGGTGGTCCCGGCGCTGAATGCCGAGTCCTTAAAAACCCTGAGATCGACAACGGGATGTTCGACATAGAGTTCTGTAACGACAAAGGCGATCAAAGACAACACTGCGACGACCGAAAGGATTATAATGAAATTTGACTGCAGCCAGTCCTTGCGTTCCCCCTTATCGAGAACCACCTGGAGCGCGCCAAGGCCCAGAGCGAGAAAAAAGAGCCCCCACTTGTCGATGCGCAAAATTTGTCGCTTTATATAGGCGGGGTCGAAAATAAAGAACAAGGTTAGAAGAAGGGCCAGAATTCCCGCCGGTACGTTAATGTAGAAGACCCATCGCCAGGACCAGTGATCGGTTATCCAGCCGCCCAGAACAGGTCCCACTATTGGGGCCATTACCACGCCCATTCCGAACACGGCCATTGCCATGCCGTGTTCGCGCCGCGGGAAGGTTTCGAACAATATGGCCTGGGAAAGCGGCTGGAGTCCTCCGCCTCCAAGCCCCTGGAGGACCCGCGCGAGGATCAGCACGTCAAGAGATGGGGCGGCGCCGCAAAGCACCGAAGCGATGGTGAAAATGAGGATGGAAAAGATGAGGTAGCGCTTCCTGCCGAAAAGACCCGCCAGCCAACCGGTAATCGGAATTATTATGGCGTTTGAGACCAGATAAGAGGTAAGGACCCAGGTTACCTCGTCGACCCCCGCGCTCATGCTTCCCTGGATGTGGGGAAGCGAGACATTGACAACACTGGTGTCCATGACCTCGATAAAGGTCGGCAGCATAACGACCAGGGCCACGACCCACTTGTTGACGGCCGGACGCTCCTGTGTCGTGGAGTTCATGGCTTTTCGGACGATTTGGACGAAGCCGCGGTCCAGGTCGGGGTGAGCAGCAGCGGCCCCTTTCTATCCTTTGTATTGATCGAAACCTCAAGAGATGCCCCCACCCTTAGCGGATACCGAGGCGGAGGAGGGGTGTCGAGTTCGATTTTTACCGGAATCCGTTGCACGACCTTTATCCAGTTGCCCGTGGCATTCTCGGGGGGGATAAGGGAAAAAGCGGCTCCCGTGCCCGCCATAATTCCAACCACTTTTCCCTTGTACGTGTGATCGGGATAAATGTCGGCATCTATCGTGGCAGGCTGTCCAACACGGACGTCGGTGAGCTGGGTTTCCTTGTAATTGGCTTCCACATATATCTGCTTCAAGGGGACAACGGCCATTAAAGCCTGCCCTGGTTGAATCCTGTCGCCCAGCTGAACATTTTTCTCGGCTACGTAGCCGTCGATGGGCGCTTTGACCGTGCAGTAGGATAACTCGAGCCTGGCCAGCCGGAGCTCGGCCCTATACCGGTCACATTTGGCCGCGATGGCTGCTACCTTGTTAATTTGAACGGCCACATCGGACCTCTTGCTCTTTACCCCCTGCAGCTGCGCCTTCAAACGCGCAACTTGCTGGGAGGCAGCCGCCAGGGCAGCCTTTTGGGCCTCTATGCGCGCATCCAGACCGCTTACCTGGGCTTTTGCGGCTTCATAGGCCGTCAGAGCCTCTTCCTGCCTGCGCTGGGTCCCTGCGCCACTGGCCGAAAGAGCTGAGAAGCGGGCACGGTCGTGGGCGGCCAACGATAACCGGGCCGCGGCCGCGGCGCGGGTTTGCTTGAGTTCATCTATGCCCTGCCTGGCCTGGTTTACCGCGTCCATCGACGCCCCCAGCGCGGCCTGTGCCGCTGTAACATTGGAAGAGGTAGCGATATTTACCGGGGGCACCAGTATCTGGGCGGCTTTCAGTTCGGCCGAGGCTTCCTCCAACGCGGCCTTGGATTTTTCCAAGGCGGCCTCATAAACGGCCGGGTCCAGTTCCACCAGGGGTTGCCCGGCGCGTACCGCATAGTTGTTATCAACAAGAACTTTTATGAGGGTTCCAGGGACCCTCGCGCTGATCATCGCAGTGTCGGCCCTAGCGTATGCGTCGTCGGTGCTCGCATAATTTCTGATGAAAAACCACCAGTAGATGAATACCGCAAGCACAATGGCGAGCAAAACGAATGCGCCGATTTTTATCCGTTGGGCCCGTGTGCCCGTTGTCGTGTTTTGTGGTTCTGCCTGCTGTTCGTTAGCCATGCCTTATTCCTCGGTAATCGTCCACCCATTAATCGGCCGCTCTCAGCCTTCGAGCAGCCGCCACGCACTCTTTGCCGTCCACCATCAACAAATCACTGCTCGATGGAGGCCCCAATGGCCCTTTCCAGTTGAGCTTTTGCAATTTCATAGCCGTAGACCGACTGGTAATAACGGGCGCGGCTCTGGACCAGATAGACCTCCGAGTTTAGAACATCCAAAAATATGGCAACCTGCTCCTTGTACTGGAGGGTGGTAATACGTTCGTTTTCCCTGGCCTGCCTGAGGGCTGTCCTGTTGGTCCCAATGTCGGCCCTGGCAACCTCCAACTGCTTGAGAGCATCTTTGACCTGAAGATCGATCTTTTGTAAAAGATCCGTTTGTCTGTCGTGGAGCCCTTTTAAGCGGTAGTCCCATTCGAGTACCGAGGCTCTGGTATTTCCGCCCTCGAAAAAATTCCATTTAACTTTTAGTCCGACCGCCGTGTTGTTACTGTTGCCATAAGGATTGTTTGAGCCTGCGAAATCCTGACCCTCACGGAAATAGTCGGCGAAGGCCGAAACATGGGGATAGTACTCGCCTTCGGCGGCCTTCCTGTAATATTCAGCCTGCTTTATGGACTCCTTGAGGGAGAGAAATTCGGGCCTCTGGGCTTCGGCTATCTCGTAGAGTCTGCCAAGGGCAGGGACCGTGGCGTTCTTTTCCTCTATCCCCGCAAGATCGATTTTTTTGTCCAGCTCTATGCCAAGGTATTGGTTTAGCGTGGCGCGCAAAACGATCAGCTGTTTTGTGGTCTGTCTTTGCGTTTGCACCGCCTGGGCCAGGGCCACATCGGCCTTCAAAACGTCGTTTCTGGCCGCAATCCCTTGCTGATAGTTGGCCTCCGCGTTTTTTTTCTGCACCTGAAGGCTTTTCACATTATCGCGGGCTACCTGCACAAGCTTTTGTGCCAGAAGCGTCTGGAGGTAGGCTACCCTCACGTCTCTTGTAAGGTCCAAACGGGCCTTTTGAAGGTTGTATTTCGAGACCTTCAAGCCCGCCTTGCTTGCCTTGTAGTTTGAGACCAATTCAAAGCCGGTAAAAAGGGGCTGAACGATTTCGACATCCCATAGATTTTCGTTTTGCAGCGCAAAGGGCACACCCGCAAACTGAGGACCAAAGCCCACAATGGATACGTAAGGCTGTTGGGACCAGTGTTCATACATGTAAGAGCCGTTTACCTTTGGAAGAAAGCCCGACTTGGCCTGATTTACCTTTTCCCTGGAGGCCGAGACGTCGGTGAAGGCGGCCATGTAGGCCGGGTTGTGCGCCAGCGCGAACTCCACGGCGGCTTCCTGGGTAAGGGGTTGCACAGGTGTGGACGGCGCGGTCTCAGCCCGTGCGGGCAAGGGCGCCAAGAGGCAAAAAAGCACAAAAATAATGTTAAGTCGTTTCATCGTTGCTCCTGGCGCCGCGTTTCCAGCAGCCTGACCATGGCCTGGAAATTTAGGTCCGAAAGAGACCCTATGACCTTGTCTGCCCCGGCAAGATCGCTTGCCGGAAAAGAATTTGTAATCCCAACGACCCTCATTCCCGCCGTTTTGGCCGATTGGATTCCGGCAGGGGTGTCTTCTATGGCGATGCAGTTGCGTGCGTCGATGGGGCCGTAAAAATCTCTTAAACGTTCCAGCGCAAGCAGATATGTCTGTGGGGCGGGCTTGCTTTTCTCGACATCGTCCGCACCTGCAATGACTCGAAAAATTCCTTGGAGGCCTAGAGACGATAGAAAAGCCTCAACTTCATGGCGAAGCGCTCCGGAGGCGACAGCCAAGGGTATGCCCCTATCCTTGAGCTCTTTTACCAGCTCGACAACGCCCGGAAAACTGGGCGTACCCTGCCCGATCAGGCGGGCAAGGGCCGCGGACTTGGCTTGGATAAGCCTTACGAGAGAATCTGCGCTAAGCTGCCTTCCGGTTTCGGAAAATGCGTGCACAAAGGCGTCCCTGTCGTCAAAGCCCACGAAATGTTTGAGGTATCGTGCATAATCGTGGCCTAGACCGAGCGGAACGAGCACCTCCTGAAAAGCCGCGTAATGAAGCGGTTCGGTATCGACCAATACGCCGTCGCAGTCAAAGATCACTGCCTGAAGGTTCTGGGCCTGGCAAGTGTTAGCGCCGATCAAAAGAAGTCTCCATCCGAAATGGTTTTCGAACTCATACTGGCCATTTTTTCGAATTACAAAAGATCAAGAAATTTTGCAAGCCGCAATGCAAATCTTGCCCGCTCAGCCCTGTCTCGATGCCGCGGCTCCCATCGCCCGGATGCCGCCAAGAGAGAATCGCGTTATATGATCAGTTATTTGCTCTATACTAAAAGGATCTACCCCACGGGGACAAAGCGACTCGATCATGTGGGTCGCAATATGGTGGTGAAAACATTGCCCGACAATACTAAGGGAAGCAAGAAATATCGTATCGGCGTCGTCCGCGGTATTTTCTTCGTTTCTTAGTTCTCTCACAATGCACCCCAGGTAGGTGTAGAGAGGCCGGATCGAATGTTCCACCACCTCGCCCAGAACCCTGCTCGGTTCGGCGATTTCCCTGGCCAGAAGCTTGCCGTGCCAAGCGGGAAGCCCTTCACCCATAAGACGCAAAAGAAGCGAGTGAACGTAGGTGCGAAGTTTTTCCTCAGGGGGTCGCCTGGTCGGTAAGCCCCAGGTCGGGCGGATACCTGGTGATCGCCAGTTGAAGCGATTGGCCGAAGATTGCCTTATACAACCCTTTTTTATCCCTGAAATGGTAGTTGACAGAACCTACGTTGGTGCGGGCCCTCTGACAAATCTGCCTCACAGTGGACGCACGGTAGCCATGCTGGGCGAAAACCTCTCCGGCCGCCTTTATGAGCCTGGCTTTTGTGTCTTCCACTTTTTTGGTATTGTGCACCATCTCTAAATCCCTGGGGAAATGGTCAAGGATTGAAAATATGGGTATAAAACCATTGTTCCAAACAGATGTTTCAGCAGACTTTTCTATATTTGCCCGCCTTTGTCAATAACCATTGCAAAATTCTTTCCCGCAATCCGCTCTTTATAGTTAAAATGAAGTAACCGGAGAGCGGGTAGCCGATGGCGGAAAACCTTTATCGCTTTTCTTTTCTCTGGAAAAGTCGGGGGCGATCGCTCTTTGTATCCGGGTGGCGGGCCGGGTTTTAGCCCCCAAAGGACAAAGGGCTTGAGCATACTGGAAGTTTGATTGGAGAGTTTTCTGCTCGCCTGCCTATTTTAGGAGTCTCATACTTGCTCAGTTTAAAAGATGTTTCAAAGTTGATCGGGGGAAAGGACCTTTTCCGCGAGGTTTCCCTGCATGTGCATTCGGGCAATAGAATAGGCCTCATAGGACCCAACGGAGCCGGTAAATCGACCCTTTTTGGAATAATCCTGGGTGCGATCGAGCCGGATTCAGGCAGTGTGGCCAGGGCCGGAACGGTTAGAGTGGGGTGGCTTCCCCAGGAGATGATCCCCGCGCGCGGTAAATCCGTACTTGAGCGCGCGGCGGACGTATGCGAGGAAGCCGGGCCGCTTCGGGCCCAGCTCGAACTGGTGCAAAACGCTATGCATCGTGAAAAAGATCCCCGGGTCCTCACCGATCTTGCGGCAAAACAGACCGCACTTTTCGAAAAGCTCGAGCACCTGGTTGGCTACAACCTGGAGGCCAGGGCGCAAAAGGTCCTCGCCGGGCTGGGGTTTGCGCCGCATCAGTTTACCATGGAGGCCGCCTCCCTTAGCGGCGGTATGGTCATGAGGCTCGAACTGGCAAGGCTGCTTCTAGCCGAACCCGACCTTTTGCTCCTGGACGAGCCAACCAACCACCTCGATCTTGAAAGTCTTCTGTGGCTCGAAGATTACCTGCTCGGGTGCTCATCGGCTCTCGTCCTGGTCTCCCACGACCGTGCGTTTCTAAACAGAACCGTTTCACGCATAGTCGAAGTAGAAGCGGGTATGCTCCAGGAGTATGCGGGAAACTACGATTTTTACCTCGAAGAGAAGGCGCGGCGGATGGAAATCCGCATGGCCACCTATAAGAATCAGCAGGATCGCATACGGCAACTCGAAAGGTTTATCGATAAGAACAGATGTAACAAAAAAACGGCCTCTCAGGCCCAAAGCCGCATAAAGACGCTCGAAAAAATCGAAAAGATCGAAACGCCCCTGGCTTCCTCTGAAATCCATTTCGGTTTTCCCCCGTGTGTACGTTCGGGGAAAAAAGTGATCGAGCTTGTCAATGTCGGAAAGTCTTACGACGGTGTCCCAGTTTATTCGGGTATCGACTTGCTTGTGACCAGGGGAGACAAGATCGCCTTCATGGGGCCAAACGGAGCGGGCAAGAGCACCCTTTTAAAAATCCTCGCCGGCGTCGTAGAGCCCGATTCAGGCGATATTTCGGCTGGAGTGCATACTTCCATGGGCTATTACGCGCAGCATCAATGGGAGCAGCTAAATCCGGAGGCAACCGTCTATGAAGAGACCCTGTCGGTTTCCGGTGATATGGTCCAGAGCCGATTGCGCTCTCTTCTAGGTTCTTTTTTATTTTACGGAGACGATGTTTTTAAAAAAATCTCTGTTCTAAGCGGAGGCGAAAAGGCCCGGGTAGTATTGTGTAAGCTGCTGCTTCAACGCCCCAATTTCTTGCTGCTCGATGAACCGACAAACCACCTCGATATTGCCTCCAGGGTAATGCTTGAAAAGGCGCTTACCGAATTTGACGGAACGATCTGCTTTATCAGTCACGACCGGCAGTTTATAAATGCGGTGGCCAACAGGATACTGGTGGTAAAATCGGGCAGTGTCCATACTTTTTCGGGCAACTATGACGATTACGAAAATATTTGGAAAAGCCGTCTTGAAAATCCGGCTCAGGGCGAAACGCCAAAACAGGAAACCAACGGGGCAAAGTCCCAGACTGGTGAAAAAAGAGCCCAGGCCCAATGGAGAAATGGACTTTTCCGGGCAAAAAAACCCATCCAGGATTTGATCGATCGTATCGAAAAAGATCTGGATTTGTGCCACGCGGAACTGGAATCCTTAAAGGAGCGGCTTGCCGACGTAGAGACTTACAGGCAGGGAAAGCTCGCCGTGGAGGTCCAGTCTCAATACAGGCAAACCCAGTCCAGGATTGACGAGCTTACGGGACAATGGGAAAGCAAAATGCTCGAACTCGAGCAGATAGAAGAAGATTTCCAAAAGGAAAGGCAACGGCGGGATATTTCCGCGCAGGGCGGCTCCGCTTAGGGCAAAGGATAAACATTGGATATTCACAGGTTGCTGATTTTTTGTAAAGTCATCGAGCTCCAAAGCTTTACCAGGGCCGCTGAGGCTCTGGGGCTTACTCAGCCGACTGTAAGCGAGCACTTAAGGGCTCTGGAGGAGTTGCTTGGTGAAAAACTGGTCGACCGGCCCGGACGCGAGATCCTGCCCACACCCGCGGGGAAGGTTCTGCATAAATACGCCCTTGAGATCATCGAGTTGCGGGATAAGGCAGTGGAGGCGATCGGAAAATTCAAAGGCGACCTCTCCGGCTCTCTTCATCTGGGGGCGAGCACGATTCCTGGAACCTACATTCTGCCAAGGCTCATTGGAACTTTTAAGGCTTGCTACCCCTCCATCCAAATCGCGGTAAGGATGGGCGGCAGCGAAGAAATCGTCAAAAAAATCCTCGACGGCGAAGTCGAGTTCGGAATAATTGGCGCAAAATGGGATGAGAAAAAAATCCTCTTCGAACAAATTTACTCCGATGAGCTTGTGCTGGCGGTCTACAGGGGCCATCCCTGGCAAGAGCGCGACAGTGTGGCCGTCAGTGAGCTTTCGGGGGCGCCCTTCGTTTTGCGGGAAGGTTCCTCGGGTACACGCATGGTTACAGCCCGGGCGCTGGAGTCAGTCGGCTTTTCACCTTCTCTTTTAAAGGTTGTCGCTGAAATGGGTTCAACCGAAGCTGTAAGAGAGGCCATCAAGGCGCGCATCGGAATATCCATAATTTCGCGGCACGCCGTGTGCGAAGATATCGAAAGAGGCAGCCTGTATGCACCTGATCTCGAGCATCTGCGCATTCGCAGACCCTTTTTCCTCGCGCAAAGAAAAAACCGGGAACTCTCTCCCCTAGGCTCTGCCTTTCTCGAACACCTCAAAACCGAGAGGAGTTTGAAAATTGCCTCCGATATAGCGAGCCATATTTTTGACGCCTGACTTGTCTCTAAGTTCAGGAAGGCACAGTGGTAATGTTGTTTATTATTCCGGATATGAACTTATTTACTTCTATGGGCAGAGCGCCGTTTAACCTGCCGAATTCAACCCCCAATTCCAAAAAGTGCGTATCTTTTCTAAGATATTTGATTGTGCTGTTGATCTCAATGGGCATGGCCGACTCGGTTTCATAAAAGCACAGTCTGATCTTCTGGCCTACCTCGAAGGGCAGGGGCGGGGCGCCGTAATTGTCCATGCACACCTTGCACCCTCCTTCGCTGATATTGACCACGACGGCCCTGTACTCGCTTTTGCCTTCTTTGATGGTCGCTGAAAATACGCAGGGAAAACGAGGGGATTTACGTAAATTCCAGGTTTTTACCTCAGCTGGGTACTCAAGAAAAACCATCATTACCGGCTTAACAATGGAGGACCTGATCGTTGAGTTGAAAGCATAGGCGTCGTCTTGACTGACGTATCTCACAAACAGGGATTCTCCCTCGTTTAACCTGGATAATATCTCACGGGTGGGAAAAATACGGACTATGAGACACTCGCCTGGAGTCATTCCGGCAAGGATCCCGTTAAAATTTAATCTTTCGTCGTCTTCGCCATGCTCAAGCTTTAGCTGCGTACCGGGAAGCAATTTAAGCACAGGGTCAAAAAACGGCCCGTCAATAAATCTACCGGTAGCGGTTATCCTCGAATCAAATTCCATAGAAGATCGCCTCCTTTCTTGGAAAAACATGGAAATAACCCGACGCTAAAGGAAAAGTCTCCAAACTTCCGCAAAAATAATTTTAATGCAAATTTCGTACTCTGAGCGTTTTTAATTGGATGAAATTTTTTAAAAGATAAGCTGTTTTTTGTCTTTCATGGGATCGCGGCTTTAAAACGCCACATTGCAAACTCGTGGCCATACCCAGGCGCTAATTGCCGGACCGGCTCGGGCAGTCCGCGGGGGCAATCGCGTTGACTTAAGGTCTTCTTATCTCACGCGAAGCCGCGAGGCCGCAAAAATTGAAGCCGTAAAAAGGCGGTATTTCGGACTGGTCTTCGAGGGTTAATTCAGGCCTGGAGCGCTCAGGTGAATCCGGACACATTTCCTATTGTGTTTCTTTCATCTCTTTTTTCACGCCTTCGTGTGAGCCTAAATCAACAACATTGGTCCGGGGGGTGAAAATCCATGATTTCCAGGTGGTCTTGGGTCTTTTAAAAAATAGGTGGATTACCATTTAGTAATTATAGGCCGCGAAATGGGGAAAAATCTCATGCAACCGCGGCTAAGGCGTGTAATCAGGGCAGTCGCATGAAGTTAGGAGAGGTTGAGCAGGGTTGGGAGGCAGTCGTCGTTGCGGCCTGCAGTTTTGCGTTTAATCGTGATGGCGACCTTGGAGGATTTCTGCGTCTTGCACAGGCTCACGGCAGAAAGACCAGGGTCGCCTGCCGCAGTTCGAGGTCAAAGCCTAACAGGCTTACGGGCGATTGTGCCGGGCGTGTGGTTATTTCTCGTTGATTCTGGTACGCTAATTTTGTAGGCTTGCAAGAAGCAGATGTCCGGTTTGCCTGGCGGTTGTGGGCCGAGGGCCTTCACCGTTTTTTTGCAGGCGCCTCTTCGGGCGCCCGAGGCACTATTTTGATCGTCAAACGAATGACTTTAAATCCTCAATGATTCGTGACTCAAAGTGCAGATTTCGATTCAGAAACCCCTTTTGTATCGGCGGGGCCCCCTCATGGGGCCTTTCGCGCCTTTGCGCGTCCGCCGCACTTGGGGATTCCAACCCTTTTTTGCGGCTGCGGGCTCGTTGCCGGGGGGCAAGCCGGTTGCACCGGCGCGCTCTAATGACCGTTTGAATCGTAATTGTTTCTTCCAGGGAGGTTCTCTATTGTTGGCGTTTTACAAAAAAGTCTTAACCTGTATTACTTTGCTTTTTGTACTGCTGACCCCGGCTGTTTGCAGGGCTGCGCTACAGGCCGAAACCAAACCCACGGCCACCTCGGCTCCTGCTAAATGGCTTGCCGGAGTTTTAAAAACGACCGCGGCCTCCTTAAACGAGGAAGCGAAGAAAGATAATTCTGATGCGGCTGCGCTGCGGGCAAGTCTTGGGACGGCAAACGAGGAATTGCAGAGCATGCAAATGAGGGTCGCCATGTTAAAGACCGGCATGGAAGTTAATGGAATAACTCCAGCCCTCATCGGCGCAATCTTGGGGAAGTTTTCCGCAAAGGCCCGGGATCTATCCTCAAGGCTCGACAATTTAAATGATGAAATCAAAGAGGTAAAGCAACGCAAGGCCGAGCACGATGCTTCCAGGTCCGTGGTCGAGCGGCAGATTGAAATCCTCAAAAGTTCGCATCAGCCCGGAGCATGGACTACGGAAATTGCGGTCTCATTTAACAAATATGCGGGCGCAGGCGCGGCCTTTACCGTTGCCTCGAACGCGCTCGTGGATGCTTTAGGCCAAAATGCGGCCACGGTAAAACAGGAAAAACAGCTGGTTGACGGAGTGCTGCCGGGGTTAACAAAGTTGCAGCAAGGCTTTGTGGTAGATCTGCTCCACCAGGGCCGCTCTAAGCCGATCCTGGAGCAAATTCCAGATCTTTTGCGCAGCATCAGCGGTTTGCCGCGTCAGGCATGGTCGGGGTGTCGCGGTTTGTCTCATTGCGTACGAATTCGGGCGTTCCTGCTCAAGGATTGGGCGCGCCTATTAGGTCTTCTGCTTTTTATCTGCTTCCTGGGTTGGGCCGCCCGACAAGTAAAGGGCCGCCTTGAACCCTTAATGGCATTTATTCTTTCCCATTCGAGTGAAATCGGCGTGCGCATTCTTGTAAGTATTGCCTGCGCCCTGCTCGCCATGGCATATTCCATCGCATTTATTCTCTGGCTTGTCTGCGCCTATTGCGTTCTGGGGCTGTTTTCCGCCGATGCCGCTCTCATATTGCTCTACGTGCTTTCAGGGTTTACGGCTTTTGGCATTTTAAGCCGGGTGATAAAAGATCTGTTCTACGGGACAGTATCCAAAAACAGCTGTATTGTTCTTATCAACCCCGGTGCGGCTCGATCGTTTTGCTCCCATCTGCAGCTCCTCAGCGCTTATGTGAGCGTGGGGTGCGTTTTTATCGCCGTGCTTGGCCTGGACAGGTTTCCCCTTTCGATGAAACTGCTCGTGACCCAGATCTACTATGCCGGCGTGCTTCTGTGGACTTGCTTTCTGTTGCGCCCGGGCTACCTTAAAAAAGTCATTGATCGCCCGATATCGCCTAAATGGTCCAAGTGGCTGGGTTACTTCTGGACAGCTCTGCTGTTGGTGCTGATTGGCGTGTGTTTTTTGGAGCTGCTCGGATTTCAGTCTTTTTCCATCTATGTCGTCAATGCCGTGGTTTTGACCGAGTCATTGATTGCGGGCGTAGTGTTTGTAGCTGTGACGGGCAAGGGAGTTTTGAAGGAAATCTTTGAACGCGAGCGAGTGCTTTTGCACCTCTTTGGAGATGTGGGGCTGCATCTGCGTCAGTTATACCTTCCCGCGCGTATGCTTCTTGCGGCTTTGCTTATTGCCGGATTTGTAAGCGGCATTCTTGTGGCTTGGGGTATAGGCTTCGCATCTTTGCTCGCTTTTGTCGGCCAGCTGAGCCGGGGGGTTGTTCTTGGCAGCTTGCACCTTAGCCCGGTTACGATCTTGGCGTCTTCTTTCATTCTCTATGCAGTGTTTCGTGGTTCCAAACTGTTTAGAACCTTTCTGCGCAGCCGAGTCTTTCCGCGCACCGGTTGGGATTTGGGGGTCCAGTATTCGATTTCCACCGTCCTGCAGTATGCGATCATTATCGGCGGCGTGTTGCTGGCCATGAACATTCTGGGGTTTCCCCTGGCAAGCCTGACGCTTCTTGCAGGCGCCTTGGGCATTGGCGCAGGCCTTGGTCTGCAGGGGGTTATCGCAAATTTCGTAAGCGGCCTCGTGCTGCTCTTTGAGCGTCCCGTAAAGGTGGGTGACATGCTCGTTATCGACGGTCAGTGGGGCGAGGTCAAATCGATCAACATGCGAAGTACGGTATTCCAGAATATGGACCGTTCGGTGCTGATCATTCCCAACTCCGATCTTTTGTCGGCAAAGATTATCAATTGGAACCATTACGGTGCCGGACCCAATCGTCTAACCCTTAGCGTGGGTGTATCCTATAGTTCGGATGTAAGAATGGTGACCCGTCTTTTGCAGCAAATCTGTTTGGCCAACCCGCGGGTTTTAAAAGACCCCGCGCCCCAGATATTTTTCGAGGCCTACGGCGACAGCTCACTTAATTTCAGCGTCCGGGTATTCGTTCCTACGGCAAAGGACCGCGTTCCAACCACTCATGAAATCAATACGGCCATATTCGAGGTTTTTCAGGAAAAGGGGATCGAAATGCCCTTCCCGCAACGTGATTTGCACATAATAGACGAGCGCAAATGCATGTCCCGGGAGGGGGAGGAACTCTCGGCTCCGCTTGTGGGGTAAAGCCGGTTAATGAAAGATAGCCGGCTTAGGCCGGCTAGTGTGACATCGCATAAATCAGCTGATATATTATATGGAGTTGGTGGGCAAGCTGTGTCCGCCCTACGCTTTTGGCTTTCCACAGCGCTTTAAGGAAGTCTAACCGGCGCGCTTTGAGGCCGCTTTGCTCTTGCTTTCCGCAATCAGGCGGCGAGCGCTTTCCGTGAGGTTGGCGGTCTCGGGTTTGGTAATTTGTTCGTCCGCGCCAACCGATTTTCCTTTATGAAGAAGGCGATCGTTTATCAGGGAGGAAAACAGGATGACGGGCAAGGCGGAGAGAACCGGGTCTTTTTTTACTGCCTGGCAAAGGCTGTAGCCGTCCATCTTGGGCATTTCGATATCGGAGATCAGTATCTCGATATAGTCGTGGATCGGGCGGTTTTCCTTTTGGCTGCGTTCCTTGATCCCCATGAGAATGGAAAGAGCACTTTCTCCGTCGCTGGCGGTCGTTATCTTGAAACCGTCCTCTTCGAGCTTGCGTTTCAAAATGGTTCTGATGGAGGAGGAATCATCGGCTATCAGCGCCTTGGGTGGGGTAGCGGCCTCGGGTTTTCCCAGAGGATTCTGTTCGCTTTGAGGCAGTGTGTAAAGATGTGCAGCCTCGGGTCCGGTTAGTGAATATTGGGCGTTTAGCTCCGCGAGTATTTTTTCCATATCCAGGATCAAGACGTTTCGATCCTCAAACTTTACAATCCCTGTCACCGATGAGGAAAATGAGCCCAGTACCGGCTCGGCCGGCTCAATTTCGGACCACGCGAGGCGGTGGATGCGGTTTACCCCCGAGACCTCGAAGGCCATGGTCGTCCGGTTGAACTCGGTAATTATGGCAAGGGCGCACTCCTGATGATCGGGTTTTGCTTTGCCCAGTTGCAAGGTCAAGTCGATAAGAGGAATGACTTTTTTTCGCAGGATAAAGGTGCCGAGCACCGAGGGGTGGGCCATGGGCACCTTATTGACGATCGGCAGTCGTATGATTTCAAGCACTTTTGCCACATTGATCCCGTAGGATACGCGGCAGACTTCGCCCTCGCAGTGGCCTGCTCCCGTAACCGACTCGTCGAGGTAGAATTCGACTATTTCCATTTCGTTGGTGCCGGTCTTTAATAGAATGCCTGTTTCGTAAGCCATGATTACCCCAGTGAGAGTTAAGTTTAGAAATTATCCGGTCTGCAATATCATCGGCAAAAGGATGCAATTCCTTCACACGCTTTTTTGATTACGCAAGAAAAGTTTTGCGGCTTTTTGTGTGAAGCGGCTCCGAAGGGTAGGTTAAGGGCTTTGCCTTAAAATAATTACCTCCTAAGATGGGAGTAGTTTTGATAAAATAAGATTTTTAAACGGTTGTTCGAAAAAGAGCGGAAGGGGGCCGATGAGCCGTATACTGATTATAGACGATGATTTCGAGTTGTGCGAGTTGCTGACTGAATATGTGAAGCCGGAAGGCTTTGAAATCACCTCTGTCCACGACGGCGAGCAGGGATTGCACAGGGCCTTGTCGCAAAAGGGTCTCTACGACCTGATCGTGCTCGATATCATGCTGCCCGGGATGAATGGTTTCGAGGTACTGCAGAAGTTGCGCTCCCAAATCGATACCCCCGTCCTTATGTTGACCGCCCGGGATGAAGAGGTCGACCGAATTGTCGGCCTTGAGATGGGCGCAGACGACTACCTGGCAAAACCGTTTAATCCCCGTGAATTGATTGCGCGCACCCGAGCCATACTTCGTCGAACCGGGGACCGTCATGACAGAATTTTTCCCATGCCCGAGATGATTAGGATCGGTGATATCGAAATGGACACGGGAAGCCGGATAGTGCGCCGCGAGGGCGAAAAGATTGAACTTACCTCCGTTGAGTTTGGCTTCCTGGAGTTGTTGTTAAGAGCGGCCGGTCACGTGGTCAGTCGCGAGCAACTTACCGAGTCGGTTCTGGGACGCAGCCTTACGGCCTTCGATCGCAGTGTGGATGTCCATCTTAGCAGTCTTAGAAAAAAGCTCGGTCACAGGTTCGGTGAATTGGAGCGCATCAAAACGGTGAGGGGTGCCGGTTATGTGTATGTTAATCCGTCGGGGTCCCAGAAGGACCAGGAGGTGCAATGAACTGGCAGGCTGTAAGAGGGAAAATGGCGGTGAGAAGCCTTTTTATAAAAATATTTCTCTGGTTCTGGGTAGCGATGGCCCTTCTCAGTGTGGCCTCCTTCCTTTCAGCCGTGGCCACGGAGTCGCCTCCCTTCTTTGCCATACCGTGGCTTGCAAGACTTATTATCCGACCGCCGACCCAGGGACATTTGAGGATAAAGTCGGGTTCCTACCATCGCTGGTTTAGCGTTGCGGGCAATTCCCTGAGGCTTTCCGGGCAAACGGCCGTCCAGATTTATTCGTATGAAGGCAGGGCGGCCTTTTTGCATTATGTGAGCGAACTCCAAAAGGCCGTCCATATCGACTATTTTGTCTACAACGAACGGAATGAACCGCTCTGCTCAGGCCCGGTGGCGGAAGTCGTAAAGGATTTAGCCCTGCATCACAGCCAAACGGGGCTCGATTTTAAAAGGACCCGGAACGCAATCTATCTGGTGCAGGAAATCCAAGGACCTGGGGGGGAAAATTATACTCTTATCAACATGATACCGGTTAGCCATTTTCTTATAGGCAATTCCCGCTTCAGGACTTTGAACCTCATCATCATCTTCCTTACGGCCGGCGGGGTGTGTTACTGGCTCGCGCGCTATATTGCCGGACCTATAAGCAAGCTTGGAGCCGCGGCAAGAAACCTTGCCGACGGAGACCTGAAGGTTCGCGTTGCGGCGGTTTTGGGCCGAAGACGCGATGAGATTGCAGAACTTGGCAAGGATTTCGATCTGATGGCCGAAAGGCTTGAATCTTTGCTCGGCTCGCAAAAGCGCCTTTTGCGGGATATCTCCCACGAGTTTCGTTCGCCTCTTGCGAGGTTGACGGTCGCGCTGGAGATAGCGCGAAGGGCCGAAGGCGATGAGGCCGGCAAAGCGCTGGACCGAATAGGGCTGGAAGCCGAGAGGCTTAACACGCTCATTGGTAAATTGCTGATGCTTGCCCGCCTGGAAAGCGGCGTTAAAGACATGGAAAAGGAAGTAGTCTCCATGGCCGATCTGATCGCAGAGCTTGCCGCGGATGCCGACTTTGAAGCCAGAGGGCGAAACTGCCGGGTCAAAATGCTTTTGGCCGAAAACTGTTTTGTTGCCGGAAACAGGGAAATAGTGCGAAGCGCTGTTGAAAACGTTTTGCGAAATGCCGTGCGCCACAGCGCCGAAGGCAGCGAGGTGACGATTTGCTTGAGAGCCTTGCCAAATGAGGGCTGCGCCTCACAGGCCGTGATCGAAGTGATAGACAAGGGACCCGGCGTTCCCGAAGCTTGCCTTGCCGAGCTTTTTTCTCCCTTCTACAGGGTAGGGGACGCCCGCGATAGACAACAGGGGGGGACGGGACTGGGACTGGCCATAACCGACCGGGCGGTCAGACTTTACGGCGGCCGGGTGTGGGCTGGTAACGCTTCAGACGGCGGATTGGTCGTTACATTGGTTTTTCCCTCCCTTGCCGGCCAACGTTGTTGATTTAGGCTCACGCAAAGGCGCTAGAAAAGAGATGAAAGAAACACAATAGGAAATGTGTCCGAATTTAGCTGAGCGCTCCAGGCTTGAATTAGCCCTGGAAGACCAGTGCGAAATGGCGCTTTTTAAGGGTTCAATAAGTCAAAAAAGGTGGCGGAGCCACTATCCGCCGTCATTTAATCATGACAGGAATGTGCTGAACACGCGGAGTATGTCCAATGACAAAATCGGATGCCTTTGTTGGCGCATGGAGACTTATTTGCTGGGAAATAGAGCTCTTCGATGGAACAGTTGTCTATCCCTATGGAAAAGATGTCGTGGGCTATCTTATCTATACGGCCGATGGACATATGTCGGCTCAGATCATGGACTCCGATCGCCGGCAGAGCGATCCAGACTTCCCTCTGGAGTCCGCTGCCGCTCAGAGCCTCTGCGAGCCCGATCGAGCGCGGGCCTACACTACCTATTTGTCTTATTGCGGCACGTACAGGGTTGAGGGTGATAGTGTAATCCACCATGTAAAGGCGGCTTTGATTCCCAGTTGGACCGGTTCCGAGCAGGTTCGTCGCTTTAAGTTTGACAAGGGGTGCCTCATACTTAAATCCGGGGCTCATACGCTGAGGTGGGAAAGGGCCGGAGAGCATGTCTGAGTGCCCGAATTTTTCGGGCCGGGACCTGCGCCCTATCGGTTTGGCGAAGGTCCCGGAATGTGCAATCCATCCTGAAACTCAAAATAATTGTTCGAGCCGGCAAAGAGTGCCAACCGATGCCGCGGTTAGTCTTTCGGGCCGTTCCTAAAGTGTTTGGCCTTCCACATCTTGTGCATCTGGTCGAGTTTTGCCCTTTGCTCCGGGGTAAGAATCTCTCTTATCTGGTACATGACCCGCTCACGTTCGACGATAACATTTGCCAGAGTCTTGGCTTGCTCGTCGGCAATTGCCCGCACTTTAGCCTCGTCAAATTTGCTGGTCTTGCGCAGCGCTATAAGCTGCTCGCGGCCGGCCTTAAGTTGCTTGATCAGAGGTTGCATTTTAGGGCGCTCTTGCGTTCTTATGGCTTTGATCTGCTTTTTCTGTGCCGGACTAAGATCCAGTTTTTTCCAAAAATCTTTATGCCGGGGATGATAGGGACACTGTTTCATCTGATTTGGGGGGGGGCTGGTCTGTGGCGGATTCGCAGTCGTGGCCGGCGGAGCGGCCGGCGTGGTCTCCGCCCCGATTGCAATGGAATTGAAAAATACCCATGACCCGGTCATCCACAGCGCCGCCACCAATACAATGGCCAATCCTGTCAATGTCTTTTTCATTCTGTTTTCTCCTCGTTGTTTGGTGTTGTAGGACTTTATGAGATTAATATAAGAAGCCTCGCTCAAGATCGAGTTAATATTGTTTAAAGGCAGGTAAAGTTTTGTAAAGGCCACGCCAGGCCTGCGTGAAATTTTAACAACCCCACGGTTTGGAGCTTTTGGACAATTATTCTGAGCAGAAGACAACTGACGGGAATTGTAAGAAAAAGGCGACAAGGCAGGTATTGACGGATGGAGGAAAATTTCTTAGAATGTAACAATTCCTGTCAAAGCCAAACTTGGCGCGAGCCGGGGACGGAAAGCCAACGGGTCTCCAAGGAGACGGCCGGGTTGCCTGGAAATTGTAAAGGGAAAAGACGAGGTCTCTTTACCGGAGAATCGACCAATCCAGGATGTGCCGATGACAGGGCCAGACCGTATAACCAGTGTTTTGCAGGCCTATTCTCTGGGTTCTCGCACCAGTTACGTAGCGCAGAGTTCTGTGGGGCCGGCAGGGGATTCGGTGCAGATTTCCAGCGAGGGGCTTCAGAAATCCGAAGAGTTCTGGTCTCAATTGCGCAGCGAAGCTTCCCCCCCTGGAGGATAGCGGTTCGCCACAGAGCGCTTCGCAAAATAGCGCCTTCCAAAACAGTGGGTCCCAACTCCAGTCGGGCGATAATCTGCAGATCTTTAACCTTTCCTCGAATGCCGGATTCGATCAGATCCACAGCGCTTATCTTGCCGCCATAAAGCAGTATCATCCCGATAATTTTAGCAGCTATAGTCCGGAATTTCAAAAGCTGGCGGAGGAAAAGAGTAAGCAGATCATTTTGGCATACGAAAAATTGACGAAAATGTCCTATAAATCCACCTAGCCTCCGTGCCGGCAACCCTGTAGCAAAAAAAATTTAAACTGGAAAATTTTCTCTTTAGTTTTTGCTAAAATTCGCCGATTAAACTAAAGGATGGTTTCGTAAGCTGAGCGGATGTGGGGCTTCGAGCTTTTTTGTAGCTGGTTTGTGCATCAACCGACTGTTAGCCCCCTGCTTTGAAAAGCCAAAATTAAAAAAAGGAGGGCACGATGTCTACAGTGTCTTCATCGACTTCGACTTCGACTTCGACTACCAATTCTCCCGTCACCGCCGGTATAAGCTTTACCGGGGTGGGTACAGGCATAAACTGGCAGTCCATAGTCAGTGAGTTGACTACGGCATCCCAACAGGAAGAGGTCCCGTACAACAACGAAATCAGTGTCTATAATACGCAGATTTCCGCCTGGGGTACGATCTCAAGCGACCTTGGCTCGCTTCAGACAGCCGCCGGCAGCCTTGCGAGCCAGGGGGCTCTCGATCAGTACACGGCAAACGTCACATCGAATTCGAGCACGAGCGCATCGACGCTGCTTAGCGCAACCGCCTCTTCCACGGCAAACCCCGGTGCTTACAGCGTGGTTGTAAACTCCATAGCCCAAGCCGAACAGCTGGGGTCGGCGGATTTTTCCTCCGAGACATCCGCGCTCAATATCTCGGGAAATATCCTGGTAAACGATCAGGCCGTTTCGATTTCCTCAAGCGATACACTGCAGAGCCTGGAGAGTAAAATCAACGCCTTGAACGCGGGAAGCAATCCTACCGGGGTAACGGCCTCCATCGTACAGGACAGCTCGTCGACCTATAGGCTGGTGCTTGCCAGTGACTCCACCGGAGCCGCCGGCATAAGTCTTCTGGACGGCGATACCAATAATGCCCTCGAAGCCCTGGGGTTTAATGGAAGCGGGGCGGCTACGGTCAAAAACCAGGTAACCGGAGGCGCTCAAAGCGACCCCTTTGCCAGTACGACAACCGCCCTGAATTCTTTGCTTGGAATTCCCGCCCAGTCGGGGACCGTTACCATAAACGGCAAAAGCGTCTCCATCAGCACTGCCGATACCTTGCAGCAGCTAGAGTCCGCGATGAATTCGGCAGGTCTTTCGACCTCCATAGTTTCTTCGACAAGTGGTTCGACCCCCACTTACAGCCTCCAGATCGCCGGAGGAATCAACTCCTTTACGGACAGCAACAACGTGCTGCAGAGCCTGGGGTTTATCCAGGGTGACAGGAGCAGCGAGATTGGTATTACGGGAAGCGCGGCCAACACCACCGACGGCACCACCCCTATTACGGGCTCAACGCTGCTTACCGGGATTTACGGCTACAACACCTGGACATCGGGAGATTCGATCGGCATTTCGGGAACCAATCACAGCGGCTCGACCGTATCGTCAAATCTGACTATAACCCAGACCACCACCGTTCAGGACCTTCTTAACCAGATTGACAGCACTTTTGGCAACGTCACCGCATCGGTAAACTCCAAGGGGCAAATCCAGGTAGTCGACAACGCAACCGGGACCAGTCAACTCTCTATGAGCCTTACGCCAAGTATACAAGACGCAAATTCCACCCTTGGCTTCGGCTCTTTTGGAACGGTGGGTGCCGTGCGCCAGTATGTTCTGCAGCAGGGAACGAACGCCTCTGTAAGCGTTGACGGTATGAACGTTACCAGTTCGTCCAATACGGTTACAACGGCTATCTCCGGAGTTACGCTAAACCTGCTTGGGGCCAGCCCCAGCACTACTCTTTCGGTAAACGTGGGCTACAATACAAGTGCCATTGAAACGCAGATAAACAGCATGATTTCCGCCTTTAATGGTGTAATATCGGATGTTAACTCCCAAAATGCTTACAATTCATCGACAAACACCACGGGAGGCCCGCTTTTCGGCGACACGGTCCTCGAGGGGTTAAAGGCACAGCTTGAAAACACTGTTTTGAGTCAAGTCGGCTCGGGTTCCTACACCAGCCTGGCAAGCATTGGGATAATGGTGGGCTCCAACGGCCTTCTTAGCATGAATAAATCGACCTTCGAAAGTGCGCTGGCAAATAATTTTCAGGCCGTTTCCAATATTTTTCAGGACTCGGGAACAACCAGCAACAGTATGTTTCAATACTCGGGCAATAGCAGTTCCACACTTTCGGGTACATACAACATCAATCTGACTTCGGCTTCCTCGGGTACCATCGACGGTCAGACCGCTACCGCCAACGGCAATCTTTGGAGTCTTACCGGTTCGACCAGCGGGGCCAACGGAGTCGAGGTAAGTTATACCGGCACCACCTATCCCGCCAGCGCAACGGTTACCGTAAGTCGTGGAATCGGCAGTCTTTTGAGCAACATGGTCAATTCTTACACAAATTCCGTAACCGGCATTATCACAAACCAGGATAGCGGTATCAATAGTTCCATCACCGGACTTCAAAAACAGATAACCGACATGCAGAACAACATCAATCAGCAGGAGCAATCGCTTACACTGGAATACGAGAACATGAACTCAACCGTCGCCAGTCTTGATCGCATGCAGAGCTATTTGACGGCTCAGCTGGCAAGCCTCTAACCTGCTCAGTTTACAGGGCAATCGCTTTTCGCCGGTATTTTTCGTAAGGCTGGCAAGGGAAGGGCTGTGACAAAATTAAATCTGGAAGTTCCGGAACAATCTTGCGCCAGAAAGCCTCTTGACATCATAGCCGAAAGCGTTTCCCTACGCGGGGAAAAACGCTACCAGGAGGCTCTCGAAAGACTGGAGGAAGGTTCGAGCGCCGATCCGGCCTCTCTTCCCCTGCTGGTTGAAAAAGGCATTGTCCTGTTTGAATTGGGCAGGTGCGAAGAAGCGATCGAATGTTTCGACCAATTCCTTAAGTGGAGCGGCAACGCGCAGGTGCGGCAATTACGCGAGATGTGCCTCAAACACGCCCTCGCCAACTGTGAACTCAGGGTCGCCCAAGACCGGGAAAGCGTGGAGCCTCTTCTTAAGCGCGCTGATATCCTGGAGCGGTTGCGCCGCTATGAAGAGGCGGTTCGCGATTATAGCGCCGCCATGGCCATAAGGGCAAACGAGTTCGCAACAATACTTAACAAGCGCGCCAATGTTTTGCTCGATCTTGACCGGCCCGAGGATGCTCTTGCGGGCTACGATCGCGCCCTCGAATTTTTGCCCTTTAACGGCTCTCTTCAGTATAACCGCGCAAATGTATTGCATAAGCTCTCCCGCATGGAGGAGGCCATTGCGGGCTACGACCGGGCGCTCGAGCTCAAGCCCGACCTTGCCGAGGCCAAAATGGAGCGAAGCCATTGCAGGCTTGCCATGGGCGACTTCGAGCGAGGTTTTGCCGAATATGAATCAAGGTGGGAAATTACCCGGCTAAAATATGCCAAGTCCCGTTTACCCCAACCCCTTTGGCTGGGGAAAGAAAATCTTGAGGGTAAAACCATTGTTCTGTGGGCCGAACAGGGCTACGGGGACACTCTTCATTTTTTGCGCTACGTCCCTTTGGTGGCGCGTATTGCCGGGAAGACCGTTGTGCGGGTTGCACCCTGTTTGCAGACCCTTGCCCAATCCCTTGAGTGCAAAGTTTCTGTCATATCTTCCGTCGAGGTTCTGCCGGCCCATGATTTCAATTGTCCGCTCATGAGCCTGCCACTGGCATTTGCCACCAGGCTCGAGTCCATCCCGGCCGACATTCCCTACCTGAGGGCGGAGCCCGCGCAGGTGGAAAAGTGGAAAGCCAGGCTGGGCGAGGCCTCAAGGCCAAGAATTGGCCTTGTTTGGGCAGGCAACCGGCGTGAGCCGGTAAACCACACCCGCGATATGCGCCTTGAAATGTTTGCGCCCCTAATGAACCTCGATGCCGATATCATAAGTCTTCAAAAGGAAGTGGGCGACGAGGACAGGCCTGCCCTTGCGTCTATGGCCCAAATTGCGCCCCTTGGCGAAGAACTAAGCGATTTTGCCGACACTGCGGCGCTCATTGAAAATTTGGACCTAGTCATAAGCGTCGATACGGCGGTCGCCCACCTCGCAGGAGCATTGGGCAAGCCTGTGTGGATTATGCTGCGCTATTCGGGGGAGTGGCGATGGCTGCTCGGTCGCCAGGATTCCCCCTGGTATCCAACCGCTAAAATATTTCGCCAGAAAACCCCCGGAGACTGGGCCGGTCTCATTTGCGAGCTTGTCCGTCAGCTAGGGGATTGGTCGAAAAAATCTTAGGCGGGCACACCAACTTTTTAGAACACTCCTCTGCCTACTCAGAAGATTGTGGTCTTGAGCCTACAGCACTGTATGAAAATTCCTTCAGATTAACCGAAATTTACCTATCTAATGACGCTATCAAAAGCACGGCTGAAAAAATTATATATTTAATTTCTTACAATCAATATTCCAGAACTCCGATTTGCTATCCGGTGTTTTTATTGTCCATGACAAAAACAGGTTAATAAATTTTAGCGGATGATATTTAAATCTATTTGCAAATGACCTCTAAGTTATTAAAAAATAACGTATTAATCGTATATGTAATGCATTTTATTTTTAACGGATAATTATTATTAGACCAGGATTGGTACTTTTCTTGCTTTACATTCTACCTTGAAATATCCATTTCACAAAATCGCATAGATAAAAAATGGGACGCAACAAACGGGTTTTCCGTTGGCAGGTAAGGTGCGGCCAGATTTCCTGGTTTGGTGCAGGGTGGCTCTGAGCGCGCCTTACCTGGCTTTTACAAGAACTTATTTGAGGATGACGTATGTCGAAAGCTTTAAATTTTAAGAGATTGAGTGCCGTTGGATCAGTTTTTACCTATCCTTTTCTAATTTCACTATTTTTTTTGCTGTTTTTCCCACTGACGGCCTCAGCCGCTCAGGCCGTCCTGGGATGGAGCGCGAGTTCCTCCCAGGCAGCGGGCTATGACGTCCACTATGGCGCGGCCTCGGGAAACTATACGACTACACTAAATGTAGGCAACGTTACGACCGCGACGCTTCAGAACCTGGCTTCTAAGACCTGCTACATTGCCCTCTCGGCTTATGACGCCAACAATAATCAGAGTCCGCTTTCCTCGGAACTGGTAATAGATTCCATTACCGCCTCGGCTGGATCGGGCGGCACGATATCGCCTTCGGGCAGCTTTTTCCAGGCCCAGGGGGCAAGCCAGTCCTTTACTATCACCCCCGCTTCGGGTTACGTAATTTCAAAGGTGTTGGTGGACGGGACCTCGGTTGGCGCGGTTGGCAGCTATACTCTTTCAAATATTTCGGCCAGTCACACCGTTTCGGCCACCTTCGCGGCTTCCACGTCCCCGGTTGCGCCTCCAAGCGGTTCATACACCATTAGCGCCTCAGCGGGTCCAAATGGGACCATATCTCCGGCAGGCTCAATCAGTGTAAATTCCGGGGGCAGTAAGACCTTTGCCGTAACTCCAACGCCAGGCTACAGCATTGCCGCCGTTTTGGTGGACGGCTCTTCTGTTGGCCCCGTCAGCAGCTACACCTTTTCCGATGTAGCGGCCAACCATTCTATTTCAGCGACCTTCGGCGGGGCAACCGTCCAATCAAGCTATAGGATCACGGCTACGGCGGGTCAAAACGGCTCCATATCGCCTTCAGGGTCTGTGACTGTTGGCGCCGGCGCCGCCCAGAGCTTCAGCATAACACCGGCTGCGGGCTACCAGGTAGCCTCTGTGGTGGTCGATGGAACTTCTCTTGGCGCACTAAACAGCTACACTTTCAACAAGGTTGAGGCCAACCAGACGATCTCGGCGAGTTTTACCGCCGCAACCGCCGGGCCTGTAGCCGATGCCGGGCCCAACCAAACGATGCTCGATGGGGGCAAAGTAACGCTTAGCGCTTCCAACTCCACCGATGTGGGCGGCCCCGGTATGGCATCCTACCACTGGGTCCAAACAGGGGGGCCGACGGTAACGCTTGCAACGCCCTCCCAAATCACAAGCGCCTTGAGTGTCCCCTCCAAACCCACGGCCCTGACCTTTGAGCTCACGGCGACCGACAAAAACGGCGTAAGTTCGACGTCCACCTGTATCGTTGATTCCTCCTACTGGTACACTACAACACCTGGCGCCAATGCGGGCGAAGATCAAACAACGGGCGCGGGAAGCGCTGTGGAGCTAAACGGGGCGGCCTCCACGGGTCCTTTGGGAGACTCTTCGGATCGAATCGAAACCTATCTTTGGCAACAGCTTGACGGGCCGGCCGTAAAGCTGTCCAATTCCGCATCGCCAACTCCCACCTTTACCGCCCCTAAAGCCACAAACGGTTACACGTCCCTATGCTTTATGCTGACGGTAACCGACACTCTCGGGCTTAAAGCGAGCGACTTTTGTTTTGTAAACGTCAGTCCCTCGGCCTCGGCAAGCTCGGCGCCAAAAGCCGTCGTCGGGCCCCAACAGAGCGCGACCGCGGGAAAAGTCGTAAAACTTAACGGCTCAGGCTCCACGGCTTCCAGCGGGATCGTTTCCTACAGGTGGCGACAGACGAGCGGAATACCGGTGACACTGTCCGATCCCACATCCGCCACCCCTACGTTTACAGCCGCGCTCTATCCCAAGACC
>JBMFHI010000004.1:65471-72379 GCA_049976905.1 Syntrophobacteraceae bacterium | reverse complement strand
CACAGCTTTACGTGCCCACCAACTACATATAATATATCAGCTGATTTACGGGATGTCACACTAGCTCAATCATGAGCGGGATGCCGTCATTTATTTGCGCTTCAAATGGAGCAAAGGTAAATCCCTGCAACAGAACGTTTTTTTATTTTCCTCCCATTCATCCCTTTCCCCCCGTTTCGCATGCGTATGCCTTTCCCAGCCGGCAAGAGAGAAAATTCTACAACAAACTGACTCCGTTTTTCACAAAAAAAGCCACACGGAAAAACGCTACACCTTTTTTAGCAACTCCCGGAGAAAACGCGTTTAAATGCTTCTGCCACCGTTGGCACCCGGAAATTCAATGCTACCCGTAACCAGTTGCTCCAGGCTTTAGACGCCTTATTGCCGAAAAATCGCGACTGCTGTAACATAGCGGGCAGAAATACCCGATAGGGCAAGGAGCGGACAAAAGGGCCACGGATGAACGAAATCACCTGCAAACTACAAAGGGAAGCCGAGAGGATAGCCTCAAGACATCCCCTGCCGGCTTTCTACACCCGGTTTAAAGCCGAGCTTGGGGTGGCAAAAAGGCTTTTCTACAACCACCCGGAAGTGCTGCGGCTAAGAGGGATCGTCGAGCCCGAATACAATGAAACGCTTGGCCACGGCGTCTACCACAGCTCCCGGGTAAGCATCGACTGCGCGGCCCTCGTTCAAATAGAAACGGATGGAAACCACATGGACCCTTCGGCGGTCGAGCAACTCATGGTGGTAGGGATATACTCCGGAGTCCTGCACGACATCTGCCGAGACGAAGAAAACCATGCCCGGTGCGGGGCGGAAAAGGCCAAAGTTCTTCTGCTCGACTTTTGTCTAAGCCAGGAAGAAATCCTCTGTATAAGCGAGGCCATTAGAAATCATGAGGCCTTCGCCTCTTCGGAGTCTTCCGGGCGCCAGTGGGCGCAGCTTGTAAGCGACTGTCTCTACGACGCGGACAAATTTCGCTGGGGGGCCGACACCTTCACGCACATGCTCTGGCACATGATGGACTACCAGAACATAAGCCCACGGGAACTGATAGGAAAATTTCCCTGGGGAATGTCGGGGGCGGCAAGCATCATCGAGACCTTCAGGACCCCAACGGGGAGACAATTTGGCCCCGAGATTGTTGAAAACGGCCTGGCGATAGGCAAGGAAATCTACCGCTACCTTATCGAGCATTTTTAGGAAGAGGTGAAGATGGCAAACGACACTATCACGGCCATAGAGGGTATACTGGTGGGCCATGCGCGGCTGAGCGGCATTTACAGCGGATGCACCGTTATTTTGCCGCAAGGGGGCGCGGCGGCCGGAGTGGATATAAGGGGTGGAGCGCCAGGCACATACGGCACAGACACGCTTAACCCGATCAACCTGGTTGAAAACATCAACGCTCTTTTCTTTTCGGGCGGAAGCGCCTTCGGGTTAAGCTGCGCGGAGGGCGTAAGGGACTATTTAAAGGAGCGAAACGAGGGATTTTTCACCGGCCACGGGAATGTGCCCATAGTCGCGGGAGCAATTATTTTCGACCTCAATGTCAACACGACTTCGATCTATCCGGATGCAAAACTTGCCTTGAAAGCCTGCCGAGGCGCGTCTTCGCAACCCGTTTACGAAGGCAGCGTGGGGGCGGGAAGCGGGGCGACGGTTGCAAAGCTTTTCGGGTCCGCCCAATGCGTCAAGGCGGGAGTTGGAAGCAGCCTCGTAAGCGGGGCCGGGGGGCTAAAGGTTGGCGCCTTGATAGTGGTTAACGCGTTTGGAGAGGTCTACGACCCGGCAACGGGGATAAGGATCGCGGGCTCAAGGAACGGGCACGAGAAAGGCGATACTGTCTGCGCCTTGCAAAAGATCAAAAACTTTACCGATGGCTTTGCACCGCAAAACACCGTAGTCGGGGCGATAGCGACAAACGCGATTTTAAACAAGGTGCAATTGACCAAGGTAGCCCAGATGGCCCACGACGGTCTTGCTCGAACCGTCTTTCCCGCTCACACCCAATATGACGGAGATACCCTCTTCGCCCTTAGCCGCGGCAACATCGAGGGCGTGGAGGTGAGTTTGGTGGGAGCCCTCGCAGTCATAGCGGTGGAACAGGCGATCCTTAGAGGTGTGCGCAAAGCGCGGGGGCTCCCGGGGATACCCGGGCTTGCCGATTAAAACCGGCCGGCTCCTTTAGTCCACCTTGAAAAAGGCCTTGGAGTTGGCCCCGCAAATCGGGCAGGTGTCCGGAATATCTTTAGCGACGGTGTAGCCGCAAATTTTACAGACGTAATAGTCCTGGACGGGAAAATTGTCCGGATCGCCAAGAGCCTGATCATAGAGCTTCGCATGCAGGGCCTCCACCTTGTTGGCGTAATCAAAGCCTATCTCGGCCGATTTATTGCCCTCCTCCTTGGCATGGGCGATCATTTCCGGATACATTTTGCGGAACTCATGGGTCTCCCCGGCTATGGCGTCCTGGAGATTTTCCCTGGTGCTTTTAACCTTGCCGGCCGTTCGCAGGTGTTTGATGGCGTGAATCGTTTCAGCCGCGGCAATCGCTCGAAAAAGCTTGGCCACCCCGTGAAGAAATTCGTCTTCGGCCCTTTGCGAATAAGCCAGATACCTCCTGTTTGCCTGTGATTCACCGGCAAAGGCGTCCATCAGGTCCTTTTCAGTCTTGGACATTTGTATGCTCCCGGTTTTTAAAAGGGTGGATGCAAGAAAGGCGGCGCCGCGTCAAGGCGCCGCCCCTACCGACTGGAAGCTGAAATGTAAGAATGGGTGCGGGCAAAGTCAAACTTTTGCCCTTAACACGGCAAACAAGAGCGATTGGCTTGAAATTATCCCCCCTTCCCTGCCGTAGCGACAGGGAGAGGGGCGATAGAGAAATTTTGCGCGGTTACTTCTAGAGCTTTAATTTTTGGAGCGCCTGTTCGGCGGCAATCGTGATCGGTTCGGCGCTTGGCTCAGAGGAGATATCGGGGTTGCAGGCGCACGTAAAGGTTGTCAATTCAGGGATCGTTTTTCCCGCAAGGATAAAAGCGGTTACGGCATCGATTTCTTTTGCCGGCGAAACCGCATGGCTTACAATCTGTCCCCCGATCAGTTTCTGAGTCTTTTTATCAAAGATCAGCTTGATCTTCCAGGGTTTCATGCCGGGAATCATCCCGTGCTTGCTTCTGGAATCAACGATGGCGCACACGGTTTGAAAGCCTTCCTCGGCGGCCCTTTCCTCCGAAAAACCGGTGGCGCTGATCGTCATGTCAAACATCTTGCAACCCCCGGCGTCCAGGACGCCTGGAAATGCGATGTCATAGCCGGCCAGCCGTTTTGCGGCAAGTCGGCCCTGCATTACCGCAGGCCCGCGAAGCCGCCCGGGGGTGGGCTTTTTCGTAAGAAAATTGATTTTTTCCACGCAATCGCCGCCCGCAAGGATATCGGGGTTCGATGTTTCCTGGTACTGGTTTACCTTTATGCCGAACCGCCCCATCTCGAGTCCGATCTGCTCGGCCAGTTCGACGTTTGCCCTGGCGCCAACGTTTATAAAGACCAGATCGGCATCCAGTTTTTTGCCCGATCCCAGCAGCACGCCGGAAACCTTACCGTTTCCGATGATTTTTTCAGCCTTTTCATTGGTAAAAATCTTTAGCCCCTTTTCTTCAAGGTAAGCCTGGACGCCATCGGCCATATCCTTGTCGAGCATGAGGGGAAGAGGACGGTTCATAAATTCCACGATCGACACATTTAGCTCCCGCTGCGTATTTTCAGCCAGAAGCGAGGCTATTTCCATGCTTATAAAGCCTGCGCCGATAAAGACAATGTTGACGGCATTGCGTTCGGCTATGAAGGATTTTATTTTCTCCGCATCAGGAAGACCGCGCAGCGTCATAACGCCGGCCAAATCCTTGCCCTCGATAGGGGGCACGATGGCGCTCGCACCGGTTGCAAGGAAGAGCTTGTCGTAGCTAAAAACCCGGCCTCCGGCCACATTAACGGTCTTCTTTACCGGATCGACCCTTGTAACCTCGTCTTGTACGACCTTAATCCCGGCGCCCTCAAGCATTTTGTCCGCAACAACGATGGATTGTCCCGTGGCCAGCCCGGCCACTACGTGAGGCAGAGCTCACCGTACGATAAAAAACTCTTCCTTGCGAATAACGGTAATGTCAACCTCAGGCATCAACTTTTTTGCCAGCATCGCAGCCGGACCACCTGAACCGCTGCATCCAACGATTACTAATTTTTCTCCGCTTTTCACAAAACATCTCCTTCGAATTGCGGCTTCAAAAGCCTTTGATCTCCAAACGTTCCCTTTCCTAAGCAAGCCTAAAAGTTAATGTCTCTCTATCGGAAAGGGAACGCCATAGCGCCCCAAAGCGCGGGATTTAGCGATCAGCTTCCGGATTGGAGCTTCTCAATGCTTTTCTTGATACCCTCAAGGGCCTTTTCCAGGTAACCGGCTCTGGCTTTTAGACTATCCAAATGCGTTTGGGGGTCGCTTTCAAGGTCATAATCGGCATCGCTTCTTTGAGGCCCACGGTCAAAGACCATCCCCTCCGGGCTCTGCCGGCCGGTCAAACCGGTGCTGAAAAACCTGTTTCTCCAGCCGCGCCCTCTGCCGGTTCCGGCCATCAAACCGACATTGCCAAAACCTCTGCCGCCCCTGCCAAAGCCCGTGCAAGCGCCTCTCATCCCGCCCGTCATGGGGCCTCTGCCACTCGGTCCAGTTCTATCAAAACCAGGCATGTCGAATTTCTCCCTTCGTCAAGATATTTTTGCTGTCCACAAAAGAGTACAATCTCCGTGCCATACCACGAATCCGCCTTCACAATATGGCCGCGGTCCATGGCTCGGCAAAAAACGGAAACAATGTGCATCCTTATAAGCGTTCCACAGGGGACGATAGGCTCCCTACATTTCTTCTCGCTTTTAGCCCGAGAGGCTGGAGCAGCTCATCGGCAAAGGCTGGCAGCAATGGCGCGCTTTTTGATAACTTAAAAAGGACCCGGATTCGGACCGGACTTTTCGAGACAAAGAGCTAAGGAGATAAGTATGGTGGCCATCCCGGTCTTTCGCGCCCGAGTAGCGCCCGTACTGGATTGGTGCTCAAAGATTATGATCGTTTCCGAAAAGGGACCGGAGACCGAGGCCGGCAGAGAACTGCACGTGCGCGAGGACAACCGGTTCGCCCTGATGCGCTCCCTGCGCCGGCAGGGGATCACGATAGTGATCTGCGGAGCGCTGAGCCCCGAGATGTTAAACTACGGCGAAAGCCTGGGTTTAAAGATCATCCACGGAATCGCGGGCGACATAGGCGAAGTCCTTGAGGCTTACCGTAAAGGCGAACTGGACCGTCCCAGGTATTGGCTCCCGGGATGCCGGGGGCAGCGCCGCTACAAGGGCGGTGGGCACTGCGGGGCAAATTCGGCAGGCAGCGGCCCTCAAGGTCCCAAGCCTGCCGAAAAGGACTCGGAGGCCGGTTTGACTCCACTAAGGAACGCGGGAGGGCCCGGAGGCCTTTGTGTATGCCCTGAATGCGCCGCCACGCTACCCCACCAACGTGGAATCCCCTGCTCGCAACTTCGCTGCCCCAGGTGCGCGGCCGCCATGACCAGAAAATCCGTGCCTTAATCGGGTGGGAAGCCAACCTGTACATTCTTGATAAGGAGAAAAAAAGGCCATGCCGATATTCGAATTTTCCTGTTCAACCTGCGGCAATGTTTTTGAAAAGATAGTGTATGCGGATAGCGAACAAGTATGCTGCCAAAAGTGCGGCGGCTCGGATCTTAGAAAGCTTCTTTCGACCCCGTCGAGCCTCTCGGGGCTAAAGAGTGAAGCAAAACTGCCGGGCCCCGGAGATACCGGATGCTGCGGAACCTCTCCATCGTCAAAAGGCTGCGTTCCAGGCAGTTGTTGCGGAAGAACAATGTCGTAGAGATATCGCCGGAGCGGATGGGAGGCAGGCGGCGCGCGCATCTCCAACAGGAATTGTACTGGGGCGAAAAAGAGAGGGGAATCGCTTTTTAGGCCCCGGCGATAACCTGGTAACTTTTAAACCGCCGTTTCTTTGCGCATGGCGGCGGGATGCGCCACGCTTACCGGAACGCCCTCATAGGGAGTCCTCCGCGAATGTTTGATGGTCTTTGGGTCTCTAAACTGTTTTAAAACCTCGATACTGTCTTTTAACCCCTTGTAGAGCCTGGCCATCTCGATGGCCATACCGGCCATCGAAGCCATGGCCTGGACAAAATTGACATCTTCGAGGGTAAATTCCCAAGGCTCGGCGGTGTAGACGCGCAAGGCCCCAATCGATTGCCCGGCCGCCATAACGGGAACGGAAAGAATGGAGGCAATGCCTTCCTTTTGAGCCTGTTCGGGATACTGGATTCTAGGATCGTCGGTTACGTCATAGATTGCCACCGGCCCCTCTTCCAGCGATTGATTTATGGAACGTAGCGCGCTAACCGGACCCTTTTCGAGGTAGTCTTTGCTCAAGCCAAAGGATGCGGCCAAATCGAGTTGATCGGTGCGCCGATCGACTAGAAACAGGGCGCACCCCTTGACATCCAGGGCTCTTTTCATGGATTCGACCGTGAGCAACACGACTTCTTCAGGATCTTTGGAATGCGAAATGGCGCCGGCAATCTTAAGCAGGGTATCATAGTTAAGAAGCTGTTTTTTCATAACTTTTCCTCCTTGAAGTTTTTAATGCCGCCCTCTGTTGCCACCATGGCTTTCCGGGCGGCACTGCTGCGCAAAAGGCAGATTTGAACACACTTTGCGCCGGCGCCAATAGATGAGGGAGGCTACCCGGGCAAAGGCGCGAACCGTTGCTGTAAATCTGCCTGGCTTTTCCCGGAAGAGAGCAACTTTCGAGCAGCCATATTCGTTGCGGAGCCAAACGATGA
>JBMFHI010000004.1:24907-65461 GCA_049976905.1 Syntrophobacteraceae bacterium | reverse complement strand
GAAGTTGAGCGGGCGAAGTCTGACGGATTCGAACCCTTTTATAGTTAATTACTGGGACGAAGGCTGTAAAGTGGAAACAATTTGCACCATCTCAAGAGTCATGGGGAAACTAAAAGTGTCCTGATCGCTTTTTTCTATTATCTCCTATAGACCCGGTAGAGGGCCTTTAGGCCGATCTAGCCGGAGTGGCGCGTTTTTTGATTCGCTCCAGTCTTGATAAGGTCTTTTTGATATAGCATTGGAAGAGGAGAGACGGTAATGTCGGAGGATAAATTTTCGGGGCTAAGCCAGGTGAGCCACAATTTCTTGCGACTCGCAGAGCATCCCGTAAATATCGGCTCCATTGAGGATTGCAGCGGTAAAGGCAGCGCTGTAGGCCAATGCGGCGATTCCATGGAGGTATTTTTAAAAATCGAAGGCGACACGATCAAGGAGGTGAAGGTAAGGCCGCAGGGCTGCATCTACACCTGGGTTTGCGCGAGCGCAATGAGCGAAATGGCGCAAGGCAGGCAGATCGACGAGGCGCTGCGTATCGAGCCGGAGGAACTGGCCGGCAAGCTTGGTGGACTGCCCGAAGATCATCTGCACTGCGCAAGACTTGCGCTAAATACGCTTGGGGAGGCCATAGGAGACTACTACAAGGCCAAGTCGGCCAACGGACGTCACGAACCGACAGGATTGACAAAAAAGGCTTAAGGACAGCACATGAACAGCGCCCGGCAAAGCAAACCACGTGAGAAAGAAACCAAAAGGCTTTCGGCCAGCCTTGAAGACTACCTCCAGGTGATCTTCCACCTGGAGCAATCCAACCGCGTGGCCCGCGCAAAGGACATAGCCCACCAGATGGGTGTGCGACGCCCATCGGTTACCGGTGCGCTCAAGATTCTGGCCGACCGGGGGCTTATCCACTACAGTCCCTACAGCTCCATCACTTTGACCAGTGAAGGGCGAGAGATCGGGCTCGAGTTCATACACCGTCACAGGATACTGAAGGAATTTTTCACATCCACCTTGCAGCTCGATTGCGAACACGCGGAGCTAAACGCCTGCCGCATCGAGCATGCCATAGATTCGATCGCTATCGAACGACTGGTGCGATTTGTCCAATTTCTAAAAAGCTGCCCGCGCACGGGAATAAACTGGTCGCAGGCTTTTACTCTTTTTTGCGAAGGCGCCGAGAAGTCATCGAGCTGCAGGGAATGCCTGAAGATATGCCTGGATGAAATCGAGGAGGTCCAACCGGCAAGCACAGGGAACTAGTGTGACGTCCCTTAAGTTCTAAGATATTCCAATCGGCTCATAGCGTTGGGTGGTCACCGATTTTTGTGCCCACCAACGTATTTGAGCCTCTATTTTTCTTCTTTTCCACGCCTGACATTAATGCTTAAATTAAAGGAAAGCGTTTTCGAGCTTCGGGGAGGATAACGGATAGGATTTAAAAATAGCGTACCGTTTAGCTTCGGGAGCCAAGGCCTTTTGGCAAAAAGACGCCACAGAGGTTGCTCGAAATCCATTTTCGAATCAATAATCTACAAGGGGGTACATTTAATGAGTTCTTGCGAAGGTTCACAGTGCGGACAGGGGCAGCAGCAAAATGAAGAAGACACGCGCATACAGGAACAGCTGGGCCGTATTGGTCACAAGCTGCTTGTAATGAGCGGCAAGGGCGGGGTGGGAAAGAGCAGTGTGGCTGCCTACCTGGCACTCAGCCTTGCGAAGTTGGGCCGCCGAGTCGGCCTGCTCGACGTAGATCTTCACGGGCCGAGCATCCCGCGCATGTTCGGAATCGAAGGCGTCTTCGGTTTTACTGCCGAAAAACGCATGATACCGCATGCCTATAATAAACAGTTGCACATCATTTCGATCGAATGTCTTTTGGAAGACAGGGATGCGGCCGTTATCTGGCGGGGTCCGATTAAGCACGGGGTTATAAAGCAGTTTATCTCGGATGTGGAATGGGGAGACCTGGATTTTCTGGTAATAGATTCACCTCCTGGAACGGGAGACGAGCCGCTAAGCGTCATCCAAACCATTCCGGACGCCAAGGCGATAGTGGTAACGACCCCGCAGGAAATAGCGCTTGCGGACGTAAGAAAGTCGATAAATTTTTGCAAACAGGTTCACATGCAGATTCTCGGCCTCGTTGAGAACATGAGCGGCTTTGTCTGCCCGCACTGCAACACCGAGACACCTTTGCTTGGAAAAGGCGGAGGCGCGCGAACAGCCACGCAGACGGACATTGATTTCCTGGGAAGCCTGCCCTTTGATCCGCGCATGGTCGAAGCCTCAGACAAGGGCAGACCACTGTTGGAGACCCCCGAGGACACTCCGCTGTTGAACGCCATAGCACGGTTTACAACCGAAGTGGTGGATCGATGCGGCAAGATCGTGCAACCTTTCAAGATGTGTCCGGGTGGCGGGTGCGGTAAGTAGAGCTAGTGTGACGTCCCTTAAGTTCTATGATATTCAAACCGGCCAAAAGCGTAGGGTGGGCACAGCTTTTCGTGCCCACCAACTACATATAATAGCCAAGAAATGGATGATGCCAATCAAGGATTGGAAGGCTGCGTTGAACGGTTTTTCTATCGTGTTCGGCAATGGAATCGCCAGCTTGGTGAAAAGAAAAATAGAGCCATTTACACACAATTATTTACAAGTCCCGGCCTTGGTCCTTGCTCCCAACAAGACGCGATACGCCCCGGGAAGGAGCACCGCCGCAAAGAAAAACGCCGCAATCTAACAGAACTTGTGGACAAACGTAACGGTTTTGTTTCCCAATCCGGCGGGGCTCATCCCCAGGCGGGGTAACGGACTGGGACAGCATGGGCAAAGGCCCAAAAACTTTCCTCCCTGGATAGCGAGCCAAAAAGCTTGACTGCTCCACCAAGGCCTCACGATGACCCCATACCTGCATGGCTCAAACCTGGACTCAGACTATTTCGGAGCTCTAAGGCAATCGGATGCTTTCATATACTTTGGCGCAAAAAACCCCTTGGCTTCAGAAACTGGTGTTCGAGACGACGCAGTTGCTGGTCAAGAAGAAAGTTCTCCTGGTGAATAAGGCACACCAGGGTATTGACCGAGGTCTCCACACCGGCCGGGGCCTCCAGAAAGGCTCTGTAAGTCGAATAGGACTTATTTTCTTGATAGCACAATCTCCTCACGGCCTTCGCCTGCGAGTACTCCTTGCCCCAGACGGGCAAACCCTGCCGCCGCAGATGATTTTGAAACCCCAGTAGCAGTTGCTCATAACTGGCGCGGGCCAAACCCAGGAGCTTTAGTTCCGCCTTCATGGACTTCTGCGAAACCATACTGGCCAGGACGATATTTTGTCTCCCGTTTTTTGCCGCCTCGACCAAACGGGAGCTCATGCGGGGCCGGGCTTTCATAAACCGGGTGCAAACTACTGGAGTTGCCTGATAGATGACGCGGGCGGCCTGATAAGTCCTCGATTGGCGGTATAGGCTCCCAAAACGGATACTTTCATCCTCTGCGCCTTCCTGTAAAACTGTTTCCATTTCCTCCCCTGTCTCCTTCTTTTTCCGCTCGGCCACGGCGCTTGCGGCCGGCCGGCCCGGGGACAGAACCCGCGGGCCGGCACTTTTTTTTGGGTCGCATGGAAGCCCCCAACCCACTACTTTTGGCCTTCAGCTTCCTCTTTAATCTGCTGGAATCTTTCGGTGTCGCTGTAGCGCATGTCCTCGGCATTTTTTGCGTCTTCGTCCGTCAAATGGATCCTTCCGCAGGCAGGGCAGTGCAGCTCACGGCTCTCGATATTAAATCTTCGCGCAAGCTGGTCCACGCTCATATGCGGAACTTTCCCACAGGCCGTATCCACCGCCTCGACCTTTACGCCTCTTTTCCTGATGTCCCTGTTAGCGCTCATAAATTGGTCTCCCCATTCGGCTGATGGCAGCCGCCCTCAAGAACCGTTACCCATGGCTTACCACCTTGCCCTTTGAATCCCTTACAACCATCGAAATCGACATTCCGCCATCCAGGCGGTGCGTGGCGCAGGACATTCAGGGGTCGTAGGCGCGAACCGCCATCTCGATCTTATTGAGACAGGCTTCGTCGACTTTACCTCCTTTTATGAGCATCCGGGCCGCCTGGTTTACACTCATATTTATGGAACCAAGGTTATGGGTGGTGCCCACGATCAGGTTGGCGCTCCTTATGAGTCCGTTTTCGTCGGTCGTGTAGTCGTGGATAAGAGTCCCGCGCGGTGCCTCGACACAGCCAACGCCACGGCCCGCTTTGGGCTCGACTTTGGCGCGTACATCGGGGTTGGTGATCTCGGGGTTTTCAAGAAGCTCGATTGCGTGCTCGCAGGAATAGACCTCTTCAATGAGCCTTGCCCAGTGATGGAGCAGGGTGTACTGGGCGGGCCTTCCGAACTTTTCGCGAAATTCCTCCAGTTCGGCCTGCGCCCTCGGGGTGGCCATCTTGTCGGCTACATTGATCCGCGCAAGCGTATTTGCCCTGTAGATGCCCTTGGGATTTTCCAAATCGAGCGAAAAGCCCTCGTTCCACGCGCGCGCATAGGGCATTTTCCCCGCCGAATAGGGTTCGACGTGCTCGGCTATATGATCGCAATAGTCCTGAGAATCAAAATCGGTATAGGTCCCATCGGGTTTCATAAGCCGGAGCTTGCCGTCATAGAAATTGACGGCTCCCGCCTCATCGACGGTGCCTATAAAGCCCGTCCTTATTACCCCCAGCTCGCTTACCTCGTTTAAATATTTAGGAAAAACCTGGGTCTTGGCAAACTCCATGGTAAACAGGGCAAAATCGAGCACTTCCTTCATTTTCGAAAGTATCTCGACTCGTTCCTGCTCTGTCATCGGTTTGGAAAAACCGCCCGGCACTCCCGCAACCGGGTGGATCGCCTTGCCGGCGAATTTTTCGAGCACCATCTTTGCCGCGTAGCGCATCTTTACGACCCGCTCGGCAAGCTCGGGGGCAGCCTTTACTATCCCCATGACATTTCTAACCGAGTAATCGGCATCCGGGCCCATTACGAAATCGGGGGCCGCAAGGAAGAAAAAATGCAGCACCTTGTCTTCGGCGTGAGCCACGGTCTGCATCAACTCGCGAAGAAGCCTTCCGGCCGGAGTCGGGGTGACGCCAAAGCACCTGTCAACCGCCTTGTTGGAAGCCAGGTGATGCTGCCAGGGGCATATCCCGCAAATGCGGGTCACTATCCGGGGCAGCTCCTCGGCGGGCTTTCCTTCAACGAATTTTTCAAATCCGCGCAGGGCCATGACATGGACTTTGCTGTCCGAAACATTTCCCTGGTCGTCCAACTGAATGGATATCGAGGCGTGGCCCTCGATTCTTGTGATCGGCTGAATATTTATAACCTGTCCCATGTTCAGGCCTCCTTGCCTTTGCGAGAAGGCCGGAGCAGGCCGTGTGCTCCGGAAAATCGCAGAAGTGAAACTGACTCGGGAAGAGACGAAATGTCTACACCGTTTGAAGCCAGGGCATTGAGCATGTCAAAGCGCTGGTTTGTGTTGGGTTTTACCGGTCCGTAGCAGCCCCGGCACGGAACCCTTGCCTCAATGCAGCGAGGGGTTAGCCCCTCTCCGCCGCACCCACCCCTTGTGACCGCCCCCATGCACAGAATTCCCTGCTCCATGAGGCAGCGCATCTTGTCGAGCCCTTCGCCGGGAGCCCCATAATGGGGCGGCTGCAAAAACCTGCGAAGCTTCTTTACCCCCCCTTTTCCCTCTCGAAGGGTCGGGCAGAAATCGCAGACGCTCTTTGCCGGAAGATCGACCGGAGCGTTTGAAAGAAGGCCCGAAAGCACGGCAAAAATCTGGTCCGGATTGGGCGGACACCCCGGCAGATAGATATCGACCTTTACCTTTTCATCCAAGGCCATGCAGCAACTGGTGAGGGCAGGTACTCCATCGCAGGGAACCTTTTCGCATGTGTCGGTAGTCTCCGTGGAGTAATACCTGTCGAGCAGTTCCTCGTTCGTATAAGAATTTATGAGAGCAGGGATACCGCCGTGAGTAGCGCATGTGCCAAGAGCGATCAGCACCTTGCATTTTTTGCGCATCTGCGCAAGCACCTCCAGGTGCTCCTCATTTCTAATGCCTCCGCTTACCAGTCCCACCACGGCCTCGGGTATTTCCATCCTGACCCCGTCTCCGAGCTGCCCGAAGTACTTGTGGTCCATGAGAACCGGCCCATGAACGAATTCGATCTTAGAGAGCACCTCGAGGAGCCGCTCGCCCATATCCACCAGGGATATCTCACAGCCCGAACAGGAATTGAGCCATTCCTGGGCAACTTTTACCGCCATCCCAGCCTCCTCTATGAAGCAGCCGCAACCGTGCGGTTAAAGGGTGAAGGCCCCAGGGAGCGAACCTTTTCGGTCATGTTCGTCACCGCGGCGACAAACCGGTCGGCCTCGGCCGACGAGCACCAAATCAGCTCAAACCTCTCTTTTTCCAGTCCAAGGGCTTCCACCATCTGGTTTATAACGTCCGCACGGGCCATAGCCTTGTAATTACCGTCCCGGTAATGACATTCCCCGAGGTGTCAACCCATTACCAGCACGCCGTCAGCACCCATTTCAAAGGCCCGGGCGACCACTTTTGGGTGAACCATCCCCGAGCACATCACCCGCACCAACCGCACGTTGGGCGGGTACTGCATGCGCGAGACCCCGGCCAGATCGGCCGCGGCGTAACTGCACCAGTTACAGGTAAAACCGATTATTTTGGGTTCAAAGGACATAGACTTCTCCTGGCTCCAATCTTTATAGAATCTGCTCAACCGGCCAGAGCCGCATCGACCTGGGCCGAAATCTGCTCGAGCGAAAAACCGGCAACAAAGATACCGTCCTTGGGGCAGGTCGCCTGACACAACCCGCAGCCCTTGCACTGGGCAAGATTTACTTGCACGCGCGAATTTGTCTTACCTCCCGCCCCTTGTTCGCACACCAAAGTGATCGCCTTGTAGGGACAAACGTCAAGACACATCGCGCAGCCGTCGCAGTTGGCCTTTACTACCGTGGCCTTGGCCGCATCGAGATTTATGCTGCTGCTTGCAAGCACGCTTACCGCGCGCCCGGCCGCGGCCTTGGCCTGAGCGATGGATTCATCGACGGGCTTGGGGCAGTGGGCCAGCCCGGCCATAAAAATCCCATCGGCGGCAAAATCGACCGGCCGAAGCTTCGCGTGGGCCTCCTGCAAAAAGCCGTCGGCATCGACTGGAAGCTTATAGATGTCGGCCAGCTCGGCGGTCGCCGGATTGGAAATGACCGCGGTTGCAAGCACCACGATATCGGTGACGATTTTTAGAGGCTCGTGGAGTATATGGTCCCAGACCTCTACTTCGAGCCGGCGCGGTTCAACGGCTCGAACCACGGGCTTTTGATGCGCTTCGTAATTTATGAAGACAACGCCCTTTTCCCTCGCCTTCCTGTAGAGCTCCTCGCGCCGGCCGTACGTTCTCATATCCCGATAGAGTATGAACACTTCGCCCTCGGGGTTTTTTTCCTTAAGCTCCAGGGCAGCCTGCACCGAATGCGTGCAGCAAACCCTCGAACAGTACATCCGCTCCTGGCACCTCGACCCCACGCACTGAATGAAGACATAATTTTTTGCCTCCTTCATGCGCCTGTCGCCCATCATGTGAAGCTTGTCAAATTCTATGGCGGTAAACACCCGGCTGGAGGAGCCGAAAAGATATTCTCCCTCCGGCACATATCCCTGGCCTCCCGTGGCGATAATGGTCGCTCCGTGTTCGACCACCCTGGAAGCCTTTGGGCCCACGATCGTGGATTTGAAGTTTCCAACGAAACCTTCGGCCCCACCTACCGTTGAGTCAAGGCAAAGCGTAATGAGAGGGTTACTGCGAACCCTGGCGTCGAGTTCCTGCAGGGCGGGCTCAACGGGCTCTCCGTTCCAGGTGCGGAAAAGATGGCGCGCCTGACCGCCCAAAACGTTGCTTTTTTCCACAAGATAGACCTGGAAACCGTGATCTGCGAGCTCAAGGGCGCTCACCATGCCTGAAATCCCGCCTCCGATCACCAGGCCCGCCTGGTTTACGGGAACCGAAATAGTGGGCAGAGCCGACAGGAGGCCAACCTTGGCAACAGACATTCTTACGAGATCCATCGCCTTTTGGGTTGCCATCTCGGGTTGCCCCGCATGGACCCACGAATCCTGGTTTCGGATATTGGCCATGTCGAAAAGATATTCGTTTAAACCCGCGGCTTTTAGCGTCTCCCTAAAGAGCGGCTCGTGGGTTCGGGGCGTGCATGCGGCCACCACGACGCGATTGAGACCCTTTTCCTTGATGATGCTTTTGATAGTATCCTGCGTGTCCTGCGAGCAGGTGAAAAGGTTTCGCCCGACATGAACGACATTGGGAAGCCCCTGGGCATATTCGGCAACCTTTTCCACATCGACCACCCCGGCGATGTTGGTTCCGCAGTGGCAGATGAAGACCCCGATGCGTACCTCTGCGCCTATTGGAATTTCGGGCGGAAATTGCCTGGTCCTGGTCAGGCTGTTTCGAGCCGGGCAGAGCAGCCGGGTTGCATCGGCCGCGGCCGCGGAGGCCTCCATTACAGTCTGGGGAATATCCTTTGGCCCCGAAAAGACGCCGCAGGAAAAAACCCCGGGCCGCGAGGTCGCAACGGGATCAAAGGAGGAAAATTCCACAAACCGGTCCTCGTTAAGCTCCACTCCGGCATGGTAGGCAAGCTCCATGGCCGAGGGCGGCGTGCAAAGCCCAACCGACAACACCACCAGATCGTACTGAGTCTCTATCTGCTTGCCTTTATCGTCTATATAGCGAAAATAGATATCCTCAGTTTCCTTAACGGGCTCAAGGGAATGAACCCGGCATCTTTTAAAGTCGATTCCAAGCCCTTTTGCCCGCTCGTAGTAGCGTTCGAACTCCTTGCCGTGGGTGCGCATATCCATAAAGAAAATCGAGGCTTCCAGATCCTTTACATGGTCTTTGGCCATCATGGCCTGCTTTATGGCGTAAGTGCAGCAAACAGAGGAGCAATAGCCGTTATGGGACTTATTGAGATCGCGCGAGCCTACGCACTGGATAAATGCGACTCTTTTGACCTCTTTTTTGTCCGTTGGCCGGATGAGGTGGCCTTCGGTGGGTCCGGAGGCCGAAAGAAGCCGCTCCATCTCCATTGAGGTGATCACATTTTTAAATTCACCGTAGCCCCAGGTGCGGATTCCGGTGGGATCGAAGGTTGTAAAGCCAGGGCTTAGAACGATAGCGCCAACCTCCAGGCTAAAAGTCTCGGGCTTATCCTCGAAATGGATCGCCCCGGCGGGACAGAATTTTTCGCAGGCCCGGCATTTGCCGTTTTTAAGGTAGAGACAGTTGTCGGAGTCTATCGCATATTTTTGCGGAACCGCCTGCGGGTAAGGGATGTAGATCGCCTTGCGCTTGGAGAGCTTTTCATTATACTCGTCATCGACCTTCTTGGGGCATTTTTCCGCGCAAAGTCCGCAGGCGATGCATTTTTCGGTATCCACGTACCTTGGGTGTTTGCTCACTTCCACCTGGAAGTTACCCGGTTCGCCCTTTACGTCCGTTATTTCGGCAAGGGTGATAAGTTCTATGTTCAGGTGCCGGCCGACCTCGACCAGTTTTGGCGAGATAATTCACATCGCGCAGTCATTGGTCGGAAATGTCTTGTCGAGCTGGGCCATTTTGCCGCCAATGGCGGCCCGGCGCTCCACCAAATACACATAGAACCCGGAGTTGGCGGCATCCAGAGCCGCCTGCATACCGGCGATTCCTCCACCGGCAATTAAAACCGAGCCTTTGACCTGTTCGCTCATATTCGACTCCATCGGCTATTCTCCGGTTTCTTTGCCGGACTCAAGGATCAGTGCGTCCGAGACCAGTTCCCAGAGGTACTTGACCTCGATATCGAGTTTATATTCCTTGCGAAGGCTCTTCATGATCTGGTCGCGGCAGTTGTGGCAGGGGGTAACGACCAGTTCGGCCCCGGTTGCCCGTATCTGCCTTGCCTTGATGCGCCCGTAGAACACCCGCTCTTCCTGGAAAGGCATAGCCCAGGCGCCCCCACCGGCTCCACAGCAATAGTTGCCCTCTCTGTTTGGATACATTTCGACGAAATTATCGCAACAGGCGTGAACGATCTGGCGGGGTTCCTCGAAGTAGCCATGGCCGAAAGTCTTAAGGGACTTTCTGCCGTAGTTGCACGGATCGTGATAGGTGACAAGCTGAGAGTGAAGGGATTTATCTATCTTGATGCGACCGTCTCGAATGTATTCCATAAGAAGATCAAAGACGGTGACCACTTCAAATTTTCTAAGTTCGTCTGCGTACCATTTTTCCAACCCGAACCGGGTTGCATAATAGGCGTGGCCTCATTCGGGCAAGACCAGTTTTTTGCAGTCAAGCCGCAGCATGTTATCGACTATGCGCCCCACCATGATGCGCATGGCATCGTCGTCTCCGGTGAAAAGCCCCCAGTTTACCCCCTCCCAGTTCTCCGAGGGAATGGTCCAGGACTCGCCGGCCGCATAAAAGATCTTCCACCAAAACTTCATGTCGTCAGGCTCGCCGAAAGGCTCCTTGGAGTTTAGGGTGAGCATGAGGTTTGCCCCCTCCACATCTATGGGGGTGCGAAAACCCGGACAGCTTTCCTCGGCCAGCTCTTCTCCGACCTCCTCTAAAAGCTCCACGAAATCGGTCTTGGGTATTCCCAGGTTATTGCCCCTCCTAAGGGCCATCAGAACCCCCTTGTGAAGAGGCCCGGGCACCTTGTCGCGCTCGCGAAGAGAGCGGATGCGCCTAAAGAGCTTGACAAGCTCCAGATTCATCGGGCAAGCCTCTTCGCATTTGCCGCACAAGGTGCACTTCCACGACCAGTTTGAATCGACCACCTCCTTGGTGCGACCCAGAACAACCATGCGAACGATTTTTCTCGGATCAAGGCCGTCTACCCCCGAAATGGGGCAGGCGCTCGCGCAGCTCCCGCAGGTAAGGCACAAGTCCGCCCACCCCGGGTCGGCGCGCAAAACGCTATGGCGCTCGCCTACCGTCCTCACATCGCCAACAGCTTCAGACTGCGGCATGATCTTTTCCTCCTTGCCTGCTAAGTAGACCTCTTTGGACAAAACCCGGTAAGACACACTCTCGGGGATGCTCTGCAGGGTGCAAAACCGTCGAAACTCCTGCTCGGAGACAAAATATTTTTTCGCAACCGTCTGTGAGGCCTTGAGAGCGCCGCTCTTTATCCAGTTTCTAACCGTGTTTCGGTGCACGCCGAGCATCTCGGCAAACTCGCCCACTCTAATCTCAATCACCTTTAAGGCTCCCAAAAGGGGTGTTGTGCAAACATTGCCACTTGTGCAATAAGTGCCATGTAGCGACTAAGCCCCCCTTTGTCAATGGCTTTTTTTGCACAGTGCTAAAAATAATCACTCCACCCTCTCACCGCTGACAAGGTGTGCGGCTTTACCCCCCACTTTTGGCGGGAAGCTTCTCCCTTTGTTTTCTCGGCTTGGCGTAAGGCAAATCGAGCTAACGCAAAAGCATTGTGGGCGGCGGGGGAACAGATCGGAAGTGAGGTGTGCTGGGTAAAAGACTTTAGGTGTTGCAGCTTGCCAGACCGGTCCTGGATAAGGCTGCGCTCCGAATTGACCTGAGCGCTAAAGGCTTGAAGCAGCCCTCGAAGACCAGTCCGAAAAGGCGCTTTTTACGGCTTCATTTTTTTGCGGCTTCGCGTCTTTGCGTGAGACAAAAAGACCCTGAGTAAGCGGTATTGCCTTTACACCTACTGCTCGGCGAATTTTTTGGCAAGATCGTTATCGATCACATAAAGGCATACTTCCTTTGCGCTGTTTTGCGTGTAGCCGTACCTCGCGCCGAGGTTGCCAACAAGCAGGGAAACGTCTTCGCGGATCCTCTCATCGTAGGTTTTAAAGCCTTCGGTTCCGTAGTCTTTGACCGCGCCTCTAAAGTTGTCGTTTTTTAAAAACGGCGCCAGCACGTTTTCCTTGAGGTTATGGAGGTACCTGTCGTATAGCGACAGGTAAAGACGGGTATCGCGCAAGGGTTTTCCTTCGATAAGGATCTCCTGGGCAAGGGTTTTGGAGGCATAGATGTTTTGCACCTCCATTCGAAAGTTTTTTCGCTTGGCTTCATCGGAGCGGTGCCCCAGGATTTTTCGCTCGATGGTCTCAAAGAGTTCTTCGCTAATCTTTAGCTCATCGTTTGTGTAACGGCATTTCTGTATCTGGCCGATTTCGAAATTTACGGCAAAAAGGTAGTTTTGAATCTGGCGCGAAATGTTATCTTCATTGTAATAATAGAGCGATTCCTTTACCTCCTGCAAGACCGTGTAGTCGTATAAGGCGTTTAGGGCGTCGAAGAAATCCTCCGGAACCGGTCCGCCCGCGCAACAGTGTTTTTTGAAGTAGAGGCTCAACATGGCCATCGTAATGGGCTTATCCTTCTTCATGTAGGCCTGGTAGAATTCATTAAACATTCTGATGGAATCTCTTCCCGTAAACCCCCGGTCCCCTTCGGACTCGGATTCGGCAATGATTTTTCGCCGCTTCTTGGCCGTAAAATTTTTCCGGTCTTCCTCGGTTAACCAGGAGGGAATGATCCCGGCGTAGATATCCATTTTGAGAAGCAAAAGATTGCGATCGCAATAGATGCGGTATTGGCTGGGGTCGGGAATCCACTCGGTCATGGCCGTAGAGTGCGGGTTAAGCCTTGAGGAGATGATGATTTTTGCGAAATTTTCAAGCACCCTGGGCAGGAAATACTTTTGGATCTGATCGCCGAAGATGTTTCTGTAAATTTTAATTTCAGTATTAAAATCGAGCACATATGGAATTTTTACATACGTTATGCGATCCGTAAACGACTGGGTGTCGGAGATATTTTCCCGATCCTCGGGGTTGGTGAGGGCAAAGAAAAGCGAATTAACGTTTTCTTCTATGCAATCGACCTTATGGACCCCTTCGCTTATGATTCCGTGCAAATTGGCGAAGCGTTCCTTATTGTGGTCCTTAATATCCATTATGGCGTAGATGCCGTTATTTGTATTGGCATAGCGAGATTAGAGATATCTCACTTTGCTTCCGTCCATCAATATGGCATTAAGCTGGCTTTGGATATGCTCATCGTTTACCGTGTGCATTCTCTCTATTCTGTCACCGGGATTAGAGACGCTAATTCCGATCCCAAGCCTTCTGTTGAAAAGATTTCTTCGCGCATAGACCATTTCAAAGACTTTAGCCGGTGAGTCCAGGATATCGAAAAGAGCGTGGTATAAAGACTGGCAGATCGTACAGGGGCTGTCTTTAAAAACCCATTCATATTGTTTATGGGAAAAGAGCTTGTGCTTGAAATCCCTATCGGGGATCAATTCGTTGAAAAAATCCTTTCGATAGGCTTTGGGAATGAGAAGAAGGGGGCTGTCGTGGCTGGGGCACGCGATTTCAAGGTATTGTTTTTCGGCTGTTTTGGGATGGTCGGCTTCGAGGTTTTGGCTCTTTTGGGAAGAGGGGTCCACCATGCTTCTAAGTTGCTCGACAAGGTATTTGGCCGTAGGGTCGGTTCCGTTTCCAAGCAGTTTTCTATTTAGCCGCCAGACCGTCTCAAAGCTTGAACCCTCATCGGTAGCCGAATATTTTTCAAATTTCATCAGCACATTGTTTAAAAAGGTGGATTTGCCGCATCCGTGGGGGCCCTCAAAGATGTAGATCCTGTTTTGCCTGATGCCGCGCCTGAAGGAGGAAATGTGTCCCATAAGCCTGTTTACGAAAAGCCGGTCGCCAAAGAAGGGCCGATCCGTTCCAAGCTCAAAGAGGCGTGAACAATTGTAGGGAACGTACTTAATGGATTCGGGGTCGTCAGGGTATTCATCTGTTTCCACATCGATATAGCTGTGCATCATATCGTAGAACATCTGGAAGATATTTCGAAAGATGCGCCCAGGAAACTTTGCGGCCAAATCGATATATTCGGAAAAACTAAAGGGAGTGCGGCGTCCCCGCTCCTCAATTCTAGCGCAAAGCCGCTCGACTGCGCGCGCGCCGTTTTCATTTTGCGGTTCCATCAGATGAGTGTCCTCGATAGCTGCCTGTTTTTCATGGTGTAGAGCACCCTTTGATGCGCGGGTTCCATGTCGGCAGGGGGATGTGACTCCCAGGGGTGAAGTTCTCGGGCCCTTTCAATCGGCTCGGAAGTCTCGAGCTTTACCGGAGCGCCCCAAAGATATTCGATTCCCATCATGGTGTTGGCAATAAACTCGGCCACCAGGGGTTTGCCCTCGAAATGGTGGTTAAGATAGAGGCAGTTGTCCGGGGTAGGGGATTTAACGATTTCGATAAAGGGGGGGTGATAGAGCTGGTCTACGAGCATTTGCCTGTACTGCGCGGCGTCCCTGCTTCTAACGTAATATTCCCGCGTCCCCTTGTCGGGGTTTAGCCTGATACCGGTTACAAAGAGTTTGTGCCTGTCGACAAATTCCTGATCGACGAAGCTGTTAAGGAACATAAAGTCGTCGAAATCCTCCCTTACCCCGAAGATATAATCGAGTCCACAACCGGTTGACAAATCGTAGTCGCGCCGGCTCCGCGCGTTTTGGAGCCGTTGGAAGTCATAGGAGAGCCTGCCCTTATCGGCCATCTGCTCTATGTGGCTAAAAAGCCTCATTCCCAGGGCATAAGGGTTTATGCCGATTCTTGGAAGCGAAGTGACCAGGGCGTTTACCCTGGCAAAGCCGACCTCATTTCCCCTGATGCGATCGTCTTGCAGGAAAAGCTTTTCATGCCAGTAGCTGGCCCAGCCTTCGTTAAGAATTTTCGTGCGTATCTGGGGCTGGAAATAAAGCGAAGTCTTGCGCACTATCTCGATCACCGACTGCATCCACCGGTTTTCTTCCAATTGCAGGAAGGGCGAATTGAGAAGCAAAAACTCCAGAAGATCCCGTGATTGCCTTCGTCCCTGCTTTTTGTGCCGTTCAAAGAGTGCATCAAATTCCGGATAAGTTCTGGCTACCTGCGAGAAAAACAGGGTCTCGGCCATTTCGCCGTATTGGCGGCCCGCTTCGTTGTAGCGGTCGATCTCCTTTAGGTAGTCGATTATGTTTACTTTTCGAAGCGATTGCAAAAAGATGTCAAAGTAGAAGTCGAGCTTCGCCGAGGTCTTTATTTCCCCGGACTGGTTTAGTTCGCGCAGTTCGCAGTGAAACCCCACGAGGTTATCTATGCCGCGGCTAAACTCTATGAGGTAATCGACCCAGCGGCCCTTTTCGGATCGAAGCATCGCGATGGCTCTTTTGTCCGAGAGGGCCCGGCCGGCAAAATCTTCATCCCAGGTGTGTTTAAAGAACATATTGTTTTGGAAAAAATCGATGTGCCCCAGGACGTGGTAAAAGATCATGACATTTAGCCAGTCGGGGTTGTTGTCGTTATAGAAAGAAATTGCCGGGCGCGTGTTGATGACGGTTTCATAAGGGTTATTGGGGTAGAGTTCGTATTTTCCCTTCTCCTTCAAGACCTCGATGTCGTTTACCCAGTAATCGTAGAGGGTGGGGATCATGTGCTTGGAGGAAAGCTCGAGCAGGTCCTTATTGGTGACGATGTATTCGAGCGTTTCATCCTGGAAGCGCAGCCCGCGGTCCCGGGCCCTTTCCTTGCACCCCTCCATTATTTTCTTTGTGTGCTGATTGATAAGCTCCATGGTCCTGATGTCCTGCCTGGAAAAGTTTTTCGCGCCGGGCCCGCCCTCAGGCGAGCAGTTTTTTTATTCCCTCTATGAGACGGACTTCCGTTGCGTCTTGGCCTACATTGTCCATGCGGATCGTCTGCGCAAAATTTTCAAGAAGCCCCGAGGCCCTGAGATATTGCTCTACCACCGAAGCCCCCGCCAAAGCGGAGCCCGCAATCGTAACCCCCACCCTGTTGGCAAAGCCCATGGTCTTTCGGATTTCGGGAATCGTTTTTTCTCCGTCGCTATCCCAGTCGTCTCCGTCCGTGCCGTGAAAGACGTAGATATTGTAGTCGCGAGCGAGGTTTCCCGCTTCAATGATCTCGTTTACAAGCCGGTAGCCCGACTCCACCCTGGTCCCGCCGGCAACCGTTGAGTTGTAGTAGGTGTAGAAATCGGGTACCTCCCTTGCCGTCGTATCATGTAGGATGAACCTTGTTTCCACCTGCCTTTCATACTGATAGAGAAGCCAGCTGTAGATGAGAACGTGCTGGGTTACGACCGCTTCGGTGGGCTGACCGGACATGGAGCCTGAATAGTCGCGAAGAAAAAAAATCATCGCCTGGGATTCGTAGTCCTTTTCCTTGGAAAGTATGCGGTAGACCTGGTCCTGGGGAGAAACCAGAAAGCTCAGGGGGTCGATCTCTTCGCCTCCCGTAATAATGCCAAGACCGATGTTGGTCTCGATGATTTTTCTAAGAGTCGCTTTTTTGTCGAGCAACTGCCCGTTTTTGTCGTGGATGTCGGTTAGATCGTATGTGTACCGTGTAAGCGAGCGCTTGGTCCCCTTGTTTTTAAGATTGGGCAGTTCGAATTTTTCGCCAAGGATTTTCCCAAGATCGTAGGCGCTCGATTCTATCTCATGAGCGTCGCCCTCCCCTCCGCCGGGTCCCGAGCCCGAACCCTCGCCCTCCTGGGAGCCGTCGGCGGGTTCTTCTCCAATCACTTCGCCTTCTTCCCCCTCCCCTGTTCCCCCCGAGGTACTCTCTTGTCCTGAGTCCTCGCCTCTTAGGTCATGGATGAATTTTTCCTCAACCGTCGTGGGCACCAGGATGATTTTATCCTTTCCCCCGCGACCGGGCTTAACAAGCCTTCCCACCCGGATCTTTCGGGGAAAACCGTCCTTTTCGCGCTGCTTGTCGCGCTCCAGCAGCTCGTCAATGGCGCTAAGGCTCTGAACGTAAGAGGGCATCGAGGCGGAGGAGTCCTGGAGAAACACCATATCCCCAACCCAGGCCCCCCGGTCCACGGCTCCTGGGAACGCTGGTGAGGCCACCTTTTTTTTGGCCCCGCCTTCCAAAACCTCTTCGCTCTTTATCTCAAGGGAGTCTTTAACCCTTTTTTCCATGGGGGCGCCTCGCTTTAGCCTGTGTGCCGGACCTTACTGCGCTCAATTCTCATCGCTTTTGGTGCAAAAGTATTCGACGGTTTTCTGGGCGCAGGTCCGGCAGTATCCCAATTTTTCGAGCATCGCGGTTATAATCCGGTCGTAGAGCTTCTGATTTTCCTCGTTGGTGCGGTTGGCCAAAGCTCCGATGAGGCTTCCGGCCCCAGCGATATCGGATTTTAGCCTGACATCGGTTACGGCCTTGACCAACTCGAGATTGTCCATGAAATCGTAGTCCCTGTCGCTTGACATCTTCTGGCCGTAAATCTTTCGTATCGAGGTCCTGAAAGATTCTTTCTGTTCCCTGGTCTTTAGCCCCAGCCGGTCTTCGACGCTTTGAATGTAGCGCTCGTCGATTTTAAGGGCCTTAAGCTCTCCGGTCTGCGGGTTTTTGTATTTCCACATCCTGTCGGGTCCAAGGTCCTCGGCATCTATCCCGATTATCATGTTGACGTAGTTCATGACGTCTTTGCGGATCGCATGGGGCTCATCCATATAGGCGTTAAACATTTCGGTCATGATCCGTTCCCGGTAGAGCCCCTTTGCGATCTTTAGATCGTCTAGAAACTTTGCCCGATCGCTTGCCTCGGAAACGTAATCGAGAATAACCCGCTCGATGGATTTAAAGATATCGTAGGAAAACATGCACTGCCCTTCATTGGTCTCCGAGGTTTCCATGAGCAGCTGTACTGCCCTGCCCAGATTTCTCTGCCCCAGCCCCTTCTGGCCAAATCTTCGGGTAATGTCGGGTTCATGATTTAAGGAATCGATTACCTCGGCAAGGGTCTTTATGCTCTTTTCCCCTGCGACTTCCCCCGCGGCGAGCTTCATGGTCTCTATGGGGGTGAGTTTTTCAGACCGTGGAAGCCTGCTAAGCACCACGGCCGCGGAGGCCGCACTGTTTAGATTGGGGTCCTGGTGGAGCTTCTCCTTGGTAAGCGTAGTCTTGGCCTCACTGCCTATGGCATAGGCGGTCAACTGCTCCTGGAGCCGGTAATCGGTATTGTGAGCCACATAGCAAATCCTGCACCGGTCGACAATGGGGGCCTCTTCCTTTTCGGCAAGAAACCTGTTGAATTCGGAGTTGTTGCTGGTGGCGATAATGAGGGTGTCGATGGGCCAGCGAAATCCGTCGATTTCAATGTTGCGGTTCTGGATTACGCCCAAATAGACCTGGACGAGGTCCTTTTTGTTCTTAAAGATTTCATCGCTGAAATGGATTCCTCCCCCGGCTACCCGCGCAAGAGCGCCCCTTCTAAGATCGAACCTGTAGGGGTTGTTTAGATCCGAGATATGGAGGAGCCGCTGGATAGACTCCTCACCCAGCAAATCAACCGCCGAGGAGGTTATCTTGTCCTTTGCCGAATATTTGCCCGTCATCGATCCCATCGATTCGCTAAGGGGGATGGGAACGACTTCAAAAAAGCCCAGGAGCTTTTCGAGATCTTGTCCGGCGTAGTCCCTTAGCTCGTTGATTATGTAGTCGCTGCACGCTCCTAGGGGTCTGTAATTGACATAGAGTCTTTCGATCTGCTCTTCGGAAAAACCGGCCGATTCGTAAAGAAATCGCCTGTTTTTGTCCACGGACTCAAAAAGGTTCATGGCCAGAATCATCGGATCTTCGAAGGTCTGGGACTGTATCGATTTTATCTTGCCGTAGGACCCAAACACCTCCAGGTTCTTGATGTTGAAGGTGTAGCGCCGGTTTTCCTCCCGCGCGATAAAATTTCGGTAGAGACTGCACAGGTAGTCGACAAAGAATGTTTTGCCGTTTCCGGGTTCGCCAACTAAAACGAAGGCCATCTCCCTTGATGAGCCCCCTTCGGCGGCATCCTTTACAAAGGAGACGAAACTGTTGATTTCGTCATACATTCCTATGACGTGTTTGGGAAGGGTTCTAAAGATCTGGAAATCATAGGTGCTCTTACCGTTGACCACCACTTTTTCCGTTGCGGATGGTTCGTTTAAGATCATTCTGGCAACGGCCTGGTAGGCGTTTTCAAAATATCTTTTTCCTTCCCTGACCTGTTCGATATGGTATTGAAGGCTTTTGACGTTATTTGTGTCCATCTGTTGCTCCAAGCTGAAGAGTTTGGGGACTCTGTAGGAAACTCTCCCAAGTTTGCCCTCCATATTGTTCAATATTTATGCCACACCCAAAACGCTATTTCCCGCAAAGGGGACTTTTCTGCGCGCCGGGCCGCCGAGCATGGCCCAGGGCGTAAAAACGGGCAGCCCGGAGTGACAAAGCCTGCGACTAAAAAGCATCAAGGTATGCCAACATTTTGGCGCTGCCTTCTGGAACCGGTTGCCGTTTACCCCCTCCGTAAGATTAAAAAATTCAAGGTGATAAATAACCCGGGGACAAAGAAGTGCAAATGGTGTTGTCACGCATCGCGATAAATTGCCCTAAATAAATATAATTTATACCTTCCTAAGAGTTAATGATTATTTTTATGGCTATAAGCGTAAGAGTCGGATGGCAAAAAAAGAGGCAAACCATCCCGCGGGAGGATGAAATGACTGACAAAAAGATTATTTTCCCGGTAGATCTTGCCGGTTCGTCGTACAGGATAGTTTCCAGGGTGCGTTCCATAGTCGAGCAGTTAAACGCCGAACTACACCTCGCACATGTAGTGGAAACATTTAATGGATACGATACCTTTTTTATTCCTCACAGGTCGCTCGATCTCATGGAATCGGAGAATATCGCGCTCGCCGAACGGGATCTCGAAGAATTTGCCGAAAAATATTTTAGTGATTTTCCTCGAGTAAAGCGGATAGTTTTAAGCGGAAAACCCGCCGAGCAAATCCAAAAGTACATAGTTTCAGAAGGAATCGATAGTATGATCCTGGCCGCCTATGACCGGCCTTTTTTCCAACGGGCACTTCTTGTGGACCTGGCTGAACGCATTGCAAAGGCTTCGCCCGTACCGGTCACAATGATCAACCCGTTTATAGAGGAGATCCGGCCCCTTGCAGCCAAGGTGGCCGCGTCCGCAAGCACGCCTCATGCCTCCCCGGTATGATCGCGGATTGCAGGGATGCAAAACGCATTCGCGGATTTTTTTGACCCACTCGCCCAATGCCGGAGAAGGAACCTCATTTTACCTCCCTCCGGCATTGCCGATCCTCTTGGCGGGCGAGCGAATTTGCCCCCCTGGCCGCCACCTGCAAAAGCCTTGACGGAAAAATTCGGCTGCAATAAGCTATCGGCTTCAATGTGCGAACAATTGCCTCGAAAAAAAAAGGAGGGAAATAATGGCCGAAGTGATGGATGCAATTAAAAATCGCCGCAGCGTTCGACATTATCAGGATACCCAGGTACCCCGGGAGGTGCTCGAACGGCTGCTCGAAGCGGTGCGCTGGTCGCCTTCCTGGGCCAATACCCAGTGCTGGGAAATCATCGTGGTTACAAACCAGGAGGTCAAGGCCAAACTCCAGCAGACCCTTAGCAAGGGAAACCCCGCCACCCGCGCCATGGTTGAAGCTCCGGTGGTGATTGCGGTATGCGGCAAGCTTCAGTCTTCGGGCTTTTATAAAGACCAGGTTACGACAAAATTTGGAGACTGGTTCCTCTACGATCTGGGACTTGCGACCCAGACTCTTTGTCTTGCGGCGGAAAACGAAGGGCTGGGAACGGTCATCGCCGGCCTGCTCGATCATGAAAGAGCCAGGGAAGTCCTCGAGATCCCGGTGGGCTACGAACTGGTAACGCTAATTCCTCTGGGTTATCCCGCCAAGGTCTCGGGCCCCCCCAAACGCAGGGAACGCTCGGAATTCGTCCATTTTGATAAATTTTAGTTTCCCATCCCTGCATTTTGCAGGATATCCCAATAATGTCCCGGATTGGGGGCTAAAAAGCCCCGCCGCAATAACGAAAAGAGTGGGCTCAGGGCTTGAGCCCACTCTTTTCGTTATTGCTTAAACAGCAGCAATGGGGAGTCATAGATTTTAGGGGGCTCGACGCCCAGCAGTTGCATAATGGTGGAGGCAACATTTGTAAGACCCGGCTTTGTGATTTCGGGATTAAACGCAACGCCGTTTTCTGCCGTTGGATCAAAGATTATAAACCAGACAGGATTTAGCGTGTGCGCGGTTTTGGCCCTGATTTTTCCGTTCGGGTAGAGCTTGGGCTTATGGGTTTTTGAATCGATTTCAAACATTTCCTCCGCATTGCCGTGATCGGCGGTTACAAGCAAAATCCCCCCCGCCTTGCGGGTGGCGTCCATGAGTCTTCCCAGGCACAGATCCACGGTTTCCACCGCTATGCGGGCCGCCGAAAATACACCGGTGTGGCCGACCATGTCGCCGTTGGGATAGTTAAGCCTTATGAAATCGTAGCGCCTGGACAGGATAGCCTCCACGGTTTTATCGGTAATATCGGCAGCCTTCATCCACGGCCGCTGCTCGAAGGGTATGCTGTCGGAGGGTATTTCGAAGTAGTCTTCGAGCTTTTCGTCTATTTTGCCCGACCTGTTGCCGTTCCAGAAATAGGTGACATGGCCGTATTTCTGTGTCTCGCTAATAGCCATCTGGCGCATTTTGCGCCCGCCCAGGTACTCACCCAGAGTGTGCTCTATATGGGGCGGCTCGACCAGGAAATTTCCGGGAATGTGGAGTTCGGTGTCATACTCCATCATCCCCGCGTATAAAACCTTGGGATAGGGTATTCTTGGAAAAGGGGAAAAATCGGGTTCTTCGAAAGCTCGGCTTATCTCGATGGCCCTGTCGCCGCGAAAGTTAAAAAAAACGACCGAGTCGCCGTCGCGAATCGGTCCGAGAGCGTTTTTCGCTTCGTCTTCGATTACAAACGGAGGCAAATCCTGGTCGATTATGCCCGGTTCTTCCGCGCGAAAAGCCTTTATGGCGGCCTCGGCGGAAGCAAAACGCCTGCCCTGGGCGCCCACATGAGTCTTCCATCCCAGTTCGACCATGCCCCAATTGGCTTCATAGCGGTCCATGGTAATTTTCATGCGCCCGCCCCCGCTGGCTATCCGGTAGTCAACGCCGGCCCGAGCATTAAGGCTTTGAAGAAAGTTTTCAAGCCTGGAGACGTATTCCAGGGCGGAAGTCTCCCCCACGTCCCGGCCGTCGAGTAAAATGTGCACCCGCGCCCGCGCAAGTTTATCCTTAAAGGCAAGTTGGCCAAGCATGGCTTCCAGATGCTTTATGTGGCTGTGAACGTCTCCGTCGGAAAGAAGACCGATAAAATGCATCGTGCCGCCGTGCTCCAGGCAGTAGCTAACGAGGCGGCGCCAACCGTTGCCCTCGAAGATAGCCCCCGTCTGGACGGCCTCGTTTACCAGTCTCGCCCCCTGGGGATAGAGACGACCGGCGCCAAGGGCGTTATGCCCGACTTCGGAGTTGCCCATATCGCCATCCGAAGGTAGGCCAACGGCGGTACCGTGAGCGTTAAGCAGCCGGTAGGGGCAACTTGCGAGCAGAGAATCGATATTGGGAGTAAAAGCCGCCGCCACCGCATTTCCAAGCTCGTCTTCACGAAAGCCCACCCCGTCCATGATCACCAAAGTTACCGGACGCGGAGTGCGCTGGGTCAGCAATTTTACCATGCCGTTCATTTCCTTGTTCTCCAATGGTTAAAAGCAGCTTTGCCCGCAAAGGTTTACGGCTCGGAGCCTTTCCTATGGGGAAGGTCTTTGGCCAAGGGTTACGGCCAAAATCTCCGAGGTCCCATCTGCTCGGACAATTCCGAGCTGGACCCTTTCGCCCGGCCGCAGCCTGTGGATTTCCCGCTCAGCGGCTTGCGCGCCTGTTACCTTCACCCCATTGACACTCACTATCACATCTGCGCCGGTTATTACAACGTCGTTTCCGACCTGCCGCATTCGAAGCCCGCCCTTTAGACCCGCCTTTTGGGCCGGCCCTCCCGGGTCAAGGGCCGTTACGATCGCGCCGGATTTGATCGGAAGTTGCATCTGCTCAGCCAGGATCGGCACAAGATTCATCAGGGAGGCTCCCAAATAGGTGTAACTGTCGTATCCCCCCTGAACAAATCGCCGCACCACTTCTTTGGCCAGATTTACCGGAATGGCGAAACCGATCCCAACGCTTGCCCCCGTTGGGCTAAAAATAGCCGTAGTTACTCCGATCATTTTCCCAGACGAATCGATAAGAGGCCCTCCCGAGTTACCCGGATTTATCGCCGCGTCGGTCTGGATGACCCCTTGGACCAAAAAGCCGTTTTTGGCCTTGATGGTGCGCCCCACGGAGCTAATGACTCCAACGGTGAGGCTATTGTCCAGGCCGAAAGGATCTCCAATCGAGAGCGCTTTTTGCCCTACCCTCAATTTGGCCGAATTTCCCATGGGAATCGCCGTCAACTCCTCCTGCGGGGCATCGATCTTTACAACGGCAAGATCGGTTCTGCGATCGGAGCCTATCAGCCTCGCTCTATACTTTCTGCCGTTTGACAGCTGGATCTCGATCTTGCCGCTGCCGATCACATGCTTGTTTGTAAGAATGTAGCCGCGAGGATCGATGATCGCCCCGGCTCCGGTCCCGGTAGCGGAAACCGATCTCCTTAAAATATGTTCGACCACCGTGCTCGTAATGCACACCACCGCGGGCGATAGCCGCTCATAGAGTTCTATAGTGTTGTTTTCATCGTCTGTTATGGCGGAGGCGCAACAAACGCACGCCAGCAGCCACCAGGCCGCAAGAGTAAGGATAAGGGGTTTCGCGTAGCGCATTTTTTTGCCTCCAGTTGTTGAAAAAGGGCTCCCTTTAGCCGTTTAGCGCAACTCGACGCCTTCTGGCGAAAATCAAACGAAGGACCAGACCGATCAGCACAAGAAAGACCATTAGGTCGCCGTTTCGAGGCCAGGGCTCCATAAGTCCGGGCGCCACCGCCTTTACGCGGTTTACCGGCGTGGCAAAGCCGATTCGTACGCTCGCCCCGTTGGGACTAAGAATGGCCGTGCAAATGCCAACGAGTTTTCCCGAAAGGTCTACAAGGGCTCCGCCCGAATTGCCCGGATTAATCGCCGCATCGGTTTGAATGAGGTTTCTGAGAACTTCCCCTTTGTCCTTAACGGTCCTTTTAGTCATGCTGACAACGCCCACGGTGAGAGTCTCCCCCAGGCCGAAAGGATTTCCTACGGCAAGAACCCTCTGGCCGACCTTTAAAGCGTCCGAATCTCCAAGACTGATCGCTTTTAGTGGCTTTGCCCCCACGTTTACCTTTATTACCGACAGGTCGTAAGCGGGATCCGAGGCGATGATGCTGGCCTTGAGCCTCCTTCTACCGCCAATGGTTACTTCTATGGCCCTTGCTCCGTAGACGACATGGTAGTTGGTGATAATGAGACCGTCTCGCCTTAGCACCACCCCCGAACCTGCCCCCTTCATCGTGGGAACAGCGCAATAGAGGTAACCGGGTTTGCACAGATGGGTGGTGATATTGACCACCGATACGGCAACTCTTGCGTAGGCATCCATCGTGGCGATCTCTTCGGGTGTGAAAGCCAGGGCGCAGGGGGGGACAATTGCCAAAGAGGCTAACAGGATAAAAACGAATGCACCGGGACACTTTATAAAAAGGCGCAGTTTTAGAAGCATGGAAGTAGATTCCATGAAATAAATCGGTAGTAAGAGGCGTTGAGCGGACAAAGCGGTTTCATCGTGCCGGTCTGCCCGGCTAAGCTTACGGCTATTCCCAACATAAGGGCAATCCAGCAGAGCTGCAACTTGCACTTTTCTAAAAGAAACGGGTGGGCAAAAGTGAAAGCGTTGCCCACCAACAATTTGTCGGCACCCTATATGTTCGGTAATCAGCACGGTCTTAGTATTTTTTGCACTCAGGTCAGCCGAAAAGTATATATACGGACAGGAGTTGAGAGTTAAAGCCACGTTAAAAAAGGAGAGCCGTTGTGAGTGACTATGAATTTTACCATGTTGAGAAGAAAAAACCTGTTGCCTGGGTCTATCTCAACCGCCCCGAAAAACAAAACGCGTTGAACCCGCCGGCCTGGAAGGAACCCAGGGCTATCTTCGAGGACCTAAGCAGTGATGCGGACATCCGGGTTGTAATTTTGGCGGCCCGGGGCCAGAGTTTCTGCGCGGGCATAGACCTTATGAGCATGGTTGGCGCAATCCCGCAAGTCATGGAAAAGGATCAGAGGGGAGGCACCAAATGGGCGTTTCTTAAAAACATCCAATTGCTTCAGCAAGCAATCAGCAGCATCGAAGAATGCCAAAAGCCCGTCATTGCCGCGGTCCACGGTCATTGCATCGGTGCGGGGCTCGATATGATAAGCGCTTGTGATATAAGGCTGTGCAGCAGCGACGCGATCTTTTCCTTGCGCGAGGCCGCCGTGGGGTTTGTGGCCGACGTCGGTGTGCTTCAGCGCTTGCCCCTTATAGTCGGGCAGGGAATAACCCGTGAACTCGCCTACACCGCCGGAAATATTTCCGCCAAACGAGCAAGGGAGGTTTTGCTCATAAATGAGGTCTACGACACCAGGGAAATCCTCATGCACGAAGCCGAAAAGATGGCCCTCCAGATAGCGGGAAATCCCCCCTTGTCCGTTCAGGCCTCCAAAGACGTTTTGAATTACTGCGTGGGAAAATCGGTTGCCGACGGCCTCAAATACGTAGCCTCCGTAAGCTGCAATATCGTGCCCTCCCATGATTTGACCGAAGCCATTTCAGCCTTTATGCAAAAACGAAAACCCGAGTTTACGGGCAAATAGACCTTTTGGCATTTGGAACGCTTTTGTGATGCGGGCCCGCAGGGGCCTGCATGGCAAATGTCTTTACCCCCCGGTCTTTTCATTTCCAAAAAGCGAGGCTATAAAGGGCAAATGGCGATCAAGGTAAACGAAATATTCCACAGCATCCAGGGTGAGTCCTCCTGGTCGGGACTGCCATGCCTCTTTGTAAGGCTTACAGGGTGCAATCTCAGGTGCGCCTATTGCGATACGGGCTATGCCTACGAGCAGGGCTCTCTCATGGAAATCTCCGAAATTATCGAGCGGGTCCGCCGGACGGGCTGCGAGCTTGTCGAGGTGACCGGGGGCGAACCACTTCTTCAGGCCGAAACCCCGCGGCTTCTATCGGGACTGCTTGAGGCCGGGTTCACGGTGCTTCTTGAAACCAACGGCAGCCTGGACATAGGGCTGGCAGACCCCGGATGCGCAAGAATAGTCGATGTGAAATGCCCCTCAAGCGCGATGGCGCAACAAAACGATCTTGGCAACCTCCAAAGACTTGGGGAACGCGATGAATTAAAATTCGTCATCGGAACCCGCGAAGACTACGAATTCGCCCGCGCCATCGTGAGGACCATTCCAGGGGTAAAATGCAAAATAAATTTTTCTCCGATATTTAACGTTATCGAAGCGCGACTTCTTGCCCGGTGGATTTTGGAAGACCGCCTTCCGGTCCGCCTGAACCTGCAGCTGCACAAGTTCATTTGGGGACCGGAGGCGAAGGGAGTCTAAAAAACAGCGGCCAGGTTTGGCGATTACAAAATATACCTGCTCAAATCTTCGTCTTTTATTATCTCGTTTAGACCTTTTCGCACGTAATCGGGCGTTATATGGACGCTCTGACCTTTAAGATCGGGCGCATTGAAGGAAATATCGCTAAGAAGCTTTTCCATAACCGTGTGAAGTCTTCTTGCACCGATATTTTCTGTCCTCGAATTTACCTGGTATGCAATTTCGGCAAGTTCGTCTATGGCTTCGGAATCAAAGACAAGTTCGACGCCCTCGGTTTCAAGCAAGGCCTTGTATTGCGCTATGAGAGCGTTTTCGGGCTCCTTTAGAATCCGTACGAAATCCTCTCTGGATAGCGAGGTGAGCTCGACGCGGATGGGAAAACGTCCCTGCAGCTCGGGGATAAGGTCGGAGGGCTTGGCGATGTGAAAGGCCCCCGAGGCTATAAAAAGGATGTGGTCGGTCTTTACCATCCCGTACTTGGTCGTAACGGTCGATCCCTCGACAATGGGCAAAAGATCGCGTTGGACGCCTTCTCGTGACACGTCCGGCCCCCTGCCCCCGCCTTCTCTTCCGGCGATCTTATCGATTTCATCCAAAAATATAATGCCGGAGTGCTCGACCCTGTCGATGGCCGACTTTATCACCTTATCCATATCCACAAGGCGCTGGGATTCTTCGGCGATAAGCAGCTCACGGGCCTCGGGGATCTTAACCTTCCTTCGCTTCGTGCGTTTGGGAAGCATGGAGCCAAGCATTTCACGAAGGTTAAAGTCCATTTCCTCCATGCCCGCGCCCGCGAAGATCTCTATCATCGGCGTATTGCGATCCGGTACATCGAGGTCGACGTAGCGATCGTCTAAAGCGCCCTTTCTAAGCAGCTTTCGCAGTTTTTCCCTGGTCGAATCGGCCTGTTCGGACTCCTGCCTGGCTTCGATCAGGGCCGTGGCCTCATCGGGGAAAGGATGCTCTCGCACTTCGGGGCTCGACTGCTTGGGCGGCAACAGTATATCGAGCAACTTTTCCTCGGCGACTTCCTCGGCCTTTACCTTTACAATCTCCATCTCCTCGTTTCGCACCAGGCTCACCGCCAGTTCGGTAAGATCGCGAATCATGGATTCGACATCCCGGCCCACGTAGCCGACCTCGGTGAATTTGCTGGCCTCGATTTTTAGAAAAGGCGACTGGGCAAGACGGGCAAGACGGCGGGCTATCTCGGTTTTTCCCACACCCGTGGGGCCGATCATTATGATGTTTTTGGGCGCTATCTCGTCGCGCAGGTGCTCGGGCACCTGCTGCCTTCTCCACCTGTTTCGCAGGGCTATGGCCACCATGCGCTTGGCCTCTTTCTGGCCTATGATATATTTATCGAGCTCACTTACTATTTCAGCCGGTGTAAGGGGTGGTTGCATCAATCAAAGCTCCTCGATCACAAATTCCTTGTTGGTATAAATGCAGATGGACGCGGCGATGCTCATGGCTTCCTCGGCGATCCGGCGGGCCGAAAGGTCGGTGTGACGTTCGAGGGCGCGCGCGGCGGCAAGCGCGTAAGGGGCTCCGGAGCCAACCGCGGCAAATCCGTCGTCGGGTTCTATGACATCTCCCGTTCCGCTCAGTATGAAGGAATCCTTGCCGTCGGCGGCCAGGAGCAGAGCTTCAAGCTTTCTTAGCGCCCGGTCCATTCGCCAGTCCTTTGCCAGTTCCACTGCGGAGCGTTTGAGATTACCGTTATATTGTTCAAGCTTTGCTTCCAGCCTTTCAAACAGGGTAAAAGCATCGGCCGTGGAGCCGGCAAAACCCGTCAGGATCTTTTCGTGGTAGAGCCTGCGGATCTTTTTGGCCTGATGTTTTACGATGGTCTCCCCCATCGTGACCTGACCGTCGCCGGCCATTACAACACTGCCCCCCCTGCGAACAACTATCACTGTAGTGCTGCGCACTTTGGAACCAGGCACAAGCATTATTTTCTCCCCATTATGGTCGTATGGCAGTATATGCCAAACTCGGTCAAATTATCACAACAACCAGGAATATAATCACAATCGGTCCTACTTTTTCCTGCTTCTGGGATGCGAGCCATCGTAGACCTTCATCAGCCGGTCGATGTTTACATGGGTGTATCTCTGGGTCGTTGAGAGGCTCTCATGTCCGAGCATCTCCTGTATGGCCCGCAGATCGGCTCCGGCATTAAGAAGATGCGTGGCGAAAGTATGTCTTAGCCCGTGAGCGCTCAAATGCTGCCAAAGCCCGCACGCGATCAACTCCGCCTTGAGGATCCTGTTTACCGACCGAGCGGTAAGCCTGCCTCCCCGCGCATTTAAAAAAAGGGCTCTGGAAGCCCTCCTTTGCGCAAACCCGAACTCAAGGGCGCAAAGATAGTGTTTAAGAGCCTCAAGGGCTTTTGTCCCAATGGGAACAATTCGCTCCTTTCGCCCTTTTCCTCTGACGCGAACAACTTTTTCCTCAGAAATCACCTCTTCGCGGTCAAGATGGACAAGTTCGCTCACGCGAATGCCCGTCGAGTAGAGAGATTCGAAAAGAGCCCAGTTTCTCGCCTTCCTCCACGAACCCTCGCGCTTTAGCGCCGCGGCGCGAAGGGCGTCAAGAAAGCGGAAGACATCGTCAACGGTCAGAAAGGAAACCACCTTCTGCTCAAGCTTTGGATGGGCCACAAGCTCGGCTGGATTTTCCACCAAAAAACCCGCGCCGCACAGATAGCGAAAAAAAGAACGCAGCGCGGAGAGCTTGCGGGCCCGGCTCGTTTTTTCAAGCGATCTGTATACCGAAACCATAAACCCACGGACGGTCTCGGGTGCGATCTTGCCCGGTTCGAGCACCCCGCAATCGGCAAGGCCTCGGGCGTAAGCGGCAAACTGGCTCAAATCGCTTGCGTAGGCCCTAACGGTTTCCTCGCTTAGGTTTCGCTCGTAGCGCAGGTATTGCAAAAAAAGCGTTTGGGCGCTATCCCAGTCCGGGCCGCTCATGACCGTTTTTTCCTTTCGCCCGGGCATAATGGCACAATGGCACTCAATAGTGAATAGCCAATAGTGCGGCCCCCAGGGGGCAATGGCGACTTAAGGTCTGCTTATCTCATACAAAGCTACGAAGCCGCAAAAATTGAACCCATAAAAAGCGCCGTTTCGGACTGGTCTTCGAGGGCAATTTCAAGTCTGAAACGCTCAGGTGACTTCGGACACATTGCGTATTGTGCTTCTTTTATCTCTTTTTTCGCGTCTTCGCGTGAGAAAGCGTAGGGTGGACACGGCTTTTTGTGCCCACCAACTCCATTGACTATAGCGTCAAATCTAGCGGAGGCCACACTAACCGGTCATCCCCGCCAGGGCCTTTTCCAGCCTTTGGGCTTCAGCCAGGATCACCTTCGCGTATTTGCCGGCTTCGGAGTCCGGGTCAAGCGCGGCCGCCAGCCTCCTGGCAAAACCGCCTACAGCCGTAAGAGGATTTCTCACTTCGTGGGCCACGGCCTGGAGGGTCTGCGACACCGTTTTTTCCCCCTGGTTTATGGAATCGAAGGTAGGAAGCCCCCCACAACATTCGTTGCCCCGGTAAATCCTGTTTGAAATCTGGGCCAGGGCTGCGTTGGCTTTCTCCATGATCTTAAGCAGATCTTTTTCCTTGTCTATTTCTACCCTGAGGCTTTTGGCGGCCTCTTCGACCTCTTTAAAAGTGCTCAAAAGGATCTCCTGCGCCTCGTTATGCTCCAACCCAAGGCGTCTGCGGGCCTCGGAGAAAAAAGTCGTGAAGGCCACGTCCATTTGAAGCAGCGTTCCTGAAAAAAGCCTCGCCAATCGGCAGATATCGCGCAATGGGGGAAGTGTGTTTCCCCGGTCTTCCCCGCACCACCTCTGGCAGTCAATGATATGGGTTGGAAATCGCCAATGAGCCAGGGCCGCAGCCCCTATCATGCGGTGATCGATTCCAAAACAATTCCTTTCCTTTTCAAGCACCTCTTCGAGAGGCTCGAAATTGAGCTCGAACTGGTCGGGCCGCCCTTTGAGCAACAAATCAAACAGAATGGGCATACCGATTTCCATGGTTAGCCCCCCCAGGAAAGCCTCTTCGGGATTGGCGGCCTTGGAGCGCTGCGCCAGGGTCTTGGCCACAAGCCCGCGATAGAGCGAAAGGCGCCAGAACAGTTCGTAATCGAACTGTTCGACTTTGCCAAGAGGAAAGGCCCCTCTAAGAGAAATGGTCAAAGCCATCAGCCTGACCTTTTGGCTCCCCAGCTTTATCACGGCCCTGGAAAGGGTGGTTATGGGCAGGCCGCCGCTCAAAAAAGAGCTGTTTGCCAATGTCAGGAGCCGAATGCTGAGGGAGGGGTCTTTTTCTATTAGACCCACAAGCTGATCGTTTGTAGCCTTTTCGTCTGAAGCCAGTTCAAGCAGTTTGAGAGCGACCGCGGAAAGCGGCGGCAGCAAATAACCCGATTGTATCTGTTTAAGTATCTTTCCAGCCGAGGCTTCCAACATGCTCATGATTCATCCTGTCTGACAAGGGGCCTCACCACGCCGATGATTTCATTTGTGCGCCATTTCTTAAAAAAGAATTCGGAATATAAGTACCGAAACATTAGAGGAAGTAATAGCAGGCATCATAAAATACGATGCCGTCCAGAGGACTTCGCCCTGACCTGTTTCCATTAGTATCTCATTGATCTTAAAGCTTTTTTTACCTCTTACATGCAATTTATCGACCTTGGCGCGCATTCGCCGTTTTTTTTGTTAAAGTTTTTGTAACGAAAAACCGATGATTAAGGTGTGAGAGTCTTAAAAAGGATTGCACCGCGATGATTCCCGTGGAAACCCCGTATGTTTCAGGCGGGAATGGGAGGTTTATGCGATGAGCATCGGCACACTCCAGGCTTCAACGTCCGCTTCGCTTTTGGCGCTGAGTAAAGACCCGCCCTGGGGCTCAAAAGATCTCGAGAAACTCAAACTGCTCGTGGACCAGGGTTTTTCGGCAGTCCAAATAGCGCGACAACTGGGAGCAAACGTAAACGACGTCCAACAGATGGTAGGCGTTATCAAGCAGTCGGCCTCCAATACGCCCGCCGTTTCCCCGGACTTATCCGAGACGACCCCTCAGTCCACCGGCCAAAACATCAGCATTAAAGCCTAGGCGCACGCTTCGGGGGACTTTGCTATCCCCCGAAACGTTCGCCTGGCTTTATGTCGAAGAAATTCCAGCCGGTCAGGGGTGCTCCACCCCCCCGTGTTTTTTCTATTCCTGCCTCGCAGCCTTGGGCTCCCTGTCTCCAAAGGCAAGACGCCGGATAAGTGGCACATAAATTGCTTATCCTACTTGCCGTCCTTTAATCGGCTAGTGCGAGGTGACCCGCAAGGGTGTCTTACAGGAAGTCTTGGCGTCAAAACCTGACAATTTGTCAAAAATTTGAATCCTAAAAGGATACAAGGAGCGGTTTCCAGCATGTGCGGTATCGCGGGTGTATTTTTCCAGGGAGCAAAGGGCTCGGAGACCGGAACGGACATGTCCGGCGTCCTTGACAGGCTCGCCCGTCGCGGCCCCGACGGCCAGGGGATCAGTCGCGGCCCCGGCTGGGTCTTTGGGCACAGGCGTTTGGCGGTAATCGATTTGCGGGGTGGAGCTCAGCCCCTCGAGGATTCCCACGGTGCGCTTACCTATAACGGCGAGCTTTATAACTACCGGGAATTGAGGGATTTACTGCGCGAAGACGGGCAGTCCTTTACCACAGCCTCGGACACCGAGGTGGTTCTTAAAGCCTGGAGGGCCTGGGGGCCCGCTTGTCTCAAACGCTTTAACGGCATGTTCGCCTTCGCGATCTACGATCGAACCCGCGACAGCATTTTCCTGGCCAGAGATCACCTGGGGATAAAGCCACTATTTTATTATGCCGGAAAAGAAGGCTTTTATTTCGCCTCAACAATGGCTGCTCTGCTCGCCTTTGAAGGGGTGCCCGCGGTAGCCGACCCTGTGGGTATCTCCCACTATCTTACCACAACCCATGTCGTAATGGGGTCTCGCACTTTGGTAAAAGGCGCATCCAGCCTCGAGCCGGGCTCCTGGATCGAGGTGCGGCGCGATTTTTCGGAAAACCCGCCACGGCAGGTACGCTACTGGCAGCTTCCCGCCCAGCGCCGCGAGGCGATTTCCTTCCAACAGGCCGCCGCGCAAACGCGCGAACTCGTTCACGACTCGGTTCGCTCTCAACTTATAAGCGATGTGCCCCTGGGCGGATTTTTAAGCGGAGGCATCGACTCGACGATCCTCGCCTCTCAGGCCTCAAAACTCTGCGCCTTCAACGCCTACAGCGTGGGCTATCAATACTGCTCCTCGGCGGGAGAGTCCTACAACGAATGGCCCTACATTCGCGAGGCCGCGGCCTCTTACGGCATCGGGTGCAAAGAAATCGTCCTCGAACAATCCGATTACCCCACGGACTGGAAATTTCTGATCGCCGAGAAGGGCCAACCCCTCAGCACACCAAACGAGATTGGCATCTACAGGCTTGCGGGCGCCCTGAGACAGGAATACACCGTGGCCCTTAGCGGCGAAGGCGCCGACGAAGTCTTCGGTGGATACACCGAAGCCTGTTTTTCGGTGATCGACTTTGTCCGCTCCCGCCAGCTTGACCGGTTTGATCCGAGCCAAAGGGAAGCACTCTCCTCGGCTCTAAAACGCATGTATGGAACCGACCAGTTCAATTCCCTGCTCGATCATTTTTTGCGTCTGATCGCTCATATGAATTTCGGCGTCAAATTCAACCTGCTCCAACCCAAATGGCAGGAGGAGCTAAAAAGCGACGAACTTCTTATTCGTCACTATGCCGACCGCTTCGCCACCATGAAAAACTGCACGCCTTTTGACGCCTACATGCGCCTGATCCTGGAAAAAAACCTGCAAACCCTGCTTTTCCGCCTCGATTCGAGCACCATGGCAGCTTCTGTGGAAGGTCGCGTACCCTTTACCGACCCTCGTCTCGTGGCTTTGCTCTTCTCCCTGCCCGATCACTACAAGATGGACTGGAGCGAAGAGGCTGGCGAAGCCGAAACCCTCAAGCTCAATACTATCGAAGCCGCCGCGCGGGGCCTGATCAGAAGCAAAATGCTGCTGCGCGCAGCCTTTGCCGATGTGGTACCCCAAAGCATCCTCACCCGGCGCAAAATGAGTTTCCCCACCCCCTTTCTCGAATGGTTTGCAGGTTCGATGCGCGCCATGGTGGAAGAAAGCCTGCGCGAAAGCCCCTGGGCCCGTGGGTGGTTGCGACCCGAATCGGTTGAGTTCCTTTTGGCCAACCTGGACAAACCGGCTTATGGGCAGATGGCCTGGCCCCTTGTGAACCTGTGCCTGTGGCAAGAATCCATGGGTATATCCTGGGACTAGCGCGACCTGCCTTAATGGGGCTCTTAAGGCTTTCGATATTTTTTATCCTCCTTACGCAACAAGGGTTCCCATAAGGTCTTCTCCCTGGAATCCACAGACTTTAACCAGGGCCGGCACTCTTGGGTAAAAATCTTTATGCGGATAAAAAAACACCTTCACATAATTGCTGGAAAGCCCTTCCCACAGGCCGGGGCGCACCTGCCTTTCAGCTAGGACTTCCAAGTGTTGACCGATGAGGCTTTCGCGAAAAGCCCGTTTTTTTTGCCCCCCGAGCCTTTGGAGTACCGATGCGCGACGTTTGAGTTCATCTCCTTGCACGCGGCCTTTAAAGTCGGCTGCCGCAGCCCCGGGGCGAGGAGAAAAGGGAAATACGTGCAGATAGCTCAAAGGCAGGTTTTGGATAAATTCGAGCGTATTTTCAAACTGTTGCTCGCTTTCCCCGGGAAAGCCCACGATCACGTCGGCCCCGATCGCTGCCTGCGGAAAATCGGCGTGAAGACCGCTGACAAGCTCGCGGTAATATCCCGGGCTGTAAGAACGACGCATGGCAGCCAGGATCAGGGGGTCTGCGCTTTGCAAGGGAATATGAAAGTGGCGGCAAATCCAGAGGGCCGATGAAACGACTCCGTGCAGGCGGGAATCGAATTCCTCGGGTTCGATCGAACTGAGCCGAACACGCGCCGGGCGGGCATCCTCAGAGCACAGCCTTTCGAGCAAATCGGGCAGGCTCTGGGCGGGCAAGAGATCTTTTCCCCATTTTCCAAGATGAATACCGGTTAGCACCACTTCCTGGTAGCCCGCCTCGGTAAGTTTTTGAAGTTGCGAAAAAACGAGCTCAGGCGCAAGGCTGCGGCTTCTTCCTCGCACATGGGGCACAACGCAGTAGGAGCAAAAGGAATCGCAGCCATCCTGAATTTTGAGCATAGCCCTGGTTCGCCCGGTGTGCATGTTCGAAACGGGTGTAATTTCAAACTCGGCGCGGGAGCGCGGTCCGGGCTCAAGCGCAAGGCAGGGGCTCTCAAAGCTGCCGGGACGGCGTAGCCAGGCGAGGAGATCGAACTTAGCGGGATTTCCCAGAATGTGTGTCGCAAGCCCCTCGCGAGCTATTCGCTTCCCCTCCAGCTGAGCGTAACAGCCGGCTGCCACCACCAGGGCGTCGGGATTTGCCCGCCTTGCCCTTCGCAGCAACTGCCGGGCCTGCGCTCCGGCCCTGGCGGTTACCGCGCAACTGTGCACGATATAAATATCGGCGCGATCCGCAAAAGAGACGACCCTGTAGCCCGCCTGTTTTAAAACTTCGAAAAAATAGGAGGTTTCATACTGGTTGACCTTGCAGCCCAGGGTTTCGACTGCGACCGTGGGCCCTTGTTTTTGCTCCCTCATCACTTCCTGTCCGTTCCTTCGTAAAAAGCCATGCTGGCGAAGGTCACAAAAGACCCCTGTTCGTCGACCAGCGCATGCGATTGGCTGAGCGTAGTTCCATGGGCACGCCCCTCGAGGGCCTTTGCCATCGTATAAAGGGGGGCGACTCCGCAGATTTTTCTGCTGTTTAAGTCCCGGTTGATCGTGTGGATGAAATCAGAGGCCCCGCACCGTTCCAACATTTTCAAAAGCGAGGCGTCCAAAGACAGGCTCTGCTCGATCATCGCCTTATTGGGTCTGAACCTGTCCCCGTAGCGGGGGCCGATATGTGCGAAGTCAACGCTTGCGATTATTCCCACGGAGCGGTTGCTTTCAAACACAATCCTGGAGAGGAGCGCGGCGAACTCATCGATCATGTTGCGCCGCGCGGCGAACTCCTCGTGTCCAAAGGAACACAGAAGTGGAACTATGCGGGCCCCGGGTTGCAGAAAAGAAAGAAATACCGCCTGGAATTCTATTGTATGCTCGGATGAGTGATTATATTGGCTTGCACGCAGGTTAAAAACGGTTTGCCCCAGGAGCTGCTCACAGATTTGCGTGTCGCATGCCACCGGGCCGAGCGGGGTTTCGAAGTCCTTAACGGTTAGGGCAAAGAAATTTTCAACGTACTCGTGGCCTGTTCCAAGCACTATCCAGGTATCGGGAACCCTCGCCTCCGCGGCGGCTTTATAGGCATGGGCAAAACAGGGACCTCCGGCGTTTAAATCAATATGGGGAGCAACAAGACCCACAATGTTTCGGCCATGGCCCTCTGAAGGCCTGGGAAAGCCGGGACCGCCGTTTTGAGGGCTGAAAAAGGAGCGTAGCTTTTCTCTAAGCTCTTCTGGCTGGGCGGGGTAGCTCGATCCGGCATGGCGCATTTTCCTAACCGGGTTGTCGATAAATTCGGAGATCTTTTTTGCCGCCAGGTCTCGAAATCGATCATTGTCGAGAAAAAGATGTTGATCGAGGGTTTTTACCAGATCACGCAATTCTTGCATCTGAATCACCTGTCCGGTTTGACTCATGAAATCGGCTTGCAGCTCCTCCAGGGAATTGCTGCCGCTCATGTTGGCCACAATGCGGATTGCCGCGGGTGAAAAGAGGAGGTTTGCCTGCGTAAAACCGATTCGGTCCTGGACCAGAAACATTTTCTCACCGCGATATTCGATCGGGGACGCTTCGAGTCCCTCTCGGAGTTTGGGGTTTTTGTCTTGTCTCATAGACGATCAAGTCCTTGGAGAGAGGTTCTAAGCACCGTAATTTCTACGGCCGGGAAGCTGGATTTAATTGACTCAAAAACCATAATCATGCTAATCCTGAAAAGCTTTACTCTTATTGCTTCTTTCGCTCTTTCCAACAGGAGGCCCCAGTCTCTTTAATGATCTCTACGCGCTTGTTCGTCTCTTTTTTGTGTCTTGTCCTTATTTCCGGTTGCAGCCAATCCATGCCCGCTCCGGCCTTGCCCTCCTCCGGGCCCCAGGCGCCGGTGAACGTGAGAGCCCAGGCTTACTACCAGTATTTGGCCGCCCGGCAATATGTTAACGAAAGGCAATATGATAAGGCAATAGAAGCTTACAGGAAAGCTCTTCAGACCGACCCGGGCTCCCCAAGGCTCCAATCCGAACTTGCCATGCTCTATTTGCGCCAAAACAAGCTCGCTCCGGCGCTAACGCTGCTCCAAGAGTCGATAGCCACTGCTCCCGGACGGTTGAAGCCATATCTTTTGCTCGGACAGGTCTATGTGAGGCAGGGCCGTCTGGATGAGGCGCTAAAAGCCTACAGGCAAGCCATTGTGATCGATCCCTCCGCTACCGAGGCCTATCTCATGCTTGGCGCATTGTATGCCCAGCAGAGTCGTTTCAACAAGGCTATCGAGACTTTCGATCAGCTCGAAAAAATAGCTCCCGACAATCCCATGCCGCTTTATTACAAGGCACGGATTTATCTGGACATGAAATATTACGATCAGGCCGAGCAGATTCTTAAACAGTTGCTTGCCGCACAACCGGGTTTTGAAGACGCAATGCTCGACCTTGCCTACATCTATGAGGTCACGGATCGACTGCCGGAAGCCGAGAAGACTTATCAGTCGATCCTTGAGAACAATCCGGCAAACGTCCAGGCGCTTTCCAGGCTTGGTAACCTCTACATGAGAGAAGATAGAGGCGAACAAGCAATCCAGCAGTTTGACCGTTTGTTAAAGATTAACCCGCAGGAGGAGCAAACCCGCTTAAAAATCGGGATCATACACCTGCAGCAGAAGGACTACAAGGCCGGAGCGGCCGATTTTAGCGCCCTTTTAAAGATTCATCCCAAATACGATCAGGCCCTCTATTATTTGGCGCTTGCCCGCGAGGCAATGCAGCAGTATCGGGAGGCCTTGAGCAGTCTTGGCCAAATACCCGAAAAAAGCCAGATGTGGGATGCCGCGCAGCCGCGCATGGCAATGATTTATCTAAAGTTAAAAGATTTTAACAAGGCCGCGGCGGTTTTGAACCGGGCTATCGCCAAATGCCCCCAGGCGGGGGATCTCTATCTTTACCTGGCAATGGTCTACCAGAACACCAACAGGAATGAAGAGGCAGTACAGACCCTGGAGCGTGGCCTCGGAGTTTTGCCCGGCAACCCCGCGCTGCTCTTCCGCAAGGGGTTGGTGCTCTCCAGGATGGGCAAAGAACGCGACGCTATTAAAACGATGCGGGAAATCCTTGTCCTGGATCCTAAAAACGTCGATGCGCTAAATTTCATCGGCTACAGCTTCGCTCAAAGGGGCACACACCTGCTCGAGGCCAAGCAATTGATCCTGCGGGCGCTCAGTGCTTCCCCCGATGACGGCTATATCCTGGACAGCCTTGGCTGGGTCTATTATAAGCTGGGCAGGCACAAAAAAGCGCTCGAAACGCTGCTCGGCGCGGCCAAACGAGTTCCCGACGATCCGGTCATCCAGGAGCATCTTGGAGATGTCTATCTAAAACTTGGTCAAAAGCAAAAGGCCTCCGCGGCTTACCGCAAAGCGATCCAGTTCGATCAGTCGGGGGCTAAGGAAATCCGGGCAAAACTCGACGCCATCCGATAGCCCCGGAGAAAAATCCGGAGCATATCCCATGGCCGGCAGTGGATTTGTGAGCTGGGCTAGCGTTTCGTGGAAGCGATAACTCCCTTTTTTTCACCTCCCATTGACCTGCTCACCCTTACCCCTCATGGAGCCTTTCGAAGATGCATTCATCTATTTCGCGTTTGTCGTCTATTTTTCTTTTCCTTCTCCTGCTTCTAACTCTTGCAACGGGCTGCGCTGAGTCCCCTTTGCCCGCCGGGAAAGCTCCCGGGCCCCCTTCACAGCGGATTTCCGCGGCCGATCAAATCGCGCAAATGAAGCAAAGGTCCGAGTTCTGGAAAAATTTCCAATCCAAAGTCCATGTCGATGTTAACGGCACGACCGCCAAGTTCAGCTCTCCGGCGCTGATTCTGGTTAAATCATCGGACTTCGTAAGATTTGAGACATTTACGCCCATCGGCATGACCGCCGCTCTTTTTGTCTTAAATCCGACCGGACCCTCTCTTTTGATCCCTTCTCAAAATAAGCTCTACACGGCACAGAGCCCCGAAATTCTCGTGCGCCGGTTCCTGGGCGGGGTAAACCTGCCCGTTGCAATTTTTAGCCGCCTTCTGAGCGCGACCATATCGCCTGAGCAGTTAAAAAATATCCAAATCCTTAAGAACGGCGGCTTGCTGCGGTTGATATCCAAAAGCCCCACCCGATATATCGAGTGGCAGATTCGCTCTGGCGCGCTCGAACGGGTCTTTATAGGAACCTCGCAATTCGAGGGACAGGTTTCCTACGATCCGCCGGTCCAGCTGGCCCAAGAATCCACTCCGCAAAAAATCGACATATCTTCCAAGGATTGGCGAATGCGGATCAAGGTCCAACAGATGCAGCCCGCGCCCACTTTCCAGCCCGGCGTATTCCATTTACCCGCCCTGCCCGGAGTGCAAAAAATCGAACTGGAGTAGACCGGATGTGCGGTGCAAGTGCGCCGGCAAAGCGCTTCGCCCTGGATATTATGCTGGGTAAACTTGCCAGGTGGCTAAGAGTCCTTGGTCTCGACGCCCGCTCGATTCTATTGGCCAATCGCGGCGTTCTCGAGTCGCTGCTTTCCGCGGGAGTTGTTCCGGTCACCAGAAGGGAAAAATTCCGGCATATCGAAGGCGTTATATTCATTCGCGCCGACCATCATTTCGAGCAGTTGGCGGAATTGATATCCCTTTGCACCATACAAAGAGATCAGGTGCGGCTGTTCTCAAGGTGCGCGCTTTGCAATGCCCCCCTTGAGCCTGCTGCCCCGCGGGAAGCCTTTGGCGCCGTGCCAGACTATATTTTTGAAACGACAAGGGATTTTCGCAAGTGTCCTCAGTGTGGAAGGATTTACTGGCCCGGAAGCCACAGGCAAAAAATGGCAGCACAGCTTGAGGCCGTGACCGGCTGGAACTTGCGGGAAGAAAAAACATGAAAAACCCCTCCCTTTGCCACAACGGCCAAAATTATTTGGCCGCGCAATCCGAGGGGTCTCCCTGTATTTTGTCGAGCGCGTGAGACAGGGCCGGAAGTACGGCCTCGAGGTTTTCCAGCGCGCCCCCGGGACTTCCGGGAAGATTCAGGATGAGGGTTTTACCCCGGATGCCGGCAACGGCCCGTGAGAGCATCGCATGGGCTGTCTTGCGCATGCTTGCCGCCCGCATGGCCTCGGCCATTCCGGGAACGCTCTTTTCTATCACCGCAAGAGTGGCTTCGGGCGTCACATCGCGTGGCGAAACTCCCGTACCGCCGGTAGTAACGATCAGGGCTGCTCCTTTGCGGTCGGCCAATTCGACGAGCACCTCCTTTATCCTCTCGCAATCATCGGGGATAATGGTCCGAAAGAAGACCTCGTAGGCTTCCGCGCCAAGCCTTTCGGCCAGGACCTGGCCCGAGAGGTCAACTCTTTTGCCTTGCGAGCCAAGATCGCTCATCGTGACAATCGCGGTTTTTCGTGAATACAATTTCTTTCCCCAATGGATCAAAAAATTTATCGCAAAGCCGGCGAGGATATTCAACCCCGCCTCCCTTTTGGCGAGAAACTTCCCCCCTTTGTCTTCCCCCCTTTGTCTTCCCCCCTTTGTCTTCCCCCC